>NZ_JBFAEO010000021.1:0-132413 GCF_040642015.1 Actinosynnema sp. NPDC020468
AATCCGTTGAGCGGCGCGGTGGGGGTGCCGGTGTCCGGGCGGACCGAGGCGGCGTTGCGGGAGCTGGCGGCGCGGTGGGCGGACGTGGTGGCGGGCGGTGGTGGGCGGTAGTGGGCGGCGGCGGTGGCGGTGGATGGCCGCGTTCGCACGCTGCGACCGGCACTCGTCATCGCTCGCCGCCGCTGCCCGCCACCGCCGACATCGCCGCCCACCGCTACCGCCGCCATCCGCTTCCCACCACCGCCCGAGCCGCTTCTGGTTTGGCGGCGGTGGCGGTGCCCTGGGTGCTTGTCGGACGATCCTTCGAGCGGCGCCGGCCGGGGTAACGCCACGGGTGGCGGTGGGTCTGGGAGACTGGGCGGGCTATGAGTCTTGATGCCGAGGTTCTTCTCGAGTGGTTCGGTGAGAACGCGCGTGATCTGCCGTGGCGGCGGGATGAGTGCACTGCCTGGGGAGTGCTCGTCTCCGAGATCATGTTGCAGCAGACGCCCGTGGCGCGGGTCGAGCCCGTGTGGCGGGAGTGGTTGGGGCGGTGGCCCGTGCCCTCGGCCATGGCCCGTGCCACGCAGGGGGAAGTGCTGCGGGCCTGGGGGAAGCTCGGCTACCCGCGACGAGCACTCCGGCTGCACGCCGCCGCGATCGCCATCGCCGAGGAGCACGACGACGTCGTGCCGGACGACGTCGACACGCTGCTGGCACTGCCCGGCATCGGGGCGTACACCGCGCGCGCCGTGGCCGCGTTCGCCTACGGGCAGCGGGTTCCCGTCGTGGACACCAACGTGCGGCGCGCCGTCGCCCGCGCGGTGCACGGCGCCGGTGACGCCGGGCCGCCGTCCACCACCAAGGACCTCAAGGACGTCGAGGCGCTGCTGCCCGAAACCGCCGAGGAGGCGCACGTCTACTCCGCCGCGCTGATGGAGCTGGGCGCCCTCGTCTGCACCGCCCGCGCGCCCCGCTGCGTCGACTGCCCCGTGCTCGCCACCTGCGCGTGGCAGCTCAACGGTCGCCCCGCCTACGACGGACCGGCCAAGGCCGTGCAGAAGTTCGCCGGCACCGACCGCCAGGTCCGCGGCCTCCTGCTCGACGTGCTGCGCGGCACCGAGGAACCCGTTCAGAAGACCCGGCTCGACCTGGTCTGGTCCGACGCGGGCCAACGGGACCGCTGCCTGCACTCGCTGCTCGTGGACGGCCTGGTCGAGCAAACACCCACCGGCCTGTTCGCCCTGCCCGGAGAGCACTGATGCACCTCCTGGCGGTCTTCTTCGACGCCGACGCCGACCGCCGGATCCGCGACCTGCGCCGCCGCACTGGCCTGACCGCGGAGTTCCCGCCGCACCTCGTCTACGCCGCCGCCGGCACGATCGGCCCGAAGGTGCGCACCGAGCTCAAGCAGGACCTGGCCCGCCTCTGGCTGCCCGACCTGTGGTTCAACGCCTTGTCCGCCACCGAGAACAGCCTGCACCTGTCCGCCGTGGTGGACGCCGAGCTGCTCGCCGTGCACTCCGCGATCCACGACGTGCTTGCCGGCCGGGTCAAGCACCCCGACGCCTACCACCTGCCGGGCAGCTGGACGCCGCGCACCGCGCTCGCCACCGAACGACTCGCCGGGGCGTTCGCCGAACTGCACCCGGTGGAGCCGATCCGGGCCCGGGTCCGCGAGATGTCCATTGTGGACACCCAGACCGCGGAGGTCGACGTGCTGCGCCGAACGTCGGCACACTGAGGGGCATGACGCACATCGCCACGGCCGCGGGCACATTCGACGCCCTCGTCGCCGGCCCCGAGGACGGACCGGAAGTCCTTCTCCTGCACGGGTTCCCCGAGTTCGCCCTCGAATGGGAGCACCAGCTCCACGCCCTCGCCGACGCGGGCCACCGCGCCGTCGCGTACGACCAGCGGGGCTACTCGCCGGGCGTCCGACCGGACGAGGAGTCCCAGTACCGGTTGGAGCACGCCGTCGGTGACGTGTTCGCCGTCGCGGACTCCCTGGGCTGGCAGCGGTTCCACCTCGTCGGGCACGACTGGGGCGCGGCCGTCGCGTGGATCGCCGCCGCCGAGCGGCCGGACCGGGTCCGCACGCTGAGCGCGGTGTCGGTGCCGCACCCCGCGGCGTTCGGCGCGGCCCTGCGCGACGACCCCGAGCAGCAGCAGGCCTCGCGCTACATGGCGATGTTCCGGCAGCCCGCGCCCGGTCCCGAGCAGGCCATCCTGGCCCGGGGCGCGCTCGACCTGCCCGGCGTGCCGGCCGACCACCTCGCCGAGTACCTCCGCCGGCTGGCCGAGCCGGGCGCGCTCACCGGCGCGCTGAACTGGTACCGCGCCAACGAGTTGAGCGGCGGCTACGACAAGCCGGTGACCGTGCCGACCCTGTACGTCGTCGGCGACCAGGACTCGGCGGTGGCCCGGTCGGGCATCGACGCGACGGCCGACTGGGTCACCGGCCCGTACCGGCTGGAACTGCTGGAGGGCGTCGGCCACTTCACCCCGGAGGAGGTTCCCGACACGGTGTCCGAGCTCATCCTGGCGCACCTCCGGGAGCACCCGGGAGACCGCTGAGGAACGCCTCCACCGCACCGCGGTAGACCTCCGGCGCCTCGTCGTGCACCACGTGCCCCGACTCCGGGACCAGCAGGTGCGAGGCGCCGGTCCGCCGTGCCACCTCGGCCATCTGGCCGGCGCGCATCCCGCCCCGACCGGCCTCGACCACCAGCATCGGGCACCGGACCGCGTCCACCAGGTCCCAGTACGACCGCTCGCCCCACTCGGCCGCGATCGCGTACATGTCCTCGATGTCCGCGACGAGGTGGTACCCGTCGTCGCGCTCCTCGAACAGCTCCTCGACCCGCGGCACGTCCACCACCGACCGGACGTGCGCGAGCGACCGGAACACCGGCCACGAGTCGAAGTACCACCGCCACGCGTCGACGGAACCGCCCGTGTTGTCCGGCACCACGTCCTCGGCCACGACCGCGCGCACCAGGTCCGGCCGGGCCGCCGCCAGCGCCCACGCGTGCAGCCCGCCCATCGAGTGCCCGATCACCACCGCGGGCCCGAGGTCGCGTTCCTCGACCAGCTCCACCAGGTCCGCCACGAAGTCCTCGGTGCGGAACGGCCCGCCGCGCGCGTGCCGACCGTGCCCGCGCGCGTCCGGCGCGACCACCCGCCCGTACGGGGTGAGCCACCGCGCGACCGTCCACCACGTCGACGCCCGGCTCATCAGCCCGTGGAGCAGCACGATCGCCGGACCGGTTCCGCCGTACTCGACCACGCCCATGCGTGCATCATGTCCGCATGGCACTGAGCCCGAAGGCCCGCCCCTACCTGCTGATCACCGCCCTGGTGCTGGTGGTCGCGGGTGTCGTCGTGGCCAGGCTGCCCACCGAGCCGCACGCGGGCACCGCGGTGCCGGCGCCCACGACGGAAACCCCGGCGGTGCGGGGTTCGATCGGCGGTGACGGCGCGGGCGACGCCTACTACCCGCAGGACGGCAACACCGGCTACGACGTGCTGTCCTACGACGTGTCGGTCGACTACGACCCGGCGTCGAAGCACCTCGACGGGGTGACCGCGGTCAAGGCCACCGCGACCGCCGACCTGACCCGGTTCAACCTGGACCTGTACCGGCTCAAGGTGGCGAAGGTGCTCGTCGACGGCGTCGAGCGGACGTTCGCCCAGGAGGGCGACCACGAGCTGGTGATCACCGCGGACCTCAAGCAGGGCAAGGAGTTCACCGCGGTGGTCACGTACGGCGGCGAGCCCGCGCTGTTCGAGGAACGGGCGCTGGGCCGCAGCGGTTGGCAGATCTCGAAGTCCGGCGGCGCGTTCGCGGCGGGCGAGCCGCACTCGGCCACGACCTGGTTCCCGGCCAACGACACCCCGCGCGACAAGGCGCTGTTCTCGCTGACCGCGCGGGTGCCGGACGGCTGGTCGGTGGTGTCCAACGGGGTGGAGAAGGGCAGCGAGAGCCGGGACGGCAAGACCACGTTCCGCTGGGCGGCGGCCGAGCCGATGGCGACGTACCTGACCACGGTGGCCGTCGACCGGTGGACCTTCGAACGGGGCGCGCTGGCCGACGGCACACCCGTCGTGACCGCGTACGCGCCCGGTGTCGCCAAGGGCGAGGACCGGCTGCCCGAGGTGCTGGAGTTCCTGTCCTCGAGGTTCGGCCCGTACCCGTTCACCTCGGCGGGCGGGATCTTCCTGGCCGACGACATCGGGTTCTCGCTGGAAACCCAGGGCCGGCCGATCTACGCCGGGTGGGCCGACCTGGACACGGTCGTGCACGAGAACGCGCACCAGTGGTTCGGCGACTCGGTGTCGTTGAGCAGCTGGGCGGACATCTGCCTGAACGAGTGCTTCGCCAGCTACGCCTCGTGGTTGTGGGACGAGAAGGAGGGCGCGGACCTGGACGACCGCTACCGGTCCGAGGTCGGCAAGCGCGGCGACCAGTCGACCTACTGGAACCGCAAGCTCTACGACATGGGGCGCGGCAACGAGTTCCGCGGCGTGTACGACAAGGGTCAGCTCGCGCTGCACGCGTTGCGCCGGCAGCTGGGCGACGACGTGTTCGACCGGGTGCTCAAGGGCTGGGTCGCGGACCACCGGTTCGGCAACGCGTCGTGGCCGGAGTTCGAGAACTACGTGGAGAAGACGTCCGGCCAGGACCTCGCCGGGTTCTTCGGGGCGTGGTTCCGGGGTGACGAACGACCCTCGGACGAGTACCTGTGGCCGGGCACCCTGCGCCGATAGGCTGGGACGCATGTCGGTAGTGAAGATCAACGCCATCCACGTCCCCGACGGCTCCGGCCCCGAGCTGGAGAAGCGCTTCGCCGCGCGGCTCGGCGCGGTCGACTCCGAGCCCGGTTTCCTCGGCTTCCAGCTGCTGCGGCCGGTGAAGGGCGACGAGCGCTACTTCGTCGTCACGCACTGGGAAACCGAGGAGGCGTTCCAGAACTGGCTCGGCGGCAGCGCGCGCGAGGCGCACTCCGGCGAGCGGGCCAAGCCCGTCGGCACCGGGTCCGACCTGCTGGAGTTCGAGGTCGTGCTGGCCTCGACGCCGAAGGCGTGATCGACCGCGCCGCCGAGCTGATCGCCGGCGCGGAAGCGGTTCTGGTGTGCGCGGGAGCCGGGATGGGCGTCGACTCGGGCCTTCCCGACTTCCGCGGCGACCGCGGGTTCTGGCAGGCCTACCCGCCCTACGAGCGGCTCGGCCTGCGGTTCGCCGAACTCGCCGACCCGGTGCACTTCGTGGAGGATCCCGCGCTGGCGTGGGGTTTCTACGGCCACCGGCTCGACCTCTACCGGTCCACGACGCCGCACGAGGGTTTCGCCGTGCTGCGGGAGTGGGGCGCGCGGGTGTTCACCTCCAACGTGGACGGGCAGTTCCAGCGCGCCGGGTTCGCCGACGTGGCCGAGGTGCACGGGTCGATCCACGCGGTGCAGTGCCTGGAGCCGTGCACGGACGACGTGTGGCCGGCCGACTTCGCGGTCGCGGTGGACCCGGAGTCGATGCGCGCGGTGGGCGAGCTGCCGTCGTGCCGCAACTGCGGTGGGCTCGCGCGGCCGAACATCCTGATGTTCGGCGACTGGTCGTGGGTCGGCGGGCCGTCGCAGGCCGGGTTGGACGCGTTCACCCGGTGGCGGCGGGAGCAGCGGTCGCTGGTGGTGATCGAGATCGGCGCGGGTTCGGCGGTGCCGACCGTGCGTCGGCAGGCCGAGCTGGCCAGCGCCTCCTCCGGCGCGTTGATCCGGATCAACCCGCGCGAGGCCGACGTGCGGCACGGGCGCGGGGTGTCGCTCGCGATGGGCGCGCGGGAGGCGCTCACGGAGCTGGCACGACGAATCGGCTGACGATCGCCCGGTGGTCCGAGCCCGGCACGTCCACCACCTCGAACGTGTCGACGGGGCAGCGGTTGTCGACCAGCACGTGGTCGATCGTCACGCCCGGCGGCCACCACGGCGAGTCGGCGGGCCACGTCGGGGCCAGGCCGTCGCCGACCTGGTCGGCCGCGTCGACGTAGCCGGTGTTCAGCAGTCGGCGCAGGGACGCGTGGTCGAGCGTGGCGTTGAAATCGCCCGCCAGCACCCGGATCGGGCCGGTGAGCGTGCGCGCGGGCAAACCGGCCAGGTCGCGCTGCCACTGCTCCGGGCCCTCCGGCACCACGGGCGGCAGCGGGTGCACGCTGACGATTTCCACGTCGCGACCCGGGAGGTCGACCAGCGCGCCCGCCTGCCGCAGCGTGCTGGGCGGCGTGAGGTCCCGCGCGGTCACCGGATAGCGGGAGGCGATGCCGGACCCGGAACCGCCCGGCTCGTCGCGGAACACCCGGTAGGGCAGTGCCTGCGCGAGCTTCGCCCGGTCCAGGTCGGCGACCATCGCCGGGGTGAGTTCCTGAAGCGCCAACACGTCCACGTCGTGCCGGCGGACCTGCTCGACCAGCGCCTCGGCGTCCGCCTTGCCCACCAACAGGTTCATCGACATGACCTTGAGCGGTCGGCCCACGCCGACGGGCCGCGAGTCGGGGAACGCGCGCGGCGCCACGGCGGCGGTCAGCACGGCCGACAGCAGCAACGTCACCAGCGCGACCGCCCAGCGCTTGACCAGCAGCGCCACCAGGCCGGTCAGCACGCCGAGCACCAGCACGTACGGGGTGAGCGCGGTGGTGGCGAGCATGTAGCGGGTGCCGTCGATCCCGAACAACCGGACCAGTGCCGCGAGGGTGACCGCGAGACCGGTCGTCACCAGCAGGAACGTGACGAAACCGCCACCCGGTCGACTGCGGGGAACATCGGTCACGCATCTAGTCTGCCTGACGTGGACGTGCTGCTGACCGGCTTCGAACCCTTCGGCGGCGAGACGGTGAACCCGTCCTGGGACGCCGTGTCGCTGCTCGCGACCACCGGGCCCGCGGGCTTCGACCTCGCGACGGTCCGCCTGCCCTGCGTGTTCGGCGCGTCGCTGGACGTGCTGCGGGACGCGATCGACCACTACCGCCCGTCGGTGGTGATCTGCGTCGGCCAGGCGGGCGGCCGGTCCGCGATCACCCCGGAGCGGGTGGCGGTGAACCTGGACGACGCGCGAATCCCGGACAACGCGGGCAACCAGCCCGTGGACACGCCGGTCGTACCGGGCGCCCCCACCGCCTACTTCGCCACCCTCCCGGTCAAGGCGTGCACCGCCGCGGTCCTGTCGGCCGACATCCCCGCCGCCGTCTCGCACACCGCGGGCACGTTCGTCTGCAACCACGTCTTCTACGGCCTGATGCACCACCTGGCCGACACCCCCACCACCCGAGCGGGCTTCGTCCACGTCCCGTACACCCCGGCCCAAGCCCTCCCCCACCAGGCACCGAGCCTCCCCCTGGACACGATCGCCCAAGCCCTGACCCTGATCACCACCACCGCCCTGGCCCCACCGGCACACACCACCCTGCTGACCGGCACCCTCCACTAACCCCCTCTATCCCCCTCTCCTGCCGGCCCACCCCCGCTCGTTCCCTCCCCACTCCCGCCACCATCATTCACTTGTCCAACAATGCAAAAGTAGGATCGTAGAACAATCCGACAATCCCCTCATTGAACAACGGCCCCCGCCACCGCCGATCGTCAAACTGTCGGATTGTCAGATTGTCGCTAAGTAGGATTGTTCAACAATCTCATGAGGCAGCGGTTGCACAGCCGACAGCCAGGCAGGCAGGCAGGCAGGCGACATCGGCCGGGCTCTAGATGTCAGCCAGTCGAGAACGCCGCCGCCCGCGCATAACAGGCCAGGCCGAAACGCCTTCGGGCTGCGGGAAGCCGACACTTGGTCGACGTCCTCGACACCTTGCGCGGCCGCGGCGGCCCGGTCGGCGGAGCGGCTCCGTGTCGCTGCCCCCTCGGGCACGGCGACGGCACCCCGGACGCGCGAACGCCCCCCGGCCGGGAGTGGCCGGGGGGCGTTGTGGCGCGGAGTGCGTCAGGCGGACTCGGCGGTGTCCGAGTCGTCGCCTCCGGCGGAGGCCGCCAGGTCGACGGGCGGGGCGTCGGGCACGCTCAGCGGCTTGCTCTCGCCGCGGAACACGAAGTGGGCCTTGTCGTCCACCTCGGACTCGCCGTCCCAACCCTCGACATCGGTGATGATGATCTGGCCCGGCTGGATCTCGCCGAACAGGATCTTCTCCGACAGCTGGTCCTCGATCTCGCGCTGGATCGTGCGACGCAGCGGCCGGGCGCCCAGCACGGGGTCGAACCCGCGCTTGGCCAGCAGCTTCTTCGCGCGATCGGTGAGCTCGATCGCCATGTCCTTGTTCTTCAACTGCGTCTCGACGCGGGCGATCATCAGGTCCACCATCTTGATGATCTCGTCCTGCGTGAGCTGGTGGAAGACGATGATGTCGTCGATGCGGTTGAGGAACTCGGGCCGGAAGTGCTTCTTCAGCTCGTCGTTGACCTTGTTCTTCATGCGCTCGTAGTTGGACGCGGTGTCCTGACCCGAGGTGAAGCCCAGGCCGACGGCCTTGGAGATGTCCGACGTGCCGAGGTTCGAGGTGAAGATGATCACGGTGTTCTTGAAGTCCACCGTGCGGCCCTGACCGTCGGTCAGCCGGCCGTCCTCCAACACCTGGAGCAGCGTGTTGTAGACCTCGTTGTGCGCCTTCTCGATCTCATCGAACAGCACGACCGAGAACGGCTTGCGGCGCACCTTCTCGGTGAGCTGGCCGCCCTCCTCGTAACCCACGTACCCGGGAGGGGCACCGAAGAGGCGCGACGCCGTGTAGCGGTCGTGGAACTCGCCCATGTCGATCTGGATCAGGGCGTCGTCCTCGCCGAACAGGAAGTTCGCCAGCGCCTTCGACAGCTCCGTCTTACCGACACCGGACGGGCCGGCGAAGATGAACGAACCCGACGGGCGCTTCGGGTCCTTCAACCCGGCACGCGTGCGGCGGATCGCCTGCGACACGGCCTTGACCGCGTCGACCTGGCCGATGATCCGCTTGTGCAGCTCGTCCTCCATGCGGAGCAGACGGGTCGTCTCCTCCTCGGTGAGCTTGAACACCGGGATGCCGGTCCAGTTCGCCAGCACCTCGGCGATCTGCTCGTCGTCCACCTCGGCGACGACGTCGAGGTCGCCGTCCTTCCACTGCTTCTCCCGCTCGGCCTTCTGGCCCAGCAGCTGCTTCTCCGCGTCCCGGAGCTTCGCGGCGCGCTCGAAGTCCTGCGCGTCGATCGCGGACTCCTTGTCGCGGCGGACGTCGGCGATCTTCTCATCGAACTCGCGCAGGTCCGGCGGCGCGGTCATCCGGCGGATGCGCATCCGGGCGCCGGCCTCGTCGATCAGGTCGATCGCCTTGTCGGGCAGGAACCGGTCGTTGATGTACCGGTCCGCCAGCGTCGCGGCGGCGACCAGCGCGGAGTCGGTGATCGAGACGCGGTGGTGCGCCTCGTACCGGTCGCGCAGACCCTTGAGGATCTCGATCGTGTGCTCCAGCGACGGCTCGCCGACCTGGATCGGCTGGAACCGGCGCTCGAGCGCGGGGTCCTTCTCGACGTACTTGCGGTACTCGTCCAGCGTCGTCGCGCCGATCGTCTGAAGCTCGCCACGCGCCAGCATGGGCTTGAGGATCGAGGCCGCGTCGATCGCGCCCTCCGCGGCGCCCGCGCCGACGAGGGTGTGGATCTCATCGATGAACAGGATGATGTCGCCGCGGGTGCGGATCTCCTTGAGCACCTTCTTCAGGCGCTCCTCGAAATCGCCGCGGTAGCGCGAACCCGCCACCAGCGAACCGAGGTCGAGGGTGTAGAGCTGCTTGTCCTTGAGCGTCTCGGGCACCTCGCCCTTGACGACCATCTGCGCGAGACCCTCGACCACGGCCGTCTTGCCGACGCCGGGCTCGCCGATGAGGACGGGGTTGTTCTTGGTGCGGCGGGACAGCACCTGCATGACCCGCTCGATCTCCTTGGTGCGCCCGATCACCGGGTCGAGCTTGCCCTCGCGCGCACTGGCGGTCAGGTTGCGCCCGAACTGGTCGAGCACCAGGGACGAGGAGGGGGTGCCCTCACCGCGGCCGCCGGACTCGGCCGGCTCCTTGCCGCCGGAGTAGCCGGACAGCAGCTGGAGGACCTGCTGGCGCACCCGGTTGAGGTCGGCGCCGAGCTTGACCAGCACCTGGGCGGCGACGCCCTCGCCCTCGCGGATCAAGCCGAGCAGGATGTGCTCGGTGCCGATGTAGTTGTGGCCGAGCTGGAGCGCCTCGCGCAACGACAGCTCAAGCACCTTTTTGGCGCGCGGGGTGAAGGGGATGTGACCCGACGGGGCCTGCTGGCCCTGGCCGATGATCTCCTCGACCTGCTGGCGGACGCCCTCCAGCGCGATCCCCAACGACTCCAGCGCCTTGGCGGCGACACCCTCACCCTCGTGGATCAACCCCAGGAGGATGTGCTCGGTGCCGATGTAGTTGTGGTTGAGCATCCTGGCCTCTTCCTGGGCCAGGACAACCACCCGCCTCGCGCGGTCGGTGAACCTCTCGAACATTCGCACTCCCTGACTGCTGCGCCGGCGGTCCTCGGGCTCACCACTGGCTGACCGTGGAGAGCGCGGCACCGTGGGACCACTGTAGTCGGCCGGCCCGACACTCTCAGTTCCCGTTCGCGGGCAGTCGACTTGGTTGATCCCTGACATTGACTCCAACGTGTGATCTGCCAGGCAGATTCCACGGATCCCACGCTGTCCGCTGAACGCGAACATTCAACCGTTCGGCGACGCCGGTGGTGACCGGGGTCACCGCTTCGGGCCGATGTGGGCGATCCTCGGTAAGGTTAGGCATACCTACTTCTCGACCGCGAGGACCTTCTGGAGATGACGGTACCGACGAGGGCGGCGCCGCGCGACGTGCCGCTCGCGGTCTCCACGGGGCGGGCCGCGGGCCTGGCCGGGGGGCTCGACCTGCGCTTCGGGTTGCCGGAGGACGCCACCGGGTGGACGCGGTGCTCGGTGCTGTTCGAGGAGCCCTCCCGGTTCGACGCCTGGCGCGCGGCGCTGGAGACCTGGATGACCGGCGTGTACGGGGTCGCGCCGGAACGGGCCACCGCCGGGTACGTGATGAGCTGGTACACGAGCGTCGTCGGCCTGGTCGGCGGGATGCAGTTCCACCTGGCCCGACGGGTGCCGTCGTTGCGGCCGGCGGACCTGGCGATCCGACTGGCCGACGGCGGGCGGCCGCACGTGGCCGGGGTCGCGGTGCTGTCGGAGGAGTTCGCGTGCCTGCCGGACGACCCGGCGGCCGGGCACCCCTCGGCGACGGCGGTCGCGGACGAGGGCGCGTTGGCGGCGTTGTTGAGGGCGCGGTTCGCGGCGCACGCGGCGGCCTTCGTGGCGGCGTACGGGCCGACGGTGCGGCTGGGCAGGCGGATGCTGTGGGCGGCGGTGACGGACGGGCTGGACAGCGCGGCGTGGACGGCGGGCCGGCTCTCGGGTGACGAGGCCTCGGGCGCGGCCGACGCGGCCCTGCTCCTGCCGGCGAAGATCGCCCCGTTCACCTCGGCCACCACGCTGCGCACCGAGAACGGCACGTGGACCCGCCGCCGCGAGAGCTGCTGCTTCCACTACGTCCTGCCGGGCGCCGAGGCCTGCGGAACCTGCCCCCGACTCTGCTGACCCCGCCCCATGGCCGACCCCGCACCTGCGCCCCCTTGTTGAACAATCCCACAACCCTACAATCCTCAGTGGCGCCTCTCGTAGGATTGTTCAACAATACGACAATACCGGCCGTCGTAGGATCGTTGAACAATCGAACAGTTCCACAATCCTCACGCGCCCTGAGCGGCTCCAGGAGCCGTCGGTGGCCCGGGGTGAGGTTTCGGGCGAGCGAACTGCCGTGAACGCGCCCTGGGGGCAGTGAGCCGTCGGAACGGGCCCGGCGCGAGCGCGCGGGGGACCAAACCGGGCTCGCGCCCCGGATCGCGGGCTTCGCGGTGCGGAACGGGGTGACTCCGTGCGGGAAGGCACGGCGCTTCGCGGTGCGCGGGCTTGGTGGGTCGCCATGTGCGGTGCGGTGGGACGAAGGCGGGCATCGCGTCGCGGCTCTCGGTGCTGCGGGCGCTTCTCGTGCGCCGGACACGGGCGGCTCGCGGTGCCTTGGCGACTTCGGGATGCGCGGCGGGTGCGGGCCGCTCGGTGGGGTGTCGCGGGGGGGGTGGGTGGGAGTCGGTCTCCGGTGGGCGGTCGGCGTCGATCACGAGCTGCGTGCTCGGGTGACCTCGGCGCGCCGAGTTCGAGTTCAGGGGCTCGGGTTCAGGGGGCCGGGTTCAGGGGTGCTGGTGGCTGATCGGGATCACCAGCGGGGTCGCGGTGACCGGGTCGGGGACCACCTTGGCCTTGAGGGCGAAGACGTCGAGGAGGGTTTGTTCGGTCAGCACCGCCTCCGGCTCGCCCTCCGCGACGATCCGGCCGTCGCGCATCGCGACCAGGCGGGTGGCGTAGCGGGCCGCCAGGTTCAGGTCGTGCAGGACCATCACGATCGTCCGGCCGCCGTCCCGGTGCAGGCGGCCGACGAGGTCCAGCACGTCGATCTGGTGGGCGAGGTCCAGGTAGGTGGTCGGCTCGTCCAGCAGCAGCAGGTCGGTGCCCTGGGCCAGCGCCATCGAGATCCACGCCCGCTGCCGCTGACCGCCCGACAGCTCGTTCACCGCCCGCTCGGCCAGGTCCGCCATCCCGGTCATCTCCAACGCGCCCGCGACCGCCGCCTCGTCCTCCTCCGACCACTGCCGGTACCACGACTGGTGCGGGTGCCGGCCGCGCGCGACCAGGTCGGCCACGGTCAGGCCCTCGGGCGCCTGGGGCGACTGCGGCAGCATCGCCAGCACCTTCGCGACCTCGCGGGTCGGGGTCGTGGTGATCGACTTGCCGTCCAGCAGCACGGTGCCCGACCGCGCGGGCAGCAGCCGGCCGAGGGCGCGCAGCAGCGTCGACTTGCCGCAGCCGTTGGGACCGATCACCGCCGTCACGGTGCCCGGCAGCACGGCCAGGTCCAGCCCGTCGACCACCGCCCGGTCGCCGTAACCGACGGTCAGCGACCGCGCCTCGAGCCTCATACCCGCGCCTCCCGACGACCGCGCACCAACAGGAACATCAGGTACGGCGCGCCGAGCACCGCCGTCACCACGCCCACCGGCAGCTCGACCCCGCCGAACAGGGTGCGCGCGAGCAGGTCCGACCCGACCACGAGCACGCCGCCCACCACCGCCGACCCGGCCACCGGCGGCGCCGAGGCGCCGGCCAACCGCACCGCGACCTGCGGCGACGCCAGCGCCACGAACGCGACCGGGCCGGCGGCGGCGGTCGCGACCGAGGCCAGCACCACGGCGATCAGCAGCAGCGCCGTCCGCGCGCCGGACACCCGGACGCCGAGCCCGCGCACCGTGTCCTCGTCCAGTTGCAACACGCCGAGCAGCCGGGTGCCGACCAGCGCCGCGGGCAGCAGCACGACCAGCGCCAGCCCGACCGGGACGACGTGCTCCCAGCCGCGGCCGTTGAGGCTCCCGGTGATCCACACCATCGCGCGCGCCGCGTCCGTCACGTCGCCGACGGTCAGCAGGTACTGGGTGAAGCTGCCCGCCACCGCCGACACGCCGACCCCGACCAGCACCAGCCGGAACCCGTCGATGCCGCGCCGCCACGCCAGCCCGTAGACCAGGACACCCGCCACCAGCCCGCCGACCAGCGCCGCGACCGGCACGCCCACCTTCGACGCCGACCCGCTCACCGCGCCGAACGACCCGGTGAGCGTGATCACCCCGACCGCGCCGGCGCCCGCGCCCCACGTCACGCCGAGCACGTCCGGCGAGGCCAGCGCGTTGCGCGCGATCGACTGGAACACCGCGCCCGCCACGCCCAGCGCCGCGCCGACGAGCGCGCCGGTCAGCGCGCGCGGCAACCGCAGCTCCAGCACCACGAACCGCTGCCCGCGCTGCCCGCCGCCCAGCAGCACGTCGAAGACCTGGCCGAGACGGATCGGGAAGTCGCCGCGCGCCACGCTCAGCGCGACCAGCAGCACCAGCACCGCGAACCCGACCAGCACGAGCACCACCGGCCGCCACCGCAGCGACCCGGACACCGGCCCGATCCGGAACCTCACAGCCGCACCAGCTTCCGCCGCCGGACCAGCACGACGAAGAACGGCGCCCCGATCACGGCCATCACGATCCCCACCGCGAGTTCACCCGGTCGGGCGACCACGCGCCCGATCACGTCCGCGCCCAGCAGCACCGCCGCGCCCAGCAGCCCGGCGCACGGCAGCAGCCAGCGGTAGTCCGGACCGGTCAGCGCGCGCGCCGCGTGCGGCACCACCAGCCCGAGGAACCCGATCGGGCCGCACACCGACACCGCGCCGCCGACCAGCAGCGTGATCGCCGCCACCCCGACGACCCTGGTCCGCGCCACGTCCTGGCCGAGTGACCGGGCCACGTCCTCGCCCAGCGACAGCGCGTTCACGCCGGCCGCGTTCGCCGCCGCCAGCACCAGCCCGACCAGCAGGAACGGCAGCACCTGCCCGAGCACCGCGAGGTCGCGCCCGGCGATCGAGCCGACCTGCCAGAACCGGAACGAGTCGAGCGACTGCCGGTCGAGCAGCACCAGCGCCGACACCAGCCCGTCCATCAGCGCCGAGACGGCCGCGCCGGCCAGCGCCAGCGTCACCGGGGTCGGACCGCCGCGACCGGCCGAGCCGAGCAGGAACACCACCACGCTCGCGACCAGCGCGCCCGCGAACGCGAACCACACGTACTGGTAGAGGCTCGACACGCCGAGCGTGAAGATGGCCAGCACCACCGCGAACGCGGCGCCCTGGGTGACGCCGAGGATGCCCGGGTCGGCCAGCGGGTTGCGGGTGTGGCCCTGCATCAGCGCGCCGCCGACGCCCAGCGCGACGCCCGCGGCGAGCCCGATCAGCGTCCGGGGCACCCGCAGCTCCCACACCACCAGGTCGTCCTCGACGCCGGAGTAGGCGAACAGCGCGTGCCACACGCCGGCGGGCGAGATGGGTTTGGCGCCGACGGCCACGCTCACCAGCACGGCCAGCACCACCGCGGCGGACAACACGAGGACCGCGCGCACCCGCCTGTTCGCCACGACCACCCCAGCTCCCGGATCAGTGAGGCTAGCCTAACCGAACCCACCGACAGTCCAGGGAGGCGTGATGAAGGTCCACTTACTGGTGGCCACCGCGGCACTGCT
The DNA here is from genome assembly GCF_040642015.1 of Actinosynnema sp. NPDC020468. Lineage (NCBI taxonomy): Bacteria > Bacillati > Actinomycetota > Actinomycetes > Pseudonocardiales > Pseudonocardiaceae > Actinosynnema > Actinosynnema sp. NPDC020468. Next base: position 15,212 of record NZ_JBFAEO010000021.1, read on the forward strand.
CGGCCTCGCCGCGTGCGGAACGGCGGAACAACCCCCCGAAAGTGGCACGAACCAGGGCGGGGCGTTCCCCCGAACCATCAGCCATGCGATGGGTTCCACCGAGGTCAGGAGCGCGCCGACGCGGATCGCCGCCCTCGACACCTCGTACGTCGACGCCGCCCTTGCGCTCGACCTCGACGTGGTCGCCTACACCGACTACCCGGCCACCGGCACGTCCTTCCCCGCCTACCTGGGCGACGGCGCGAAAGCGCACACGAAGGACGCCAAAGCCGTCGGGAAGCTCGCGGAGCCGAACCTGGAGACGTTGGCGACCACCGCCCCCGACCTGATCGTCTCGGCGAAGGTCAGGCACGAACCGCTCTACGACAAGCTTTCCGCGATCGCGCCGACGGTGTTCAGCGAGACCACCGGCGCTACGTGGAAGGAAAACATCCGGTTGTTGGCCAGGGCGACCGGTCGGGAGGAACTCGCCGAAGAGAAGATCTCGGCATACGAACAACGCGCGGCGAAGGTCGGCGACTCCATTCGGAGCAAGGTCGGGCACAACCCCACGTTCTCGCTCGTCCGGTTCGTGGCGGGCGAGCAGACCGTTCGGCTCTACACCCCGAACTCGTTCCCGGGGATCGTTCTCTCGGACGTCGGCTTGGCGCGTCCGGAGGGTCAGCCCACGTCCGAGAAGATCTCGGCGAACCTCAGTCTGGAACAGATCGCCTCGGTCGACGCGGAAAAGATCTTCGTGGCCACCTGGGACGACGGCACCGGCGGGTCGGCGAAGGTTCGCGACCAGTTCCGGGCGAACCCGCTGTGGAGCCTGTTGAAGGGTGCGCAGCAGGACGTGAACGATGTCGTGTGGCTCACGTCGGTGAGCCTGCAAGGTGCGCACGGCATGCTGGACGACCTCGCGAAATCATTCGGGGTCGACCCGGCGCGCTGAGACCGCGCCAGTGCGGAAACAACGCGGGGCGCCGGATTTGTTCCGGCGCCCCTTCGTCACTTGACGTAATTGCCGCGTGCCGGGCACGCGGAAAGGTCGTCAGCCCTGCTGGTGGTACGACTCCAGCACCTCGGCCGGGATGCGACCGCGGTCGGACACCTTCATGCCCTGCTTGCGCGCCCACTCCCGAATGGCCTGGTTCTGCTCCCGGTCGGCGGAGGCCGGACGCGCCGCCTTCACCCCGGCGGGACGACCCGGCCCGCGCTTGCGACCGCCTGCCTTGCGGGCGCCCGCCACGAAGTCGGCGAGCGCGTCGCGGAGCTTGGACGCATTGCCCGAAGAAAGGTCGATCTCGTAGGACACCCCGTCCAAACCGAACCCGACCGTCTCCTCTGCCTTCCCACCGTCCAGGTCGTCCACCAGGGTCACGGTGACCTTCTGCGCCATGCGTATCCTCCTGGGACTCGAATGCGCGGTGTTCCCCGACCGCGACCAAAGCATTGGCGAGTGCAGGTTAGCGCACAAGTGCGGGAATCTGCTCCCCGGACGCTGAGAAGTTACTCATTCCGGGCGCACGAGCGGGAAGAGGATCGTCTCCCGGATACCGAGACCGGTGATGGCCATCAGCAGCCGGTCGATGCCCATTCCCACACCACCGGTCGGTGGCATTCCGTACTCCAGCGATCGCAGAAAGTCTTCGTCCACGGGCATGGCCTCGACGTCGCCGGCCGCGCTCAACCGCGCCTGCGCTTCGAGCCGCTCCCGCTGCACCACCGGGTCCACCAGTTCCGAGTATCCCGTGGCCAACTCGAATCCGCGCACGTAGAGGTCCCACTTTTCGGCGACACCCGGTTCGGTGCGGTGCAGCCGGGTGAGCGGCGAGGTCTCGACCGGGAAATCACGGACAAACGTCGGCGCGTGCAGGGTGTGGCACACGCGGTGCTCCCACAGCTCCTCGACCAGCTTGCCGTGCCCGAGCTTCGGGTCCACCTCCAACCCCACCCGGTCCGCGAGCTTGCGGAGGAGTTCGACGGAAGTGGACGGAGTGACCTCTTCACCGACGGATTCGGAGAGCGAGTCGTACATCCGCAGAGTGGTCCACTCGCCGCCGAGGTCGTACTCCGAGCCGTCGGCGAGCGTGACGACGTGCGAACCGGCGACCGCGAGCGCGGCCTCCTGGATCACCTCGCGGGTCATCACCGCGTTCGTGTCGTACGTGGCGTACGCCTCGTAGTACTCGAGCATCGAGAACTCGGGCGAGTGCGACGAGTCCATGCCCTCGTTGCGGAAGTTGCGGTTGATCTCGAAGACCTTCTCGATACCGCCGACCACGCACCTCTTCAGGTACAGCTCCGGCGCGATGCGCAGGAACAGGTCGATGTCCAGCGCGTTCGAGTGCGTCACGAACGGCCTGGCCGACGCGCCGCCCTGCAACGACTGGAGCATCGGGGTCTCGACTTCCACGAAACCGCGCTCGTGGAAGGAGTCCCGCAGCGAGCGCACGACGGCCGCCCGGTTGCGCACCGTGTTGCGCGCCTGTTCGCGCAGGACGAGGTCCACGTACCGCTGCCGAATGCGGGTTTCCTCGGCGAGTTCCTTGTGCGCCACCGGGAGCGGGCGCAACGACTTCGCGGTGAGCCGCCACGAGTCGGCCATCACGGACAGTTCGCCGCGCCGGGAGGTGATGACCTCGCCGCGGACGAATACGTGGTCGCCGAGGTCGACGTCGGACTTCCATTCCGACAGCGACTGCTCGCCCACTCCGTTCAGGCTGAGCATGGCCTGGAGTTCGGTGCCGTCGCCTTCGCGCAGCGTGGCGAAGCACAACTTCCCGGTGTTGCGGATGAACATGACCCGACCGGTGACACCGACGACTTCACCCGTCGCGGTGTCGGGTTCCAGGTCCGGGTGCTCTTCCCGCACCTGGCGCAACGTCCTGGTGCGCGCCACTTCCACCGGATAGGGATCGACACCCCGTTCCAGCAGTCGCGCCCGCTTCTCGCGGCGCACCCGCAGCTGCTCGGGGAGATCGTCGTCGCTGGTCGCGGATGCGGTCGGGGTCTGCTCACTCACGAGGCAGAAGAGTACGGAAAGACCGCCCCTCCGATCGAACCGGATACCGCGTCCACCTCAGTAGGGTGTCGGTGGTGACGAGTGATGACTTGAGTGCTCGCCGGGCCAACTCCTTCGGTGCGCACGCGAAGGCTTACGCAGAACACCGTCCGGACTACCCCGGCTCGGCCGTTCGCTGGGCGCTGGAACCGCTCGGCGAGGGTCGGCACCGGGTGCTCGACCTGGGCGCGGGAACCGGCAAGCTGACCGGGGTGCTGGTGGCGCAGGGCCACCAGGTGACCGCCGTGGAACCGGACGAGGCGATGCTCTCGGAACTGGTCCGCCGGCACGGCGGGGTGCGCGCACTGCCCGGTTCCGCCGAACGCATACCGGTGCCCGACGGCACCGTGGACGCGGTCTTGGTCGGCCAGGCGTTCCACTGGTTCGACCCGGCCCGGGCCTTCCCCGAGATCGCCCGCGTGCTGCGGCCCGGCGGCGTGCTCGCCGCGCTGTGGAACATGAGCGACGAGACGGTGCCGTGGGTCGCCGAGTTCGACAAGGTCGCGGGCACGTCGGTCCGCGAGCAGCACGTGGCGCTGGAGCTGATGCCGGCGCACGAGCTGTTCGTGGAGGCGGCGGACGCGACGTTCTCGCACGTGCAGCGCCGCACGTCGGAAAGCCTGGTGGCAACCGTCGGCACGCACTCCCACACCCTCGTGGTGTCGGCGGAGGAGCGCGCCGAGGTACTCGAGCGCATGCTCACCTGGCTGCGCACCAACCCGGAAACCGCGACCGGCGAGTTCGACTTCCCCCTGCGCACCGCGGTCCACCGCTCCCGCAGGGTCTGACCCCCCGACCTAGCCCTTCCCCCCGCAATCACTCAACCCGCGAGGTCGCGTCGGTCGGCCGTCGCCCATTTCTGCCCGATCACGCGCTTCGATCGGGCAGAAATCGGCGGCGGACGGCCGACTTCCAGGCGACCGGGCCGCCGCGACGAAGTCGCGGCCGTCACACGCGATTGCGCTCGAACACCAGCCGCAGCCCCAGCAGCGTCAAATCAGGCACGTGGCTCTGGATCACCGCCGACTCGGTCACCACCAACGGCGCCAGCCCACCGGTGGCGATGACCGTCACCGGCCCCGGGTCGGTGGTCTGGAGTTCGTCCACGATCCGGCGGACCAGGCCGTCGACCTGGCCGACGAAGCCGTAGACGATGCCGGACTGGAGGCACTCCACGGTGTTCTTGCCGATCACCGAGCGCGGCCGGACCAGTTCGACCTTGCGCAGCTGGGCGGCGCGGGCGGCCAGCGCGTCCACCGAGATCTCGATGCCCGGCGCCAGCGCGCCGCCCAGGAACTCGCCCTTGGCCGAGATCACGTCCAGGTTGGTGGTCGTGCCGAAGTCCACGACCACGCACGCGGTCGAGTGCAGGTGGTGCGCGGCCAGGGTGTTGATCACCCGGTCCGAGCCCACCTCCTTCGGGTTGTCCACCAGCAGCGGCACGCCGGTGCGCACGCCCGGCTCCACCAGCACCTTCGGCACGGCGCCGTAGTAGCGGCCCAGCATCACGCGCAGTTCGCGCAGCACGGCGGGCACCGTGGACAGCGCCGAGATGCCGGTGATCTTGTCCGCGTACTCGCCGAGCAGGCCGCGCATGGTCAGCGCCAGCTCGTCGGCGGTCATCCGCGCGTCGGTGCGCATCCGCCAGTCGCGGACCAGCGCGGCCTGCTCGCCGGTGCCGTCGTACAGGCCGAGCACGATGTTGGTGTTGCCGACGTCGATCGCGAGCAGCACAGCGAACCCCTCTGGTTGTCGGCGCCTGGTTACCGGCGGCGGAGATCTGGGCGGCGAGTGCCGGGCGGCTAGTTCTCGGCGTGGATCAACGCGTCGAGCGCGGCGGCGTCCTCGGTCTCCGACGAGACCACCGCGCCGCTCACCAGGCCGGAGCCCTCGGGCGCGTGCGCCGGGTCCGCGCCCAGCTCGACCACCGCGTTGTCGGCGTCCACGAAGACGACCCGCGGCCGGTAGGTCCGCGCCTCCGCGTCGTCCATCTGCCCGTAGGCGATCAGGATGACCAGGTCGCCGGGCTTGACCAGGTGCGCGGCCGCGCCGTTGATGCCGATGACGCCGGTGCCCCTCGCGCCGGGGATGACGTAGGTCTCCAGCCGCGCGCCGTTGGTCACGTCCACGATCGCGACCTGCTCGCCCGCCAGCAGGTCGGCGGCCTCCATCAGGTCCTCGTCCACCGTCACCGAGCCCACGTAGTGCAGGTCGGCCTGGGTCACGGTGGCCCGGTGGATCTTCGACTTGAGCATGGTGCGGAACATCGCGGTCCCCTTACTCGTCGCCCGCGCCGAGCAGCACGGCGACGTTGTCGATCAGACGGGTGGCGCCCACGCGGGCGGCCACGAGCAGCCGGGCGTCGCCGTTCTCCGGCGCCGGGCCCAGGTCGGGCGCGCGCAGCTCCAGGTAGTCCAGGTCCACGCCCGGCACGGCGGCCAGCGTGTCGCGCGCGGTCCTCAGCACGGTCTCCGCGCCGAGCCCGCTCACGTGCGCTCCGGCGACCAGGGCGGCGGACAGCGCGGTGGCCGTCTGCCGCTCGTCCTCGGAGAGGTTGCGGTTGCGGGAGGACAGCGCGAGGCCGTCGTGCTCGCGAACGGTCGGCACGCCGACGACGTCCAGCGGGAAGTTCAGGTCGCGGGCCATCCGGTGGATCAGCGTGAGCTGCTGGTAGTCCTTCTCGCCGAACACCGCGTAGGTCGGCTGCACGATGTTGAACAGCTTGGCCACCACGGTGAGCACGCCCGCGAAGTGGCCGGGTCGGGACGCGCCCTCCAGCTCGTCGCCGAGCGGACCGGGGTGCACCGTCGCGGTCGCGCCGGGCAGGTACACGTCCTCCGCGGCGGGCGCGAACACCAGGCCCACCCGCTCCTCGCGGCAGACGTCCACATCGGACTCCAGCGTGCGCGGGTAGGTCGTGAAGTCCTCGTTCGGGCCGAACTGCGCGGGGTTCACGAAGATCGAGACCACCACGACGGTGTTCTGCATGACGTGCGCCTCGCGGATCAGCTTGCGGTGACCCTCGTGCAGCGCGCCCATCGTGGGCACCAGCGCGATGTTCCGCCCGGCCGCGCGCAGCGCGCGGACCACCCTGGTGAGCCGGACGGGGTCGCGGTGCACCGTGACGTCGCCCGGCCGGTAGTCGTCCTTGGTCAACGGCTTGGTCATGACTGGTCCTCGAGGGTGGTGCGGACGGCGGACGCCAGGTCGGGTTTGAGCAGCCCGGCGGCCGCCGCGCGGTCCGCCGTGCGCCGGGCCAGGACCCGGTACGCGGGAAGGACTTCCGAGTCGCGCAGCACGTCGAGGTGCTTCGCGACGGTGCCCGCGTCGCCGCGCGCGACGGGGCCGGTGAGCGCGCGGTCGCCGTGCCGCAGCACGTTGTCCAGCGCGGCGGACAGCAGCGGGCCGATCATCCGCTCGGCGTCGGCGACACCGGCGCGGCGGAGCAGATCGGCGCAGTCGGCGACCACGGTGATCAGGTGGTTCGCGCCGTGCGCGAGGGCCGCGTGGTAGAGCGGGCGGGCCGCCTCGGGCACCCGCACGGGCTCGGCGGCCATTTCCACCACCAGCGCCTCGCCGACGTGCCAGGCGACCTCGTCGCCGTCGGCGGCCGTGACACCGACCGTGCTCGCGGTCATCCGCTGCACGTCCTCGGGTCGGCCGGTGAACGTCATCACCGGGTGCAGCGCCACGCACAGCGCGCCCAGCGCGGCGGCCGGTGCGAGCACCCCGACGCCCTGCGCGCCGCTGGTGTGCACCACGATCTGGCCCTGGCGCAGGCTCCCGGTGGCGACGAGGCCGCGCACGAGACCGGCCAGCTCGTCGTCGGGAACGGCCAGCAGCACCAGGTCGGCGGAGGCGGCGACCTCGGGTGGCGAGAGGACCGGCACGTCCGGCAGGAGTTCCTCGGCGCGCCGCAGCGAGTCCCGGGAGACGGCGGCGACCGCGCCGACCACGTGGCCCGCCCTGGCGAGGGCGGCGCCCAGCACCGAGCCGACCCGACCGGCCGAGATCACTCCCACGGCCAGCCGCGCGGGGCGGGGGGTCGCGTCCATGCGACGTACTCCTTCAGGCGGCGTTCCAGTCCCGATGGCCGGGTACCGGACGACGGCCGCGAGCGTAATCCGGTGTGCTGTGCGGGGCTCTCAACTGCGACGAACGCCACCCGCGGCGTGCAGCGCGCCCGGTGCGTCGACCGCGGCCTGCCGGCGGGCGACGAGCGTTCTCAGCAGCACGGCGTGCCGGGTCTCGGCGTTCGCGCCGGCCGTGCCGAGCGCGATCCGGTGCCGCAGGAACGCGAGTTCGGTCGCGGCCACCTGGTAGCCCGCGACGGCCTTGGCGGCCCGGTCGCCGACCTTGCGCTTCACCACCCGCCGCCACGCCCGGCGGCCCTGGAGGCTCGCCAGCAGGGCGACCTCGCTGGCCGCGATCCACCGGTGCTCGGCCATCGCGGGCAGCTGACCCGCGACGATCCGCTGCTCGCGGCGGCGCTGCCAGATCACCATGCACACCATGCCCGCGAAGATCGGGACCATGATCAGGAAGTACAGGTTGATGAACGTCGAGCCGGTGCCGACGGTCGTGGAGAAGTTCCACAGCGAGTGCAGGCCGGCCGCGGCGACGTACCCCAGGATCGGGGCGACGATCCGCACCGTCCGGTTGCCGGTCATCGCCGCGAGCCCGATGCCGATGCCCGTCATGGACGTGAACAGCGGGTGCGCGAACGGGCTCAGCACGCCGCGCAGGATGAACAGCGCGACCACCCCGTTGCCCAGGCCGCCGAAACCGCTGTCCACGAACACCCGGGCGAAGTAGTAGATGTTCTCGGTGAACGCGAAGCCGGCCGCGGTGATGCCCGCGTACACGATGCCGTCGACCACGCCGTCGAACTCGTCGCGGCGCAGCAGGAACAGCACGACCACGAAGACGGCCTTCATGGCCTCCTCCACGATCGGCGCCCCGATCACCGCCGCGAACGTGCGACCGTCGCCGTTGTTGATCAGCTCGCCGAGCACGGTCGCGGTCTGGTTGAACACCAGCGAGGTGATCGTCGCGCCGCACGCGCCCCACACGAACGCCAGCAGCAGGATCCGCGCGGGTTCCGGTTCCCAGCGGTCCACCCAGAGGTAGGCGCTGATCACCAGGGCGACCGGCACGAGCGCGGCCACCGCGCCGACCAGGATCGGCACGAGGCCGATCTTCGTGGTGCCGAGGCCGAGCAGCACCAGGCCGCACACGCCGAGCACGATCAGGGCCGCCACCGGGAGCAGCACGGTCCAGCGGCGTTGTTCGATCCGCTTGCGGGCGGGTGCGTCGGTCACGGGGGAAACCTTAAAGGGACACTTCACGCATGCGGGACTCGGAAGCGGCCTGGCACGAGGCCCTGTACGGCCGGTCGGGGTTCTTCACCGGCGGCGCGCTGCCCGCAGACCACTTCCGCACCGCGCCGCACGTGGGCCCTGAGCTGGCCGAAGCGCTGCTGGAGCTGCTGTCCAGGGTGGACTCGGCGCTCGGTTGCCCCGCACGGGTGGATTTCGTCGACGTAGGGGCGGGCGGCGGCGAGTTGTCCGCCGCGGTGCGGTCCCTGGCGACGGGCTCGCTGGCCGACCGGCTCGTGGTGACCGCCGTCGACCTGGCTCCGCCCCGCCCGCTGCCGGGCGTCCGGTGGCGCACGACCCTGCCTCCGTCGGTGACGGGCCTGCTCGTGGGCCACGAGTGGCTCGACGCCGTGCCGTGCCCGGTCGTGGAGTGGCCGTGCGCCGACCCGTGGCTGACCCGCTGGTGGCCGTTGCGCCCGGGGTGGCGGGCGGAGGTGGGCGCGCCGCGCGACCGGGCGTGGGCCCGCGCGGTGGGCCGGGTGACGCGCGGGGCGGCGTTGGCGGTGGACTACGGGCACGTGCTGGCGGACCGGGCCGCCGGGCGTTATCGGGAGGGGACGTTCGCGGCGTACCGGGGCGGGCGCCGGGTGGAGCCGGTGTTCGACGGCAGCTGCGACCTGACGGCGCACGTGGCGCTGGACGCGTGCGCCGCGGCGGCGGGCGGGGATCGGGTGCTGGTGGCACAGCGCGACGCCCTGAAAGCCCTGGGCCTGACCGAATCCGGCCCTGGCGGCGGGGCGAACGCGGGGTGGGCGGCGAGCACGACGTCGGTAGCGGCGTCGGTGGCGGCGTCGGCGTCGATGGCGGCCTCGATGGCGGTGTCGCGGAGCCTGCGCCCGAGGCCGGTCGGAGGCCCGAACTCCGAACCGGGCACGGGTGCGCCGGCGCCGGGCGTCAGCGACTCCAGGCCGGGCACAGGTGCTCCAGAACCGGACCACCCGACGCCGGGCGTCAGCGGCTCCGGGTCGGGCGCGGGTGCTCCGTGGTCGAGGTCGGGTGCGCTGTCGGCCGGGACGGGTTCCGGGGCGGCGGCGTGGTTGGCGGCGGCGGAGCGGGCTTCGCGGGTGGCGGAGTTGCGCGCGGTGGGTGGGTTGGGCTCGTTCGGGTGGTTGTTGCACGGGGTGGGGATTCCGGTGTCGGCGTTGTTGCCTCCGTTGGCGCCGTGGACCGGGTCGTCGGTGAGTTGATTTCGCTTTTCCGGTGGCTTGTTCCGGCGTTCGCGGTCGGCAAGCCCGGAAAAGGCGATGGCGGAAGACCGCCGGCCGATGCCCTTCCGGGCGGCGAGGCTGGAACCCATGAAGATCCACGCACTGCCGTCCGACGTCCTGACCGCGGCACGCGACCGCGCCGGCACCGACGAGTTCACCGAACTGCGCCCCTCCGAGCCCGGCGCACCCCTGCGCTGCTGCCTGCGCAAGGCCGTCGCCGACGAACCCGTCGTCCTCTTCCGCTACGCCCCCACCGCCGGCCGGGGCCCGTACGCGGAGTCCGGACCGGTGTTCGCGCATTTCGAACCGTGCGCCGGCCCGGACCACACCGACCGGTTTCCCGAGGCGTTCGCCAAGGCACCGCGACTCCTTCGCGCGTACAACACGCTGGGCCGCATCGAGACGGGCACCCTGGCGGCGCCGGAAGCGGTGAACGATACCCTCGTTGAGTTGTTCAACAATCCTACGATCACCGAGGTGCAGATCCGCAGCGCGTCCCACGGCTGCTACCTGTTCTCGATCACGCCGGAGTGAATCGCCCTACAAAGGGATTGCCACACAAGAGGATTGTTCAACAATCCGATCGTTGAACAATTCAATGATTGACACGGGCGGCGGGCGACGACGGGGCGCGGCCTAGCATGGCGCCGTGGAGATGACGGTGGGAGTCGGGGCGGGGGCCCGGTTTCTCGGGGTGGACCGGGTTGTCGACCTCGGGCCGCTGCACCCGTCGGCGCACGGCGCCTACCGGTTGCGGCTGCGGGTGTCCGAGGACCTGGCGATCACCGGGGCCGAGCCGCTGGTGGGGCACCTGCACCGCGGGGCCGAGAAGCTGTTCGAGGTGCGGGACTACCGGCAGGTGCTGACGCTCGCCAACCGGCACGACTGGCTCGCCGCGTTCTGCAACGAACTCGCCGTCGCCCTCGCCGTCGAACTCATGACCGGCATGGACGTACCCGCCCGCGCCCAGGTCCTGCGCGCGATCCTGTGCGAGCTGAACCGGGTCCTCGCGCACGTCGTGTTCCTGCACCCGATCACCGGCGCCACCGGCCGCGAGGCCGTGCAGTCGGTGATGGAGGAGGCCTCCGGCGGCCGCATCCACTTCATGTTCAACCGCGTCGGAGGCCTCCGCGAGGACGTGCCCGCCGGCTGGACCGGCCGGGTGCTCGCCGCACTGTCCACAGTGGACGCAGGGGAACCGTTCCACACCAAGGAGATCGGCGTCCTCACCAGGGACGCCGCCCTCGCCCACGGCGTCACCGGCCCCATCGGCCGAGCGTCCGGAGTGGACTTCGACCTCCGCCGCGACGACCCGCTGCCCGCCTACCGCGACCTCGACTTCACCCCGGTCGTCCGCACCGAGGGCGACGCCCGGGCCCGCGTCGCCACCATGGTGGACGAGGTCGCGCAGTCCGTCCGCCTGGTGCACGCCCTGGTCGCGACCCTGCCGTCGGGCCCGGTGAACGTCCGCCTCCCGAAGGCGATCAAGGCACCGGAGGGCTCGGTCTACACCAGGGTCGAGGCACCGCTGGGCACCTCGGGCGTCCACCTGGCCTCGCGCGGCGAGAAAACCCCGTGGCGGCTGAAGCTGCGCACGCCGTCGTTCAACAACGTGCAGGCGCTCTCCGCCCTGCTGCCCGGCACGACGGTGGACGACCTCCCGGACGTCCTGGGCTCGTTCGCGGTCGTGGTCGGCGACATCGACAAGTAGCCCCGAGCCCGCACGACGACCGCCCGTTTCCCGGCCCCGCAAGCAACTCACGCGCCGACCGCACACGCCCTCGTCCTCAGCACCGAGGTGGTCGGCTGTCGCCGAAAGCAGCCGGCAACCAGCACACCGACCACCCTCCCGACCGGACCAGCCGACCCTCACGCCGGCACGCCCGGACCCGCCGCGCTCAGTCCTCGCGCCGACGCCGCCGACGTGGCGAGTCGCCACCGCCGAACGCGGCGAGCAACTCGCTCACCGACTTGCCGTCCGCGTGCGCGCCCGCCGGTTCCACGGGCTCGGGCGCACCCCGGCGACCCGTCTCCTCGGCACGACGCCGACCACCGGGGTCGACCGGCGCGCGGTAGCCGCTCTGCTCGGACGGGCGGCGGGAGATCTCGGCGGGCGACCGGAAACCGCTGTCCTCGGACGCGGTGCGCTTGGGCTTCTTGCGGTAGCCGCTCTGCTCCGACGCCGTCGGCTCGGCGGTCGGACGGCGGGAGATCTCCACCGGCGACCGGAAACCGCTGTCCTCGGACGCGGTGCGACGCGCGGGCGGCGGCGGCGAAGACGGCGGTTCCTCCGCGAACGCCTCGACCGCGGGCTGCGTCGGGTTCACGACGCCTCGACCCACCCCGACCCGGGGCTTCTCGCCGGGACGCACGGCCTTGCGGTAGCCGCTCTCCTCCGACGCCGACGGCCGACGGGCGGTGAAGCCGCTCTCCTCGGCCGCCGGCGCACGGCGCGCCGTGTACCCGCTCTCCTCGGCCGAGGGCGAACGCCGTGCCACGTAACCACTTTCCTCGGCCGCGACCCGGCGCTGGTCCGGCCCGGGACGGCCGGGTTGCCTCGTCATCCGGCGCGCGGCCTCGGCCGCCTCCGCCGCGCGACGACCGGTGTCCGCCGACACCGGCCGGTACCCGGGGTCGGCGACGGGCTCGGCCAACGCCTCCCGGCTGATCATCTCGGTCCGCTCGGCCGCCCGACCCCGCTTGGCGGAGACGGAGGCGGCGGAGGCCGAAGCGGCGACCGGCGCCGGAGCGGCGGGTGCCGCGGGACGGGCGGGCTCGGCACGGCGGGGCACCTCGGGCGCCAACCGCGCCGCCACGTCCGGCCGGCTCACCCGCTCGGTCGGATCCGGCTTGGCCACGGCGGGCGCGGGCGGGGCGGCGGGACGCGCGACCGGCGCGGACGCACGACCCGCGGCGCGCACCGGCTCCCGACGCACGGGCGCGGCCTGCCGCGTCGGCTCCGGCCGCGTGGGTTCGGGACGCCGAACCGCGTCCTTGCGCCCGGCGTCGTGCGGAACCCGCTCGATCATCTCGGTGCGGTCCGGCTTCTCCACGGGAGCGGCGGACACCGCGGCGCCGGCCGTGATCACCCGCTGGTCGCCCAACCCCACCAGCCGCGACGACTGGTCGGACAGCGACCGCATCCGGGTCGCCTCGGCCCGCAGCGCGACCCGCTCGACCAGGACCTCGCCGCCCAGCAACGCTTCCAGGTTCTCCTTCAACGCGCGCAGCTCACCGCGCAGCGCGTCCAGGTCGTCCTTGGCCTCCTCGCGCACCTTCTTGCGCGTCTCGGCCTCGACCTCCAACTCGTACTCGCGCCTGGCCGCGACCTCGCGCTCCAGTTCGAGCTCGTAGACGGACTGGAGGTCGGCGACCTCGTCCTGCCGGTCGGTCGCCTGCCGGCGGTACCGCGCGGCCAGGAACGCGCCCACCAGGGCGGCCCACAGCGCCGACACCACGGCCAACCGCAGCCAGCGGGCGTTGTCGCTGAGCACCAGCACGGCGGCGGCCACGAGCGCGAGCCCCAGTGCCGCGACGAGCAGCAGACGCCCTGAGCCGCGGCCGCGGTCTTGCTGCTCGCCGTCTTCCGACGCGCCTCGCCCGGTCATGGGCACTACGGTACCGGGCGGTTACCCGATTGAGACCTCCGAGGCCGCATTCACTCCTCTGATCGGGAATCTTCCGGCGTCCGGCAGCAGTGCTCCAGCCACAACCCGGCCCCGATCAGCGCCGCCGCGCACACCAGACCCACGACCGAACTCGTCAAGTCGTTGTCGGCGGCCTCGAAGTCACCCCGCACGGGCAGCACGTAGACGAGCACGCCCGCCCACGCGCCGGCCATGATCGACCCCAGCACGGACGACGCCTTCGCCAGCGCCACGGCCCGCGCGGCGGTCAGCGGCTGCACGGGCGCGCTGCCCGGCTTCCGGTTGATCCGCGCGCGCAGCGAGAACGCCAGCACCAGATCCACCGCCGCGATCACGAGCAGGGTGAACCCGGCGAACGTCGGCAGCGGCGGCAGCGTGTCGTAGGCCAGTCGGAGCAACAGGTGCGCCAACAGGGCGGCGACCAGGCCGACAGCCAGCAGATCACGCGACTTGGTGAACCTCACGAGCCCATCGTCCCCGATCACTCGTCCAACGGGGTGTCGCGCGTGCCGAACAGGTGCAGCACGGGCAGCCAGACGCCCGGGTCCGCCGACCAGTCCAGCGCCCGCGTCTGCTCATCCGACCGCCGCCCGGTGATCACCCGGAGCAGCTCGAACGACGACACCCGCAGCGTCGTGGTCGGCTCGCCCTCGCCCAGGATCCGCTCGCCGTGCTCCAGCACGACCCGCAGCGGCGGCAGACCACCGGCCCGCAGCCGCCGGTCCAACTCCTGCAACGGCCGGGTCAGCGCGGCACGCACGGCCACGTCGTCCCGGTCGCCCGGCCGGCCGAGCGCGGCGCGGATGTCGTGCTCGTGCGACACGACCTCGGCGACCAGCACCGGACCCATCGGGGAGTCGAAAACCCCTTCGGAGGACTGGAAGTTCCGCTCCCACTCCACGAACAGGTCGCGCAGCGCGACGTCCCGCCGGTCGGCCACCTGCCGCTCGCCCCAGGACCCGTCCCGCACGCCCTCGAACCGCCCGGCGGTGAAATCGCCCAACCCGGCCGCCAGGTGCGCCACCACGTCCTTCACGGTCCACCCGGGGCACGCCGCGACCGGCGCGTCCTGGTCGCCGTCCTCGGCCAACCCGGTGATCCGCCGGCGCGCGGCGTCGTACGTGATCGCGTTGCTCATCGCCCACTCCTCGGGCGCGTCACCGCAGCGACAGCGCCGGTTTCCGCTCCACCCCGGTCAGGTCCAGCCCGGCCACCAGGTCCGCCACCCGCCCGTGCCCGGGCAGCACGGCGTCCGGCTCCACGTCGAGCCACGGCACCAGCACCGTGGCCCGCTCGAACGCGCCGGGGTGCGGCAGCAGCAGCCGCGGGTCGGTCGACCGCACGTCGTCCACCGCCACCACGTCCACGTCCAGCGTGCGCGGACCCCAGTGCCGGTCGCGGACCCGACCCGACGCGTCCTCCAGCGCCTGGCCGCGGCGCAGCCAACCCCACTCGTCCACGTCCGGCGCGGACACCACCAGCACGGCGTTGAGGAAGTCGGCCTGGTCCGTCACGCCCCAGGGCGCGGTCTCGTACACCGGCGACACGGCCACCAGCACGTCCGCGAACCCCTCGACGGCCTGCCTCAGGTACCCGAGCCGGTCGCCCAGGTTCGACCCGACGGACAGCACCGCCCGGCTCACCCGCGCTCCCGCCGCAGCGTCACCGACACGTCGGCGAACGTCAGCGGGATCGGCGCGGACGGCTTGTGGATGGTCACCTCGACCGCCCGCACCCGCAGGTCGATCATCACCTCGTCGGCCACCTTCGCCGCCACGGTCTCGATCAGGTCGTACGGCTCGCCCGACACGATCGCCGCGGCCCGCTCGGCCAACTCCCCGTAGTGCAGCGTGTCCCGCAGGTCGTCGGTCGCCGCGGCGCGCGAGAGGTCGAGCCACGCGGTGATGTCGACCAGGAAGTCCTGCCCGTCGCGCTTCTCGTGCTCGAACACGCCGTGGTGCCCGCGCACCCGCAACCCGCGCAACGCGATCCGATCAGCCACGACCCGCCCTCCACGCACCGGCAACGGCAACCGCGTCCAGGGTCCGCTCCACGTCGTGCACCCGCACGCCCCACGCGCCGAGGTACGCCGCCAGGGTGGACACGGCGGCCGTGGCGTCCTCGCGGCCGTCCGGCGCGCGCCCGCCCAGCAGCGAGCCCAGGAACCGCTTGCGGGACGCGCCGACCAGCACCGGGAAGCCCAGCGCCAGCACCTCGTCCAGCCGGTGCAGCAGCTGCCAGTTGTGGTCGGCGTCCTTGGCGAACCCGAGACCCGGGTCCAGCACGACGTTCTCCGCCGCCACCCCGGCCGCCAGCGCGACCTCGACCCGGTCGGACAGCTCGGCGCACACGTCCTTCACCACGTCGTCGTACACCGCGAGCTTGTCCATCCCCCGGCTGTGCCCGCGCCAGTGCATCAGCACGTACGGCACGCCGGCGGCGGCGACCACGGACGCCATCTCCGGGTCGGCCAACCCGCCGGACACGTCGTTCACGATCGACGCGCCGGCCTTGAGCGCCGCGTCGGCCACCTCGGCGCGCATGGTGTCCACGCTGACCACCACACCCTGGGCGACCAGCGCGGAGATCACCGGCGCGACGCGGGCGGCCTCCACCGACGGCGACACCCGCTCGGCGCCGGGTCGGGTGGACTCGCCGCCGACGTCGATCACGTCCGCGCCCAGTCGCGCCATCGCCACGCCGTGCGCCACCGCGTCGAACACGTCGAGGTAGCGACCGCCGTCGGAGAACGAGTCGGGGGTGACGTTGAGGACGCCCACGACCACGCAGTGACCCGGCCTCGGCAGGCTCACCGCAAGCGCCCCCTGATCAGCTCGATGGCCTCGGCACGGGACGAGGCCGAGCTGCGCAACAACCCCCGAACCGCGGACGTCGTGGTGCGCGAACCGGGTTTGCGCACGCCGCGCATGCCCATGCAGAGGTGCTCGGCCTCGACCACGACGATCACGCCGCGCGGTTCGAGCCTGCGCACCAGCGCGTCGGCGATCTGCGAGGTGAGCCGCTCCTGCACCTGGGGCCGCTTGGCGTAGAGGTCGACCAACCGGGCCAGCTTGGACAACCCGGTCACCCGACCCTGCGAGTTCGGGATGTACCCGACGTGCGCGACGCCGTGGAACGGCAGCAGGTGGTGCTCGCAGAACGAGAACATCGGGATGTCGGTGACCAGCACCAACTCCTCGTGGCTCTCGTCGAAGGTTTTCGCGAGCACGTCGTCCGGGTCGGTGTAGAGCCCGGCGAACAGCTCGCGGTAGGCGCGGGCGACCCGCGCCGGGGTGTCCTTGAGGCCCTCGCGCTCGGGGTCCTCGCCGCACGCGATGAGCAGTTCGCGCACGGCCGCCTCGGCCCGCTTCTGGTCGAACGTCCTGCGCAGGCCGCCGGCCTCCCCGTTCGCGGAGAGGCCGGCGTGGGCTGTGTCGCTGGGAGCTGTGTCGGTCACTTGTCCGGATCCGTGTCGAAGTTGCGCTTGTCCGGCTCCACCGGCTCCGGCTGCCACCCGGTCGGCTGACCGCCGCCGGGCACCGTCGCCGGCTGCCACCCGGGAGGAGCGCCGTAGTTCGGCGGACCCGAGGTCGGGTGCTGGGGTTGGGGCTGGTAGCCGTTGCCGCCGTTCGGCGGGACCGCGGTGGGCGGCACGACCGGCGGGGTGGCGGACGGGTCCGGCACCGAGGGAGCCTCGTTGACCTGGTCCTCCACGGTGGGAGGCCACGGCTCGCCGCGCTCCTTGGCCAGTTCGCCCGGCGTCTTGACCGGCGGCTTGGTCGACGGCGTGCGGTTGCCGAAGTCGTTGAACTTCGTGATCCGCGGCCGCTTCTCCACCCGCGCGAAGATCCGCTCCAGGTCCTTCTGGTGGAGCGTCTCCTTGTCGATCAGCTCCAGCGTCAGGTCGTCCAGGACGTCGCGGTAGGTGTTGAGCACCTCGTACGCCTCGGTGTGCGCGGCCTCGATGAGCTCGCGCACCTCCTCGTCGATCTCGTGCGCGACTTCCAGCGAGTAGTCGGCCTGCCGGCCCGCGGTGCGGCCGAGGAACGGCTCGCCCTGCTCCTGGCCGTACTTGACCGCGCCGAGCCGGGCGGACATGCCGTACTCGGTGACCATCGCGCGGGCGATCTTGGTCGCCTGCTCGATGTCGTTGGACGCGCCCGTGGTCGGCTCGTGGAAGACCAGCTCCTCGGCGGAGCGGCCGCCCAGCGCGAACACCAGCCGGGCGATCATCTCGGACCTGGTCATCAGGTCCTTGTCCTCTTCGGGCACGGACAGCGTGTGACCGCCGGTGCGGCCGCGGGCCAGGATCGTCACCTTGTACACCGGGTCGATGTCCGGCATCGCCCACGCGGCCAGGGCGTGCCCGGCCTCGTGGTAGGCGGTGATCTTCTTCTCCTTCTCGGAGATGATCCGGCTCTTGCGCGCCGGGCCGCCGATGACGCGGTCGACCGACTCCTCCAGCGCGGCGCCGCCGATGACGGTGCCGTTCTGGCGCGCGGTGAGCAGCGCGGCCTCGTTGATCACGTTGGCCAGGTCGGCGCCGGAGAACCCGACGGTGCGCTTGGCCAGGCCGTCCAGGTCCGCGTCGGGCGCCAACGGCTTGCCCTTGGCGTGCACCCGGAGGATCTGCTTGCGCCCCTTGAGGTCGGGCGCGGACACCGGGATCTGCCGGTCGAAGCGGCCGGGGCGCAGCAGCGCGGGGTCGAGGATGTCCGGCCGGTTCGTCGCCGCGATCAGGATGATCCCGCCGCGCGAGTCGAAGCCGTCCATTTCCACGAGCAGCTGGTTGAGCGTCTGCTCGCGCTCGTCGTGCCCACCGCCGAGGCCCGCGCCGCGGTGGCGACCCACCGCGTCGATCTCGTCCACGAAGATGATGCACGGCGCGTTCTGCTTGGCCTGCTCGAACAGGTCGCGCACCCGGGAGGCGCCGACGCCGACGAACATCTCCACGAAGTCCGAACCGGAGATCGAGTAGAACGGCACGCCCGCCTCGCCGGCGACGGCGCGCGCGAGCAGCGTCTTGCCCGTTCCGGGCGGCCCGTAGAGGAGCACGCCCTTCGGGATCTTCGCGCCCAGCGCCTGGTAGCGGCCGGGGTTCTGGAGGAAGTCCTTGATCTCCTGGAGCTCCTCGACGGCCTCCTCGGCGCCCGCGACGTCCGCGAAGGTCGTCTTGGGCATGTCCTTGGACAACTGCTTGGCCTTGGACTTGCCGAAGTTCAGGACGCGGTTCCCGCCGCCCTGGGCGTTGTTCATCATCCACATCAGCAGCAGCAACAGCAGGCCGAGCGGGACCAGGTACAGCAGCATCTGCATCAGGAACGAGTCCTGGCTGACCTTGGTCTCGACGGTCGGCTTGTTGCCGGCCTGGTCGAGGATGGTGAAGACCTCGTCGGTGGAGCTCGCCGGGAACTGCGTGATCAACCGGTTGTGGCCTTCGAAGGTCACCCCGTCGTTGAGGGTCAGCTTGAGGCGCTGCTCCTTGTCCTCGATCGTGGCTTCCTTGACTTTGCCGTCCCGGACTTGCTGGAGTGCCTGGGACGTCTTGACCGGTGAGTAACCCCGGGCGTCGTCGAAGAGCACGGTGAAGGCGTAGTAGAGCAGCAACACCGCCACGATCCACAGCAGCGGGTTGCGAAGCAGGCGCTTGCGGTCCATGCACTTACGGCCGGCGGGCGGCCTCGACCCTCCCTGACTTGATGACGGGCGCAGACGGGCACACCCGTCCGGCCAGCCTACCGCCCGGGGCCACCACTGGGCGCCCCACGTCGACGGCCGACCGGCTGTCGCTCTCGAGAGACCAACGGGTGAACCTCGTCCGATGTTCCCGTGACGCCCGGGTGGGCGCGCGACCGGTGGTCCGGGTTCCGCTGTGGGCGTACACAGAGGTGGCGGAAAGGCGGTCGCGGGGGCGTAACCCGACGGCGCGTGTCGCGTTACTCGCAGGTGGCGACGACATGAGGGATGTTCACGTGACGCACGCCACACGGGTCCGGACCGACCGGAGTGACATGTCATCCTCGGCAGTCACTGAGTGTTCTCACCCACCCGAATGGTTGAACACCGATCGAAGGTATGACCGATGTCTGCTCGCCACCACGCCCCAGGCCGGCTCCGGCGCGTCGCGCTCCCGATCGGAGCCCTGGTCGGCGTCGTCGCGGCGGCCGGCGTCACCGTCGTCGCCCTGCGCTCGACCAGTGGCCCCGACTGCGCGGGCACGCTGCCGCTGAAGGTGGCCGTGGCACCGGCGGTCGAGGACGTGGTCAAGGGCGTCGCGGAGGACTACGAGGCGACCCAGCCGATCGTCGCCGGCCGCTGCGTGCAGGTGCAGGTCGAGGCGCGGAGCGCGGCGGACGTGGCCAAGGAGCTGCCGACCGCGCAGATCAACCCGCCGTCGCTGTGGGTGCCCGACTCCTCCATGTGGGCGGCCGAGTCCTCGCGCCAGGCGGGTGAACAGGGCGCGGACGCGCCGCGGCTGGACATCGGCGACTCGCTCGCGTCGTCACCGCTGGTGATCGCGGGCTCCCAGCAGGCACTCGGCGGGCTGGGCTGGCCGGTCACGCCGGTGCCGTGGGCGAAGGTGGTCGACCCGGCGGTGACCGTGTCGCTGACCGACCCGACCACGTCGACCGAGGGCCTGGCGACGCTCGCGGTGGTGCGGGCGCAGCTGGGCAACCCGGACGGCACGCCGAAACCCGAGCTGATCGCCACGCTGCTGCGGATCGGCCGGGACGCGTTGCCGTCCGTGCGCGACGCGTTCGGCAAGGTGACCCAGGGTCAGCAGGACGCACCCGTGTTCACCGCGTCGGAACAGGCCGTGCTGGCCGCGAACCGGCAGGCGGGCAGTCGGCGGGTGGTGGCGTCCTACCCGAAGGAGGGCACGGTCACCTTCGACTACCCCCTGGTGAGGGTCAGCCGGACAGGTGAACAAGCGGGCACCGCGCAGGCCGCCGAGGGCTTCGGCGCCGCGCTGCGGACCGACGGCGCCCACCAGCGCTTCGCCGACGCCGGGTTCCGCACCGCGCAGGGCCGCGCGCCGCAGGGGTGGTCGGTCGAGAAGGACGGCGTGCGCGCCGACGACGTCGCGACCATGAAGACGCCGTCACCCGACCAGGTGTCGGAACTGCTGCGCACGTGGGGCGCGATCTCGCTGGACACCCGGATCCTCACCGTGCTGGACGTGTCCGGCTCGATGGCCGAGAAGATGGGCACCGGGAGCGAAACCCGGATCGAGGCGGCGCGCAACGCGGCGTTGACCGCGCTCGCGATGCTGCCCGACACCTCCGAGATCGGGCTGTGGGCGTTCTCCACGGACAAGAACCCGCCGGACGACTGGGTCGAGCTGATCCCGACGGGCCCGCTGGGCGAGCCGATCGCGGGCGCGGCGCGGCGGGTGCAGCTTCAGAAGGGCGCGGCGACCCTGCCGTCCCTGGTCGGCGGCGGCACGGCGTTGAACGACACGGTGCTGGCCGCGTTCCGGCAGGCGCAGCGGACGTACAACCCGGACAAGATCAACTCGGTGACGCTGCTGACCGACGGCCGCAACGACGACGCGCGGTCGATCGACCTGACGAACCTGGTGGCCACCCTGAAGAAGGAGGCCGACCCGACCCGCCCGGTCCCGATGTTCATGGTGGGCCTCGGCCCGGACGCGGACATGGACGCCCTGAAGGAGATCGCGGCGGCCACCGGCGGCAAGGCCTACCAGGCCATGCAGTCCGACGACATCAAGGGCGTGCTGCTCGACGCGATCTCCCAGCGCCGCTGCCGCCCGAACTGCTGACACCGGCCCCCGGACGGGTGGGTCCGGGAGCCGGGCTTCGGCGTCAGCCCGAGTAGACCTTGGGGTCCAGGGCGCCGATGTAGGGCAGGTCGCGGTAGCGCTCGGCGTAGTCCAGGCCGTAGCCCACGACGAACTCGTTGGGGATCTCGAAGCCCACGTACTTGACCGGGACCTCCACCTTCACCGCGTCCGGCTTGCGCAGCAGCGTGCAGACCTCGAGCGAGCGCGGCCGGCGGGAGGCCAGGTTCTTGAGCAGCCAGGACAGCGTCAGCCCGGAGTCGATGATGTCCTCGACGATCAGCACGTCCCGGTCGGCGATGTCGCGGTCCAGGTCCTTGAGGATGCGCACCACGCCGGACGACGAGGTGGACGAGCCGTAGGAGCTGACCGCCATGAACTCCAGCTGCACGGGCACCGGCAGCGCTCGGGCCAGGTCGGTCATGAACATCACCGCGCCCTTCAGGACGGTGATCAACACGAGGTCGTTGCCGCCGTCGGCCGGGTAGTCGGCCGCGACCTTGTTGGCCAGTTCCGTGACCTTGTCGCCGATCTCCTGCTCGGAGATCAGCACGGAGGCGATGTCGCCGTCGTACACGGACGGTTCCCCTTTTGTCATGACTGCACTGGTTCCACCTTCAGCCTGCCATGCACGCGCCGCGCCACAAAGCCACCGGGCAACCAAACACCGCCCTGACCTCGCCACGAGCCGACGAGCGCGTCCACCCGGCGCAGGTGCGAATCGGACAACTCAGGCACACCTTCGGCCACCAGCCACCGCCGCAGCACCCTGCGCCGCAACGCGACCGGCAACCCCTCGACGTCCGCGACCGCGCACCGGTCGCCGTCGAACGCCTCGGCCAGCGCGTCCAACGCGTCGCAATCCTCGCGCAACTGGGCCGCCGTGCGGGCCAGCGCCGCGCCCACACCGCCCTGCAACACGTCCTCCAGCAGCGGCAACACCTCGTGCCGCAGCCGAACCCTGGTGAACGCGGGGTCGACGTTGTGCGGGTCCTCCCACGGCGTCACCCCGAGTTCGTCACACGCCCCTCGGGTCGCCGATCGGGAGACCTCCAACAGTGGCCTTCCCCACGGTGCGTCGAAAAACCGCATACCCGCCACACTGCGCGGACCGGACCCGCGACCGAGGCCCAGCAACACCGTCTCCGCCTGGTCGTCACGCGTGTGTCCGAGCAGGACGACCCCTTCGGACGGACGCAGAGCGGCATACCTGGCCCGCCGGGCCGCCGCCTCCGGCCCACCCGTTCCGGTGACCTCGATCCGGGTGACTTTCGTCATGAGGCCGAACGACTCGCACGTCCGCGCCGCGCGCGCCGCGACCTCCGCCGAGCCGTCCTGCAACCCGTGGTCCACCACGTGCGCGCACGAACCCGGCACGAGCCGGCCCACGACCGCCGCCAACGCGAGCGAGTCGGCGCCGCCGGACACCGCCACCGTCACCCGACCGGGTGGGTGTTCCGTCAGGAACCGCTTCACCGCACCCCGGACGACCGAGAGCGGACCGTTCACGGCGCGACGCGGCGGAGCCAGGCGTCGGGGTCGGCGATCTCGGCCCTGGTGGGCAGCGCCTCGGGCGCCGACCACACCGCGTTGAACCCGGACATGCCGACCGCGCCCACCACGTGCCCGGTGAACGCGGCGCCCTCGGCGTACTGCCGGACCTTCGCCTCGACGCCCAGCACGGTCCGCAGCACCCGGTCCAGCACGCCACCGCCCTTGCGCCGCACGGTGAACCGCTCGCGGATGGTCGTCACCGACGGCACCACCTCCGGGCCCACGCCGTCCATCACGTGGTCCGCGTGGCCCTCGAGCAGCGTCGACAACGCGATCAACCGGTCCAGGATCGACCGCTGCGCGGGCGACTGGAGCAGGTCCACGATGCCGTCCGCCTCGCGCAGCCGCCGGGGCAGGTCGCGCAGCTTGGGCGCGGTGCTCTCGTCCATCGTGCCGAGCAGGGCCGCCACCAGGCCGGAGAAGTGGTCGGCCAGCCACGGCACGGCGGTGAACTGCAACCGGTGCGTGCACTCGTGCAGGCACACCCACGTGCTGAAGTCGTCGCCCGGCACGTCCAGCGCCCGCTGCGCGCCCACGATGTTCGGCGCGACCAGCAGCAGCCGGCCGCCGTCGGTGAACGGGTCGTACTGGCCGAGCACCCGGGCGCTCAGGAACGCGATCACCACGCCCGCCTGCACGCCGGCCGTGCCCGCCATCACCCCGCCGAACGCGCCCGCCTGCCGCGGCAGCACGCCGTCGGTCAGCGACGCCAACCCCCGCGTCGCCGCGCGCACCCACCCCGGCCGGTCCACGACCTCGCCGGGGAGCAGCGGCAACCCGTGGCCGAGCCCGGTCAGCTCCCGGACGTGCACCTCGGCGTCGACGGCCAGTTCGCGCAACCGCCCGACGGCCGTGTCGGCCTCGGCTCGGGGCACCACCGGTCCCGGTCGGACCAACCTGGTCGCGGTGGCCGCCGCCAGGTCCCAGTCGACCGGGGCGCTGCGGTCCTGCGTGGAGGCGTTCACGGGGCCGACGCTACCGGCGCGGACCGCCTTCGGACAGATCAGCGGCAGCCGCAGCCCCGCAGTGCCGCGGCGAGCGTGTCCAGCGCGCCCCGCACGTCGGTGGCCGACTGGGCGCTCAACGACATGAACGCGAACACCAGCAGCCGCCCGTCGCCGTCGACCACCACGCCCGCCAACGAGTTCACCCCGGTGAGCGTGCCGGTTTTGGCCCGGACCCAGCCGCGGCCGTCGGAATCGGCGTACCGGCCGGCGAGCGTGCCGCTGCCGCCCGCGACCGGCAGCGCGGTCAGCAGCGGGCGCAGCTTCGCGGTCTTCGGGTCGTCCACGTTCGGGCTCGCGGCGGCCGACAGGATCTGCGCGAGCAGCTTCGCGGGCACCTTGTCCGTCGGCGACAACCCGCTGCCGTCCACGATGGCCACCCCGGTCAGGTCGAACCCGTTGGCGGTCAGCACCTTCTCCACCGCCTGCGCGCCGCCCGCGAACGAGACCTCCAGCCCCTGGCTCTTCGCGACCTCGCGCGCCATGGCCTCGGCGAGCACGTTGTCCGAGATCTGCATCAGGTTCTCGACCAGCCGGTCGACGGGCGCGGACTTGACCTCGCCCAGCACCTTCGCGCCCGCCGCGGCCTTGACCTCGCCGCCTGCCGTCGCGCCGAGCCGCTGCGCCACCGCCTTCGCGGTGTCGGCGGCGGGCGTCGCGGTGCGCGGGGTGTCGATCTCCTTCGGGGCGAGCCGCCCGCCGTCCATGATCAACGGCGTGATCGGCGTGACGTAGCCGCCCGCGACGTCGCCCGGGTCCCAGCCGGGCGCGAGCCCGTCACCGGCGTAGCGGGACGTGTCGTAGCCGACCTCGGTGACCGCGCCGGAGGCTTTGACCTGCGCGACCAGGTCGTCCACCGTCGCCGCGCCGGGGTAGACGGTGGTCTGCCCGGCGGGCAGCGACGACAGCGTCGGGTCACCGCCGCCGACGATCACCGCGGTGCCGGGCTTGTCGCCCGCGACGACCTTGGTCGAGAACTGGGCGGTGTGGTCGAGGCTGAGCAGCGCGGCGGCCGAGGTGAGGATCTTGATCGTGGACGCGGGCGTGAAGGGCGTGGTGTCGCCCTGCTGCCACAGCGCCGTGCCGGTGGTCGGGTCGAGCACGATCCCGCTGAGCGGGTTCAGCACCCCGGCCGCGGCCGGGCCCTGGAGCACCGCGGCGACACCGGCGGCGGTCGGCGCGGGCGCGTCGGGGCTCACGCCCTTGAGCGACATCGCGACCGGTGCGGGCGGCGCGGGCGCGGCCGTCGTGGCGGTCGGCGTCAGGTCGAACCAGCCGTAGCGGAAACCCCCGAACGCCGCCGCCCCGCCGAGCGCCAGCACGAGGACCACCACGACCACGAGCACCGTCTTCTTCTTGCGCCGCCGGGGCGCCGGCTCCTCGGGCACCTCGGCCGGCTCGATCCGCGCGGGCGCGGCCTTCGGCGGCAACTCGGCCCGGGTGGGCACCGTGGCGCTCTCCGCCACCCGCCGCTGCCCGGCCGCCTCGCGCGACACGGCGTCCCGCGACACGGCCACCGTCGGCCCGTCACCGACCGGCCCGCGCCGCTCACCGACCGCGGGCTGCGGCCCGGTACCCGGACCACCACGCGACTCGCCGGGCACGGACCGACGCTGCTCCTCCACCGCGGCCTGCGGCCCGGTCGGCGGCCCACCGCGCCACTCACCGGGCTGCCCCGGCCGCCGCTGATCGTCCACAGGCGACTGCACTCCGCCGGGACCACCACCGCGCCACTCACCAGGCCGACGCTCATCCCCGACCACGGGCTGCGGACCGGTGCCAGGACCACCGCGCCAGTCAGCAGGCCGGGCCTCACTCGACCGACGCTCATCCCCGACTACGGGCTGCGGCCCGGTCGCAGGACCACCACGCCAGTCGGCAGGCCGAGCCTCACCAGGCCGACGCTCATCCCCGACCACCGGCTGCGGCCCGGTACCAGGACCACCACGCCACTCACCGGGCCGAGCCTCACCAGGCCGGCGCTCGTCACCGACCACGGGCTGCGGCCCCGTCGCGGGACCACCAGGCCGGCGCTCGTCGCCCACGACGGGCTGCGGACCGGTGCCCGGACCCCCGCGTCGCCCGACCGGCGGCTGCGGACCCGTGGCGGGACCGCCCGGGCGGGGGTTCGCCGGACCGGCGGACACGCTCGGTGACTCCGCCGCGGTTCCGCGCCCGGCCCCACCGTTTCCCGAAAGTTCACCCGATCCGGTAGCCGGCGCGCTGCCCGCCGGTTCCGTCCGCGCGGTCGCCCGCCCACCCGCCGGCGAGCCGCCCGCGCGCGCGTCCCGACCAAGATCGCCCGGAGCGGCCGCGGCCGGGGTGTTCACCACCGTCGCCCGGTCGTCCCGCTTGCTCGATCCAGCATTCGATCCAGAAACGCCCTTCTTCGACGCGGGCAACGGCGCGGGAATCCGCATCGTGGGCGGGTCCGAGGGTTTGACCTGCACCTTTGGCGTTTCGCGGCCGTTGTCGTCGTCATCGACGGTCGGCCACGATGGCTCGTCGGGCACGCAGTCCTCCGCGGTCGAAGTACGGGCAACGTCACACCTGCTCACCCGTACTTCGATGAGGGTTGACGAGACGTCGTGGTCCACACTAGTGGCGTAACGGCTGACAAAGACGAGCGAGGACCGCGCAGTGGAGTTCGACGTCACCATCGAGATCCCCAAGGGTGTCCGCAACAAGTACGAGATGGACCACAAGACGGGCCGCATCCGCTTGGACCGCACCCTCTTCACGGCCACTCAATACCCGGCGGACTACGGGTTCGTCGACGACACACTGGGTGAGGACGGCGACCCGCTCGACGCGTTGGTCATCGTCCAGGAGCCGACCTTCCCCGGCTGCCTGATCCGCGCCCGCGCCATCGGCATGTTCCGCATGACCGACGAGAAGGGCGGCGACGACAAGCTGCTCTGCGTGCCGGCCGTGGACCCGCGCTCCGAGCACCTGCGCGACATCCACCACCTGAGCGAGTTCTACCGCCTGGAGATCCAGCACTTCTTCGAGGTCTACAAGGACCTCGAGCCGGGCAAGAGCGTCGAGGGCGCGACCTGGGTCGGCCGCAACGAGGCCGAGGCCGAGATCGTGCGGTCCTACCAGCGCCTCAAGGACGCCGTCGCCAACGGCGAGGACCACTGAGGACCGAACGCCGAAGAGGCCCACTCCCCCCGACGGGAGTGGGCCTCTTCTCGTTGTGGCGCCCAGGACCTCAGTGCATCGCGACGACCGGCTCGGCGTCGGCCTGGTCCTGCACCCGCTCCAGACCGGACCGGCTGGACAGCGGGATCTCCTTGAGGAACCACACGATCACGAAGCCGACCAGGGTGACCGCACCGCCGACGACGAACACCAGGTCGATCGAGCTGGAGAACCCGTCGAGGAACGGCCGCGCCAACACCGGGTCCAGCTTGTTCAGGAACTCGGTGTTGTTCAGGTCGGTCATGCCGCCGCCCTGCTGGAGCTGCTGCGCGAACTGCGGGTTGGCCGCCAGCGCCTGCTGGAACGCCTGGGTCGGGAACGCCGCCTTCAGCGCGTTGCCGATCTTGTCGCCCACCGTGCTGAACAGGATCGACAGGAAGACCGCGGCACCGATGGTCCCGCCGATCTGCCGGAAGAACGTGGCCGACGAGGTCGCCACACCCATGTCGCGCGGCTCGGCGTCGTTCTGGATGGCCACGAGCAGCGTCTGCATGCACAGACCCAGGCCCGCGCCCATCAGGAACATCAGCACGATCGGCTGCCACGTGGGCGTGTCCGTGCCGACGGTGCCGAACAGGAACAGCGCGGCCGTCATCAGGCCGAAGCCGATGACCGGGAAGACCTTGTAGCGACCGGTCTTCGCGGTGATCTGGCCGCTGGTGCCCGCGGCGGTCATGATGCCGAAGGTCAGCGGGAGCATCATCAGGCCGGCCTCGGTGGCCGTGAAGCCCTTGACGATCTGGAGGTACAGCGGCAGCGAGACCATGCCGCCGAACATGCCGATGCCCAGCACGAAGTTGATCGTGTTGCCCAGCGAGAACGTCTGCCTGCGGAACAACCGCATCGGCAGCAGCGCCTCGTCGCCCATCCGCCGCTCGGCGAACACGAAGCCGACCAGGCCGACCACGCCGATGACGTACATCAGGATCGAGCGGCCGGAGTCCCAGCCCCACTCGCGACCCTGCTCGGCCACGATCAGCAGCGGCACGAGGCCCACGGTGAGCAGCAGCGCGCCCACGTAGTCGATCCGGTGGTTGACCCGCTTGTGCGGGATGTTCAGCACCTTCGCCACCACGACCAGCGCGACGAGCGCGATCGGGACGTTGATCAGGAACACCCAGCGCCAGCCGTCGGTGCCGAGGAACGTGTGCAGACCCGCGAACAGACCGCCCACGACCGGGCCCGCGACGCTCGAGATGCCGAACACGGCCATGAAGTAGCCGGTGTACTTGGAGCGCTCACGCGGCGAGGTGATGTCCGCGAGGATCGCCATCGCGAGCGACATCAGACCACCGGCGCCGAGGCCCTGCACCGCGCGGAACGCGGCCAGTTCGTACATCGAGCCCGCGATGCCGGACAGCAGCGAGCCGGCCAGGAACAGCGAGATCGCGGTGAGGTACATCGGCTTGCGCCCGTAGATGTCGGACAGCTTGCCGTACAACGGGGTCGAGATGGTGGCCGTGATCAGGTACGCGGTGGTCGCCCACGCCTGGAGGGTCTGGCCGTTGAGCTGGTCCGCGATGGTCTTCATCGCGGTCGCCACGATCATCTGGTCCAGCGCGGCGAGGAACATGCCGAGCAGCAGGCCCGACAGGATCGTCAGGATCTGCCGGTGGCTGAGCAGTGCGGCGCCGGGTGGCGGCGCGTCCGCTCGGGTCGTCGTTTCCGACATCACTTCTCTCCTTCTGAGCGCGGCCCCAGTCCGCTCTCAGCGATGAAATTCGGCAGCGCCCGTTCGTAGCTCTCCACGAAGCGCTCGAAGTACTTCAGGAACTCCGACAGGTCCTCCTCGGACCAGTCGGACATCTGTCGCGCGATGGATCGGTTGCGCTGGAGCCGCCGCTCCTCCACCTGGCGATTGCCCGCGTCCGTCGTGGCCAGCACGCTGGCCCGGCCGTCGTCGGGATCCGCCCGGCGCTCGACCAACCCTTCCTTCACGAGGGTCGCGACCTGGCGGCTGACCGTGGAGGGGTCCGAGAAGACCGCCTCCGCCAACGCGCTCGACCGCGACGGTCCCAGGTGGCGCAGGGTGGCCAGCAGGATGAACGACGCCTTGTCGATGCCGGCCTTGCTGAGCTGCGCGGCGACGCAGGCGTGCATCTTGTTCAACCTCGCCAGCGCCGTGCCGACCCGGTCGGCCATCTCCAGGCTGAGCGCCTGCGTCTCGTCACCCACCGGGGTCACCATGGGACTCTCCGTTTGCTTGCATCAACCAACTAGTTGCTGGGTACAAGCATGAACCTGCTGAAGAGTCTTGGCAAACGAAATAAGTGGTGACTCCCGTCTCACGCTCCCAGGTATCTCCCGATTCCACTCCCGACACTCGCCCTGCGCGCCATTTCCGCAGCTCACAGCATGATCGACAACACGCCCGCACCCCGACCCCGCCATCGCCCCCCAAGATGTCACCCGTCGGACACCCCTGAGCGCCACTCAATTTCCCGGCTGCCGTCGTCGTTCACTCGCCCCCTCTTTCACTTGTTCAACAATCGGATCGTCGGCTTGTTGAACAATCCGACGAGTGAACAAGGGGGCAAGTGAACGATTGACCACGGATGTCGACCCGGCTCGCCTCGGGGGTTACCGATGGGTAGCATCGCCGGCATGAGCCAGGAGCACGCGTTCGTCGCCGACGCCATGAAGCAGGCCGTGCCGTGGGTGACCACGTCCGGGGTGGAGTTCGCCGAGGTGTCGGGCGAGCGGGTGGTGGCGACGCTGCCCGACCGCGAGGAGGCGCGCAACCACGTCGGCGGGCCGCACGCGGCGGTGATGTTCGGCGTGGCGGAGACCGCGTCCGGCGCCGTGGTGATGGCCGCGTTCGCGCCGCACCTGGGCAAGGCGACGCCGCTGGTCGCGCGCGCCGAGATCGCCTACCGCAAGCTCGCCCTCGGCCCGCTGACCGCGACGGCCGTGCTGGGCAGGCCGGCGGCGGACGTGGTGGCGGAAC
Organism: Actinosynnema sp. NPDC020468; assembly: GCF_040642015.1. Lineage (NCBI taxonomy): Bacteria > Bacillati > Actinomycetota > Actinomycetes > Pseudonocardiales > Pseudonocardiaceae > Actinosynnema > Actinosynnema sp. NPDC020468. The sequence goes on from NZ_JBFAEO010000021.1 coordinate 45,001, forward strand.
TGGAGTCGGGCGTGCGGCCGGAGTTCCCGGTGACCGTCGCGATCACCGACGCCGACGGGGTCACGACCGGCGAGATGACCGTGATCTGGACCCTGCGCCCGAACCGCTAGCGTTGGCCGCCGTGAAGGTCGACCGGTTGGAGATCGCCTACCTCCCCACCACCGTCCGCGCGGCGGCGGTCGAGGCGCGGGACGCGGGGTTGGACGGGTTCTGGCTCGCCGAGACCCGGCACGACCCGTTCGTCGCGCTGGGTCAGGCCACCGGGCTCGACCTGGACCTCGGCACCGCGATCGCGGTCGCGTTCGCCCGCAACCCGATGACCGTGGCGGTGCAGGCGAACGACCTGCAACTGCTGTCCGGCGGCCGGTTCCACCTCGGTCTCGGCTCGCAGGTGGAACCGCACATCACCAAGCGGTTCGGCATGCCGTGGTCGCGGCCGGCGGCGCGGATGCGCGAGTTCGTGCTGGCGCTGCACGCGATCTGGGACTGCTGGGAGACCGGCACCCGCCCGAGGTTCCGCGGCGAGTTCTACACGCACACCCTGATGACGGACTTCTTCGACCCCGGCCCGAACCCGCACGGCAGGCCGAAGGTGTGGCTGGCGGGCGTCGGCGAGCGGATGACCGAGGTCGCGGGCGAGGTCGCCGACGGCTTCCTGTGCCACAACTTCACCACCGCGCGCTACTTCCGCGAGGTGACGCTGCCGGCGTTGGAACGCGGCCGGGCCCGCGCGGGCAAACCGCCGGCGGGACTGGAGATCAGCGGCCCGTCACTGGTGGCGTGCGACGAGCGCGGCCTCGCGGAGGTGAAGCGGCAGATCGCGTTCTACGGCTCGACCCCGGCCTACCGCCCGGTCCTGGCCCTGCACGGCTGGGAGTCGCTCGCCGAGGACCTCCACCACCTCTCCCGCCGCGGCCGCTGGCAGGAGATGTCCGACCTGATCCCGGACGAGGTGCTGCACGCGTTCGCCGTGGTCGGCACCCCGACCGCCGCGGCCGCCGCACTGACCGCCCGCTACGCCGACCACGTCACGAGGATCGCCGCACCGGTCCTCAGGACGAGTTCCGCACCGAGTGGTGGAACAACCCCGGCTCCCGAACCCAGTGCCGCCGCCGCGCCCGCCCCACCCGCGTGACCCCCACGACCACGGGCAACGACAGCACCGTGGACACGACCATGCACACCACGACCGACACCTCCCCCGCTTGGCAACGACACGGTGACTGATCTTTGACGGCAACGGTGCAAACGTCACTCGAATGGCCCAGCGGGATCGCCTTCGTGACTCCGAACAGTCCTATTCGTCGCCTTCGACGGGGACGAGACCGCGGACTGCCACACGAACGGACTCACCACAGCAGACCGCGGGCGACGCTCGAGAGCGGGCAAAGAGAAAGGGCCGGGGTCACTGACCCCGGCCCTTCCATCCCGCTGAGCCGCCTATCGGAATCGAACCGATGACCTGTTCATTACGAGTGAACCGCTCTGGCCGACTGAGCTAAGGCGGCGAGACGCAACAACTATAGCGGACCGGGTGGGCGTCACCGATCAGGGGGGTGGTCGTTATGCCGTTCGTGACGCCGCTCACGTGGCGTGACCCACTGACGTCGTCGTCACCTGGGGGAACCGGATGCGCCTGTTGGCTCTGCCCGCCGTTGCCGTGCTGGTCGCCCTGCTCGGCACGCCCGCGTTCGCCCAGCCCGTGGTGACCACCCCCGTTCCCCGTCCGAGCGACCCGAATCAGCCGCCCGTGTCCACTGGCCCCGAACGGGTGACGCACGCGATCGGGGACGCCGGGACCGGGCTCGCCGTCGTGCGGCTCGCGCCGGGCGCCGCGCAGACCACCACGATCCTGCCCGGGTTCGGCGAGCAGCTGCCCCGGCAGTCGGCCGCCGAGCTGGGCATCGGGCTCGCGAGCGCGCAGGCCAACTCCGAGGCGTTCCTGACCTACGAACGGGCCGTCGCGCAGGCCTCGCCGTTCGGCTTCGCCGTCGAGGGGCGCGCGCCGCAGACGCCCGGCACGCTGCTCCAGACCGCGTCGCCGGACAACCCGCGGGCCACCACCGGCGGGCTCACCCCGCCGAGCACCCCGCTCGACGCGCTGGTCCGGATCGGGCTGCTCACCGGCAGCGCGCACGCCCGGTGGGACGACGAGCTCGGCCCGTGCGTGTCGCCGACCGCGGACGCCTCCACCGAGCTGGCGAGCCTGTCCGTGCTCAACGCGATCCCGACCCTGCCCGCCGCCACCGACCTGACCGGTCAGCTGACGGGCACCAAGCTCGACGCCACCGGCCAGAAGACACTGCTGGACGGGCTGAAGAACCTCAGCGGCCCGCTCAGCCGGCTCGGCGGGCTGCTCTCCGGCACCGCGGACACCGGCGCGACGGGCTCGCTGCTCAGCCTGCCGAACACGATGGCCGCCCACTCCACCGTCGAACTGGTGGACCTGCCCGGCACGCCCAACAAGGCGGTGAAGTCCACCTCCACGCTCCAGGCGTCGAGCATCCGCCTGCTCGCCGGCACGCCGGTGGAGATCCGCGTCGACGTGGTCGCCCAACCCACGCTGACCGTCCTGGCGACCGGTGACGCGGCGACGTCCACGACCAGCTACACCGCGCCCGTGCTGAAGGTCAGCCAGGGCGGGCGGGTGCTCGGGCAGCTCGACGCGGCCTCGCCGAAGCTCGACGTGCCGATCGGCCTGCCGACCGGCGACCTGAAGCTGCCCGTCGTCGGCGACCTGCGACAACGGCTCCTGGACATCGGGGTGCTGCGGTTGCAGATCGGGCAGCTGAACCAGAAGTCCCAACCGGTCGACGGCCCGCTGTCCCAGGACGGCCCCCGCGTCGACGGGTTCATGCTCGGCGCGACCGCGCGCCTGCTCGACCTCCAGCTGCTCCCGACCGACGCGCTCGGTCTGCCGAACCTGCCTTCGGCGTTGGCGCAGGTGTCCCTGGGCGAGCAGATCGTGCGCGCGGTCGCACCGTCCGGTGGCGTGGTGTGCGCGCCGGCCCACCAGGTCACGCCCAACCCGGCCAACCCGGGCGGCGGCGGCACGAAGACCACCCCGCTGGCGTACACGAGCGCCGCGTACAACACCGTGCCGATCTTCTGGACCGGCACCGCGCTGCTGCTGCTCGGCGCGATCGCGGTGGGGGCGGTGCCCGCGGAGCGGCGGCGCGAGGACGCCTAGCCGCGCTGCAACGTCGTCAGCATGGCCTCCACGGCGATGCGCGGCTTCACGTTGGTCTCCAACGCCTCGCGGCACGCCAGCACCGCCTCGAGCCGCTTGAGCGTGGACTCCGCCGTCCACACGCGGGACGCCTCGTGCGCGTCGACCGACCGGTCCGGGTGGTTCAGCACGGCGGTCGCGCCGGTTTTGGTCACCAGCACGTCCCGGTAGAACGCGGCCAGGTCCACCAACGCCTGGTCCAGCGAGTCGCGCTGGGTGCGGGTGGCCCGCGACTTCTGCCGCTTCTCCAGGTCCTTCAACGCGCCCTTCGCGCCTCGGGTCGCGGCGGCGGTGCCCTTGCCCGTGCCGCCCGCGCCCATCGCGGTCTCCAGCGCCGAGCGCTCGGCCTCGTCGCGGTCCTCGTTGGCGGTCAGCGCGTCGGCCTCGGCGGCCTGCACGAGCGAGTCCGCGCAGGTGAAGATGTCGGCGGCGCGCTTGAGCGCCAACGGGATCCGCAGCACGGCGTCCCGGCGCGCGCGCACCTGGTCGTCGGTCGCGAGCCGGCGCGCCCGGCCGACGTGGCCGCCGCACACCGAGGCGGCCCACTCGGCCTGCTCCGCCGGGATCCCCTCGTCCCGCAACGCCTCCGCGATCGCGGCCGTCCGGGGCGTGCCCAGCGACACGACCCGGCACCGCGACCGGATGGTCACCGACACGTCGTCCGGGTGGCTCGACGGCGCGCACAGCAGGAACACGGTCCGCTCCGGCGGTTCCTCCACGGCCTTGAGCAGCGCGTTCGCCGCGCCCTCGGTCAACCGGTCGGCGTCGGCGATGATCACCACCTGCCACTTGCCGGACGTGGGCCGCCGGGCCGAGACCTGCACCAGCGAGCGCATCTCGGCCACCGAGATCGACAGGCCCTCGGGCGCGACCACCCGCACGTCGGCGTGGGTGCCGGCCAGGGTCGTGTGGCACCCCGAGCACTCGCCGCACCCGGGCCGGTCGTCGGTCACCAGGCACTGCAACGCGGCGGCGAACGCCCGAGCGGTGGACGACCGCCCCGACCCGGGCGGGCCGGTGAACAACCACGCGTGCGTCATGGCCCCCGGCGCGGGCGTCCCCCCGCGCACGATCAACCCCGCCGCCTCGGCGGCCGCACCGAGCACCGAGACCGCCTCGGGCTGCCCGACCACCACATCCCACACCCCGCGCCGACTCACCCGACGAACCTACCGGGTCGACCACCGCGCCCCACCGACCGTTCCTCGGGCGGGTGGCGATGACCATGACGCCACGCCGGACGCCCCCGCGGCGGCAACGGCACCGAGGTCGGGCAGGCAGCACGCGCGTCAGCCAGGTGCCGGGAGCCCCGGAGCCCGGCGGGGGGATTGTCCCTGGCACCTCTTGTCCTCACGTAGCCAGGTTCAACCTTAGGATTGTTGAACAACTCTACAATGGGGCAATTCTACATTCGCCTGCCGGATGGCGCCCCACACCGCCGGGCAGTCGGGGCAGCCGGCACCGGGCGGACGTGGCCGATGGTCGGCACCGGGCAGACGCCGCCCGGCGGCAGACACCGGCGGCGCGTACCGATGGCGGCCGGCGCGCGGGCGTGGGTCAGGGGTGCCGGCGGGCGGCGTTCGGGGGAATGGCCGGGAGCTCGGCCGGCAGCGCATACCGACGAGGGACTCCGGCAGCGCGTAGCGGCAGTTCTTCAGTGCGGGACCGGCAGTGTGGGACCGGCCAGTGCGGGACCGGTAGTGCGCAACGGCAACACACACCGCCGACAGCTACCGGCAGCGCGCCTCGACAGCGGACACCGGCAGCGGACACCGGCAGCAGACACCCGGAGCGCGACAGCCGGTGGTGGAGGGTGGGCGGCGGTCAGGGGGTGCCGGAGACCGGTAGGGCGGCGGTCGGGAGGAGGGGGCGGACGGCGGTCAGGACTCGGGAGGCGACCTCGTCCGCCGTGCCGTCGGCGTCGACCACGACGTAGCGGTCGGGGTCGGCGGAGGCCATGTCGGTGAGGAGTTTCTGGACGCGCCAGTGGTGTTCCACGGTTTCCAGCGCGCTCGGGCCGGCCGCCACCGCCGACGGCGTGCGGTCGAGCAGCACCGTCACGTCGGGTCGCAGGCGGCCGGTCGCCCAGTCCACCAGGCCCTCGACCTCGCGCGGCTCGACGCTGCCCGCGGCGGTGAAGTGGGCCAGGGGGCTGTCGACGTAGCGCTCCATGACGACCACGTTGCCCTCGTCCAGCGCGGGTCGGACCTGGCGTTCCACCACGTCCGCCCGCACCGCGGCGGCCACCAGGGCGTGCGCCCGGACACCGGCCAGGTCCGCCGTGGACAGCACGTCGCGCAACCGCCGCTCGTCGAGGTCCGGGTCCGACGCCAGCAGCACCGGGTACCCGGAGTCGCGCAGCGCGTCGGCCAACCGCCTGGCCTGCGCCGACGTGTCCACCCGGGTGTCACCCTCGACCGCGATCAGCACCCCGCCGACCCGCCGCCGCCCGCGCAGCGCGGCCATCAGGTCGGACAGGATCGGCTCGGCGCGCCGGTCGTCCATCTGCCGGTACGCGACCAGCCCCAGCACCATCGCGAGCGCGCCCGCGCCCAGCAGCACCGGACGGCTGCCGTCGACCTGCATCGGGTGGTCGAACAGCACGATGGTCCGCCGCTGCACGAGCGTCACCAGCACCGGCGCCAACGTCGAGGACCCGAACAGCACGACCTTGAGCAGCAGCTGGAGCAGCGCGACCGTGCGACCGCGCATCGAGTCCTCGACCTGCGACCCGACGATGGTCAACCCGGTCAGGAACGCCATGCCCGCGCACGCGCCGACCAGCGCCACCGCGATCAGCGCGATCCACAGGTGCGGCGCCAGCGCGACGATCATCAGCGACACGCCGGCCAGCACGATCGTGGTGCCGAACAGCCGGTTGTAGGTCAGCCGCCTGGCCATCCGCGGCGCGGTGGCCATGCCCAGCGCCAAGCCGACGAACACCGCCACGAACAGCAGCCCGAACGTCGACTCGCCGCCCAGCAGCGACCGGGCGTAGGGGGTCGCCGAGCCGATCACCGCGCCCGCCGCCGCGAACGCGCCGACCATGCCGATCACCAGGCCGCGCACCAGCGGGGTGCGGCCCGCGAACCGGAGACCGTCGCGCAGCATCGCGAAGAAGCCGGTGTGGGCGCCCTCGTCCTCGGGCTTCGGCGCGGAGGCGGTGATGTGGCCGGACAGCTCGGGGATCCGGGTCGCCACCAGGATCGCGGACGTCACGTACAGCGCGCCGTTGATCATCACCGCGATGGTCGCGACGCGGAACTCGACGTCCGAGTTCTGCACGTGGAAGTAGCCGGGGATGCCCGAGATCAGCGAGTACAGGCCGGCCGCGGAGATCACCGAGATGCCGTAGGTCATCACCAGGCCGAGCTGGTTGGCCGTCTCGACCTGGTCCGGCCGGCGCAGCAGGTTCGGCACCGCCGAGTCCTTGGCCGGGATCCACAGCATCGCGCAGCAGCCGACCAGGAAGTTCGCGATGAACAGCCACCACGTCGTGCCGACGAGCGCGATCGAGATGAACAGCCCGCCGCGCAGCAGGTCGCACACCACCATGATCCGGCGGCGGTCGAACCGGTCCGCGAGCACGCCGCCGAGCGGGGCGAACAGGATGCCGGGCAGCAGCTGCGTCAGCACCACGAGGCTGAGCGCGAAGCTCTGCCACTCGTAGCTCTGGGTCAGCTTCGTGACCAGGCCGGTCAGAGCGAGCAGTGACAGCCAGTCACCAACACTGCACAGGTAGGTGACGCCCCAAAGCCTGCGGAAAGGCCGGATCGCCAACACGCTGCGAATCCGGTGATTCGTCGAGACTGCTGTGCCGCTGTCCTGGATGGTGCTCACCCCTGCCGTTCGTGCAGGCAATTAGGGTAGCCGGGGTCGTTCAGGCCGTTGACCACATCCGCCGTACGGGTGGTCTTCGAGCGTCATCTGAAGAGATCGGCAACCGTCGCGATGATCTCACGGATCACCGGGTAGAGCAGGGAGCCGAGCACACCCAGTGCGATCAGACAACCCACCAGCGCCCCGCCGCCGGACTTCTTCGCGGGCTGCCTGGCCGGTGGTGGCGGTCGGAACTGCGGCGGCCGGAACTGCTCCGGACGCGGCGGCTGCGGACGCGGCGGCTGCGGACGCGGCGGCTGCGGCACGCGACCGGGTGGCGGCGCCGCGGGCTGGAACTGGGCGGGCTGCCGGGCCGGCACGTGCGCCTGGGCCAGCGGGATCGGCTGGTAGCTGTGCGGCGCCTGCGGCCGGGCCCGGCGCGGCGGGTTCTGCCGGCGCGGCGCGGGCGGGTCGACGGCGAACGGCTCCGAGGCGACGAACACCGGCGGCGGCGCGACCGGCCGGGGCCGGTAGAGCACCTCGCCGGTCACCAGACCCGCGCACGGGTCGTCGAACAGGCGGGCAGGCGGCGGTGGCTGGGTTCCGTCGAAACCTGGGTCGGACACCGCCGCCTCCCGACTAGCTCTTCGTCTTCGCCGCCGTCTTGGCCGGGGCCTTCTTGCGGACCGGTGCCTTCTTCTTCGGCGCGGGGCCCTTGGCGCGCTTCTCGGCCAGCAACTCGGCCGCGCGCTCGTCGGTCAAGCCTTCCACGCTGTCGGACTTGCGCAAGGACGCATTCGTGTCGCCGTCGGTCACGTAGGGCCCGAACCGGCCCTCTTTGACCACCATGGGCTTGTCCGACACCGGGTCGTTGCCCAGTTCCTTGAGCGGCGGCGCGGCGGCGGCCCGGCCGCGCTTCTTGGGCTCGGCGTAGATCTTGAGCGCCTCGTCCAGGGTGACCGTGAACAGCTGGTCCTCACCGGTCAGCGACCGCGAGTCGGTGCCGCGCTTGAGGTACGGGCCGTAGCGGCCGTTCTGCGCGGTGATCTCGGCGCCCGTCTCCGGGTCCTTGCCCACCACGCGCGGCAGCGAGAGCAGCTTGAGGGCGTCGTCCAGCGTCACCGAGTCCAGCGCCATCGACTTGAACAGCGAGCCGGTGCGCGGCTTCGGCGCCTTCTTGCCCTCCGGCGGGTCGGGCAGCACCTCGGTCACGTACGGGCCGAACCGGCCCTCCTTGGCCACGATCTCGTGCCCGGTGACCGGGTCCGTGCCGAGCGAACGACCCTCCTGCGGGGTCGCGAACAGCTTCTCCGCGACGTCCTGGTTCAGCTCGTCGGGCGGCAGGTCGTCGGGCAGGTTGGCGCGCTGGGACGTGCCGTCGACGTCGCGCTCCAGGTACGGGCCGTAGCGGCCGACGCGGACCACGACCGTGCGGCCCTCGGGGTCGGCGAACAGCGGGATCGAGTTCACCTCGCGGGCGTCGATCTCCTCCACGCTCGACCCGACGAGCTTCTTCAGACCACCCGAACGGCCCACCGACGACTCCGGGCCCACGTTGCCGCCGAAGTAGAAGCCGGACAACCACGTGGTGCGCTCCTGGCGGCCGGCGGCGATGCCGTCCAGCTCGTCCTCCAGCGCGGCGGTGAAGTCGTAGTCCACGAGCCGGCCGAAGTGCTGCTCCAGCAGACCCACCACGGCGAACGCCACCCAGGACGGGACCAGCGCGGAACCCTTCTTCCACACGTAGCCGCGGTCCTGGACGGTGCTGATGATCGACGCGTAGGTGGACGGGCGGCCGATGCCCAACTCCTCCATCGTCTTGATCAGGCTGGCCTCGGTGAAGCGCGGCGGCGGCGAGGTCGAGTGGCCGTCGGCGGACAGCTCGGCCGCGTGCACCACGTGGTCCTTGACCAGCTGCGGCAGCCGCGACTCGGCGTCGTCGGACTCGCCGCCCGCCTCGGAGTCGACCGTCTCGACGTAGGCCTTCAGGAAGCCCGCGAAGGTGATCGTGCGACCGGACGAGGCGAACGTGACCTCTTCGCCGCCGGCCGTGGCGCCCACGATGCGCACGCTGGTCGTGTTGCCGCGCGCGTCGGCCATCTGGGAGGCGATCGTGCGCTGCCAGATCAGCTCGTAGAGCTTGAACTCGTCGGACTCCAGCTCCCTGGCCACCTGGCCGGGCGTGCGGAACACCTCGCCCGCGGGCCTGATCGCCTCGTGGGCCTCCTGGGCGTTCTTGACCTTGCGGGTGTACTGGCGGGGCTGGCTCGCGACGTACTGCGCGCCGTAGAGCTCGGTGGCCTGGGCGCGGGCGGCGTTGATGGCCGTCTCCGACAGCGTGGTGCTGTCGGTGCGCATGTAGGTGATGTAGCCGTTCTCGTAGAGCTTCTGCGCGGTGCGCATGGTGCGGTCGGCGGAGAACCGCAGCTTGCGGCCCGCCTCCTGCTGGAGCGTCGAGGTCATGAACGGCGCGTACGGCTTGCGGGTGTACGGCTTCTCCTCGACCGACGCGACCTTCAGCGAGGCGTCGACCAGGCCCTCGGCGATCGCGCGGGCGTGCTGCTCGTCCAGCACCCGCACGTCGGCGGAGTCCTTGAGGCGGCCGTCCGGGCCGAAGTCGCGACCGGTGGCCAGGCGCGTGCCGTCGACCGCGACCAGCCGTGAGCCGAACTGGCGCGGGGTGGCGTCGGCGCCGGCGTCCATGGTCGCCGAGACGTCCCAGTAGCTCGCCGTGACGAACCGCATGCGCTCGCGTTCCCGTTCGACCACGATCCGGGTCGCCACGGACTGCACGCGGCCCGCCGAGAGCTTCGGCATGACCTTCTTCCACAGCACCGGGCTGACCTCGTAGCCGTAGAGGCGGTCGAGGATGCGGCGGGTCTCCTGCGCGTCGACCAGGTCCTGGTCGAGGTCGCGCGGGTTGGCCGCGGCGGCGAGGATCGCGGGCTCGGTGATCTCGTGGAAGACCATCCGGCGCACCGGCACGGTGGGCTTGAGCGTGTCGAGGAGGTGCCAGGCGATGGCCTCGCCCTCCCGGTCGCCGTCCGTCGCCAGGTAGAGCTCGTCGACGCCCTTGAGCAGTTCCTTCAGCTCGGCGACGGTCGAGCGCTTGTCCGGGGTGACCACGTAGAGCGGCTCGAAGTCGTGGTCGACGTCCACGCCGAGCCGTGCCCAGGGCTGGCCCTTGTACTTGGCCGGCACGTCCGCGGCACCGCGCGGGAGGTCACGGATGTGTCCCTTGGAGGACTCCACGACGAAGCCGTTGCCGAGGTAGGACGCGATCTTGCGCGCCTTCGCGGGCGACTCGACGATCACCAATCGCCGGTTGCCCGTTCCCCCGCTGCTCTTCTTCGTCCGTGTCGTTCCAGCCACGCCGTCCCGCTCTCTTCGAACACTGTGTCCCGATCCGCCAGTGTGCACTGTCCTTTGTCGCCGCTGGGCAGCCCTGGTCGGGACAGGGTGACACAACTGTGCCTGATCGCCCGGCAGGAGTACCGGCTACGCGGCGGGCCACGCGTGCCCGGCGACCCCGCTCGGAGCACGTCCGACCAGCTCGGCGAGCCGTTCGAGGCGTCGGCGGCCGATCACCCGCAGTGCCGGGCCGCCGGCTTTCTCACCCAAGAGTGTCGCGGGCAGCCCCGAGGTCGCCAACGCTTTTCGCAGGGGTTCGTGGGTGTCGGGCGCGTCGGGGTCGAGCCCCAGCAGGTAGCCGCTCTCGACCCACCGGCCGGACGTCAGCGCCCACATCCGGAGCACCCCTCCGTCGAGGTCGAACCCGTCCGGCACGCGCTTGACCTCCCCGTCGAACCACTGCCCGGCCAACCCGGTCAGGTCGGTGCGGAACGCGGTGCTCACCTGCGCCCGCCCGTCCTCGTCGGCGGCGACCCGGGCCTCGACCCCGCGTTCGGCCATGGCGGAGACGAGCCCCCCGCCACGCGCGGCCACGTCCACCCCCACCACCACCCGTGCCGCCCGCCCCTTGGCGAACCCCACCGCCCGACCGGGCCCGCACAGCAGGCCGGCCAGGTCACCGACGCACGGCTGCCGCGCCTCGGCGGAGAAGAAGGACAGTTGCCCCACGGCCACGCAGCGTAGAACACACGTTCGAGGCAAACCAGTCTCCGACCGGGCGAACCCACCCCCGCCACCAAACGTTCAACAATCCCCCGCCAACATCGTTCAACAATCCACACATCCAACAACCGCACAATCCGACAATCCCACAATCCCTTCGGCCACCCCGGGCGCGCCTCCGAGGCAGTGGCGGCAGGACGAGAAGCGCAGTGAGCCAAGCAAGAACGCAAGAAGGAAGGAGAAGGCCACGAGAGGACGCCACCCCGAACGGCGCGGACGTGGCCCTCGACCGCACCGCTCGATGAGCGTTCGGCGGGCTGGTCGGCGGCGCTTGGCGGGCTGGTCGACGGGCGTTCGGCGGGGCCTGGTCGGCGGCGCTTGGCGGGCTGGTCGACGGCGTGCGGCGGGCTGCTCGGCGTACAGCTCGACGGGCGTTCGGCGTCCACCTCGACTCGGTTGCCCGACCGGCAGGGGCGAGGCCGCCGCCGGGCGCACACTCGGCAGTCGAGTCACCGGACCCGCGGCCCGGGCTCGACACTCGACCTCGCCGCCGGCCTCCGCGAGAGGACCTCGTGCCGGGAACCGGCAGCCGGGCTCGCGATCAGGCGGGTCGCGCACCGGATTCCGACAATGCCGAGAGCCGCCCACCCTCCCTGGACAGCCCGCAGCCCCACCCGGCCCGCACCGCGCAAGCCCGCTTCCCCTGCGACCACACCCGCCGACCCCGCCCGGCGACCACGCTCGACCGTCGGGCGGGGCAGCGACCATGACCTGCGGCGATGCCCTGCGGCCGCGCCCGGCAACCACACCCAGGGGTCGGGTGCGGCGATCGTGCTCGGCGGTCGGGCCTGGTGGTCATGCCCTGTGGGTAGGGCTCGGCGGTCATGCCCTGCCGTCATGTCGGACGGTCGGGCGCGGCAGTCAGCCAGGCGGACGGTCGGTCGGGACCCGGTGGTCCTGTCGGGTGGTCGGGCGCGGTGGTCAGCCAGGCGGTCGGAGCCCGGTGGTCATGCCAGGCGGTCAGGCTCGGCCGTCACGCCCAGCGGTCAGGCGCGACGGTCATGCCCGGCAGCCGATCTCTGCGGTCATGCCCGGCGGTCAGGCCCGGCCGTCCACGGCCGGCGGGTGGGCGTTCGGCGGGTGGGCAGGCACTCGGAGTCGAGGCGTCGATCTCCGGCTCGGCCCGCGGTCGGCGGCGCAGGTCGAGGCTGCCGGGGTTGAGCGGCTCGGTGGGTGGGGAATGTTTGATTGTGGGTGGTGGGGATTGTTGAACGATTCTACGTTAGATGCCCGCTGATTCGAGTGCCTTGACCAGGGAGAGGCACTGCGGGGCGGTCTGGAACGCCTGGGTCAGCTTCGGGTCGGCCTTCAGGCGGGTGATCTGGTCCTTCACCTCGGTCGTGTACGTCTGGCCGTCGCCCAGCGCGGACAGCTGGGACTCGAAGTCCGGCGACGTCGGGTCCAGCGCGGCGAGCTTGGTGCGGACCTCGCCCGCCTCCGCGCCGGTCTCCTTCAGCGCCTTCACGACGTCCGCGTGCAGCGACACGGCCTCGGCACTCGGCGGGCCGAGTTTCTCGAGCTTCGTCCCCGCCTCCACCATCGGCCCGGACACCTTGTCGACGTACGTCAGGAAGGCCTGCTTCTGCGCGGCCGGGTCGCCGGCACCCCCGGCGAGCAGCGCCTTCAGCATCTCCAACGCGCCCACGACCGCGGGCCCGGCACCCTCGCAGTACGTCCCGGCCCACACCACCGGGTCCGACGTCGGCACCGAGGCGGACCCGGTGGTGGACCCGGACCCGGAGGCGGCGGAGGTGGAAGTCGGGCCGGCGGACGCGGACGAGCCGCCCGCGGCCGAGCCACCACCGGTGCACGCACCGACCAACAAACCCGCGGCCACCAGCACAGCGGCCATCGCACGACGGTTCTCCACCGGAAATCCCCCTGGATCGACTGACGTCGACCCGGAAAGTACTACGCCGTGGGACGCGCGGACGAGGTGTCGGACGGACTCAGAGTGCGCAAAGCCTGGCAGCTCTTGGCCTTCTCGGCCGCCGTCCGCAACGCCGGCTGTTCCTGCAACTCCTTCAACGGCGTGGTGAACTCGTCCATCCGGGCGATCGCCTCGCCCGCCGCCTGGAGCCCGCCGGTCGGGTCGTTCGCGTCCGCCGCCTCGATCTTCGTCTTGGCGTCGGCGAACGACGCCGCGATGGAGGTGAACGTCGCGGCCATCTTGTCGACCTGCTCGTCACCACCGGCGACCGGCGACGGCCCGATGTCGTTCAACGCCGACGCGGTCTTGGTGAACGCGTCCGCCATCTGACCCATGTACGCGGCCATGTCGGCCTTCAGCTTCACGGGGTCGTTCTGGTCGAGCTTCGGCGGCGTCTTCGGCGCGGACACGAACGCGCCCGCCGCCGAGCACACCTTGTCCATGTACGTCACCGCCGCCGAGTCGTCCGGCTTGGCCGAGGTCGTGGCCGAGGGGGTGCTCCCGCCACCCCCGACGAGTCCGCACCCGGCGAGCACCACCGGGAGAGCGGCGAACAGCACGGCGAGGCGGGGTCTCATGACAACTCCTGGGTCCGGGTGCGACAACCCCTCCAGTGTGCACACAGCACGACGCGGGTGCCCTCCGGAGGGAGGACACCCGCGTCGCGACGACCTACGCCGCGCCGTTGGAGACGGTCGCCTCCGCGGGCTCGTCCGCGATCGCGGTGCCGCGCCGCTTGGACACGACGACCGCGGCCACGATGATCACGACCGCCACGACGGCGATCGCGTACCGGACGCCCGCCGAGGCGGACTCGCCGACGGTGAACGTCACGATGGCCGGCGCGATGAGCACCGACACCAGGTTCATCACCTTGATCAACGGGTTGATCGCCGGGCCGGCGGTGTCCTTGAACGGGTCGCCGACGGTGTCGCCGATGACCGTGGCCGCGTGGGCGTCGGAGCCCTTGCCGCCGTGGTTGCCGTCCTCGACCAGCTTCTTCGCGTTGTCCCAGGCGCCACCGGAGTTGGCCAGGAACACCGCCATCAGCGTGCCGGTCGCGATCGCGCCCGCCAGGTAGCCCGCCAGCGGACCGACGCCGAGGCCGAAGCCCACCGCGATCGGCGCCATCACCGCGAGCAGGCCGGGGGTGGCCAGTTCGCGCAGCGAGTCCTTGGTGCAGATGTCGACGACCTTGCCGTACTCGGGCTTGACCGTCCCGTCCATGATCCCCGGGTTCTCCCGGAACTGGCGGCGCACCTCGAACACGATGGCGCCCGCCGCCCGCGTCACCGCGTTGACCGCGAGACCGGAGAACATGAACACCACGGCAGCGCCGATGATCAGGCCGACGAGCACGTTCGGCACCGACACGGTGTTGGAGAACGACGTCAGGTTGATCGACTGGACGGTCTCGTTGACCGAGGCCAACGAGCGGGTGATCGCGTCCTGGTAGGAGCCGAACAGCGCGGTCGCCGCCAGCACGGCGGTGGCGATCGCGATGCCCTTGGTGATGGCCTTGGTGGTGTTGCCCACCGCGTCCAGCTCGGTGAGGATCTGCGCGCCCTCGCCGTCCACGTCGCCGGACATCTCCGCGATGCCCTGCGCGTTGTCCGACACGGGGCCGAAGGTGTCCATGGCCACGATCACGCCGACCGTGGTCAGCAGGCCGCAGCCGGCCAGTGCCACCGCGAACAGCGCCACGACGACCGAGCCGGACAGCAGGAACGCGCCGTAGACCGCCGCGCCGATGACCAGCGCGGTGTAGACCGCGGACTCGAAGCCCACCGAGATGCCGGACAGGATGACCGTCGCGGCGCCGGTCAGCGAGGTGCGGCCGACCTCCTTGACGGGCTTGTGCTCGGTGCCGGTGTAGTAGCCGGTCAGCTTCAGGATGACGGCGGCCAGCACGATGCCGATGATCACCGCGACGGCGCCGACGACCGCCGGGTTGCCCGAGGTGCCCTTGATGGCGTCCGGAACGCCGTCGAGGCTCGCGAACGAGGTGGGCAGGAAGACGAACGCCGCGACCGTGCACAGCACCGCCGAGATGACCGCCGAGATGTAGAACGACCGGTTGATGGCCGACAGGCCGTTCTCGCCGGAGCGCGCGCTGGTCGTGTAGACGCCGATCACCGCGGTCAGCACACCGATGGCCGGGACGATCAGCGGGAACAGCAGGCCCTTCGAGCCGAACGCGGCGGTGCCCAGGATCAGCGACGCCACCAGGGTGACCGCGTAGGACTCGAACAGGTCGGCCGCCATGCCCGCGCAGTCGCCGACGTTGTCGCCCACGTTGTCCGCGATGGTCGCCGCGTTGCGCGGGTCGTCCTCGGGGATGCCCTGCTCGACCTTGCCGACCAGGTCCGCGCCGACGTCGGCGGCCTTGGTGAAGATGCCGCCGCCGACCCGCATGAACATGGCCAGCAGCGCGGCGCCGAAACCGAAGCCCTCCAGCACCTTCGGTGCCTGGCCCGCGTACACCAGCACGACCAGCGCGGCGCCGAACAGGCCGAGGCCCACGGTCACCATGCCGACCACGCCACCGGTGCGGAACGCGACCCGCATGGCCTTCTCCCGACCACCGGACTCCTTCGCCGCCGCCGCCACGCGCACGTTGGCGCGGGTCGACAACCACATGCCCATGTAGCCGATCGCGGCCGAGAACAACGCGCCCACGATGAAGAACAGCGACCTGCCGATGCGCTCCCCCGTGTCGTCGGCGGGGAGCAGGAACAGCAGCACGAACACCACGACCACGAAGATGCCGAGGGTTCGGAACTGCCGGTTGAGGTAGGCCGCTGCGCCCTCTTGAACCGCCTTGGCGATGTCCTGCATCTTCGGGGTGCCCTGGCCGGCGGCCAGGACCTCCCGCAGCAGCACATACCCGACGGCAAGGGCAGCCAGGGCGACCACGGCGATCACGGCGACCACGCCGCGATCACCTCCGGAGAGCTCGAGGCCCTCCGCGAGGAATTGCCGGGACATCCGTCCTCCTGGTGAGTTTTCCTAGCCCAAGGGCGAGGTGCACCGCGCCATACCTCACCGGGACCGGCAAACTCACGCGACTGTCAGTCCCGACACAACGTGATGCACCCCTCATTGGGCGCGATAGCGGCGGAGTCTATTCATACTGCGCAACCCCACGACGATCAGTCCCACTCCGTGCACACTCCGTTATCAACGCAGGAAGCAACGAGGGTGTCGGTGGGGTGTGCGAAGCTGCGCCCCGTGGCGAACCAGGGACGACGATTGCTGGACCGGGTCCTCGCCGGGGTGCCGTCCGGCGAATCGCCGCTGACGCACACCGCCGACCTGCCTCAGCGCGTGGCCCGAACGGCGCACTGGCCGGAGTGGGCGGTGCCGGAACTGGTCTCCTCGCTGGTGGAACGCGGAGTGGACCACCCGTGGCGGCACCAGGTCGAGGCCGCGCGACTCGCCTGGGAGGGTTCGCACGTCGTCGTCGCGACGGGCACCGCGTCGGGCAAGTCGCTCGCGTACCAATTGCCGGTGCTGAGCACGCTCGCGGGTGATCGTCGGGCGACCGCGCTCTACCTGTCGCCGACGAAGGCGCTCGGTGCGGACCAGCTGCGGTCGGTGGACTCGTTGGCGGTGCCGGGAGTGCGCGCGGCGTCGTACGACGGTGACACCCCGATGGCCGAGCGGGACTGGGTCCGGGCGCACGCGAACTGGGTGTTCAGCAACCCGGACATGCTGCACCGCGGTGTGCTGCCGCAGCACGCCCGGTGGATCCGGTTCTTCCGCGGCCTGCGGTACGTGGTGGTCGACGAGTGCCACTCCTACCGGGGCGTTTTCGGGTCGCACGTGGCGTTGCTGCTGCGCCGGCTGCGCCGCGTGGCCCGCCGCTACGGCGCGGACCCGGTGTTCGTGCTGGCGTCGGCGACGGTGGCCGACCCGGCGGCTTCGGCTTCCCGCCTGGTCGGTGTGCCGTGCGCGGCGGTGGTGGACGACGGCTCGCCGCGCTCCGGTCGCACGGTCGCGCTGTGGGAGCCGCCGCTGCTGGAGGACTTGCAGGGCGAGAACGGCGCGCCGGTGCGGCGGTCGGCGGGCGCCGAGACGGCGCGGATCCTGGCCGACCTGGTGGTCGAGGGCGCGCGGTCGTTGGCGTTCGTGCGGTCGCGGGTGGGCGCGGAGCTGACCGCGCTGGGCGCGCGGCGGGTGCTGGCCGAGGTCGACCCGGAGCTGGGCGAGCGGGTCGCGGCGTACCGGGGCGGGTACCTGCCCGAGGAGCGGCGGGCGCTGGAGCGGTCGCTGTCGTCGGGCGAGCTGCTCGGGGTGGCGACGACGAACGCGCTCGAGCTGGGTGTCGACATCGCCGGGCTGGACGCGGTGGTGGTGGCCGGGTTCCCGGGCACGCTGGCGTCGTTCTGGCAGCAGGCGGGTCGTGCCGGGCGGACCGGCGACTCCAGCGCGCTGGTGGTGTTCGTGGCGCGGGACGACCCGTTGGACACCTACCTCGTGCACAACCCGGCGGCGGTGCTGGAGAAGCCCGTCGAGGCGACCGTGCTGGACCCGACGAACCCGTACGTGCTGGAGCCGCAGCTGGCCTGCGCGGCGGCAGAGTTACCGCTGACCGAGGACGACCTGGCCGAGTTCGGACCGTCGGCGCGGGCGGTGGTCGACGGGCTGGTGACGCACCGGGTGCTGCGCCGCCGGCCGAACGGCTGGTACTGGACCTCGCGCGAACGGCCGCACGGCGACGTGGACATCCGCGGGTCGGGTGGCGAGCAGGTGGTCGTGGTGGAGGCGGATTCGGGGCGGATGCTCGGGACCGTGGACCCGGGCGCGGCCTGCTGGACGGTGCACCAGGGCGCGGTGTACCTGCACCAGGGCGAGTCGTACGTGGTGGACCGGCTGGACCTGGAGGCGGGCATCGCGTTCGTCCAGGCGGCCCGGCCGGAGTGGTCGACCACGGCCAGGGACACCAAGGACATCACCGTCGTGCACACCCTGGAGCAGCGGGTGTTCGGCGGCGTGACGGTGTGCCTCGGCGAGGTCGAGGTGACCTCGCAGGTGGTGGGCTACCTGCGCAAGCTGCCGTCCGGCCAGGTGATCGACTCGGTGCCGCTCGACCTGCCCGCGCAAACCCTGCACACCCGCGCGGTCTGGTACACGGTGACCGCCGAGCTGCTGGGCAGTGCGCCGGGGGGCGCCGGTCTGGCTCCGACGCGCGTCCCCGGCGCACTGCACGCCGCCGAACACGCGGCAATCGGCCTGCTACCCCTGTTCGCGACCTGCGACCGCTGGGACATCGGCGGTGTGTCGACCGCGGTGCACGAGGACACCGGGGAGGCGACGGTGTTCGTGCACGACGGCCATCCGGGTGGTGCCGGATTCGCCGACCGCGGTTACGCCGCGGTGGTCCCCTGGTTGGCCGCCACGAGGGAGGCGATCGCTTCTTGCACGTGCCCGGCCGGGTGCCCGTCCTGCGTGCAGTCGCCGAAGTGTGGGAACGGCAACGACCCGTTGGACAAGGCGGGCGGGTTGGCCGTGCTGGACGTCGTGTTGGGGGCCGTCGGGGAAAACCCCCGCTGACGCCCAGCACGGCCAAGTTCTGTTGTGGCGCACCAGGTTCGACGCACCGGATTCAGTACGCCGCCCCGAGTGCTCCGGGTCGGGTGCCCGGGGCGGGCACTCGGCCTTTGGTGCTGCCGATTCGGTGCTCCGGCTCCGGCGCTCGGTTTCGGCGCCCTGGGTCGGGGCTCCGAAACCGGGTGCTCCGGTGCGGTGCTGTCGGCCGTGTTCAGTCGTCGTGTTCGGTCGTCGGACTGGGCGGTCGGACTACGCGGTCGGACCGGGCGGTCGTGGACCGCCGGCGTCGACCACCGGTTGGTTCGTACCCCCGTCACCGGCGAGTGGCTCGCAGGTCCGGACTCGCCGGTGACGGGGAAGCGTTGGCCGGCACTCCGGCGCGCCGAGGGGGACTCGGCACGCCAACCGGTCGTGCTCCGGGCTCCGGGACCGAAGTCCCGGCCGTGGCCCGGAAATTCGGCTCCAGGTCCCGGTCGTGCTCGGGCTTCTGGCACCAGATCGACGCCGTGCCCTGATCGGTATGGCTCCCCGTGGGCTGGCCGTGGCCCGGTTTCCCGGTCACGGTCGCGCCCGGGGTGGTGGAACTCGGGCGTGGCTCAGGTCGTGGCTCGGGTCAGCCGCGCTCGGCGGCGACCAGGGCCGTCTCCAGGGTGGCCGGCGTGGCGACGGCCTCCAAGAGCGCGTCCTGCACCACGGCCGCGGCCGGCAGCTGCCAGCCACAGATCTGCGGCTTGACCCGCCAGTGCGCGACGCCGTGCTGGAACGGGCTCGGCGGGAGCGGGACGTACTCGCCCTCGCCGTGGTGCGTCACGCCGTTCTCGGCGGCCCAGTCGGCGGCGATGCCGCCGGACCGGAGCCCCTCGCCCGACGCGACCAGGAACAGCCAGCGGCCCGCGGGGGTCGCCACGATCGGCACCGGGACACCGGTGGCGCGCAACGCCACCGCCGCCTTGCGCCCGAGGTCGGCGTCGACCTCGATCGCGTCCACGCCGTGGCCGGTGGCCAGGAGGATGCTGTACGACCCGCCCGTCCACCAGGTGGCCACCTGGTCCGCACTGGTGCCGATCCGCTCCTGCCAGTCGTGGTGCACCGGCGTCGGGCCGTCGTGCTCGACCTCGTCGCGCCCGGCCCAGCCGTCGCCGGCCGGATAGGTGCCCGGCAGCACAGGCCACCCGTGCCACGCGAGGTTGACCGCCTCTGCGCGCAGCTCGATGCGGAAGGCCCCGCGCCAGCTATCCGACCACTCCATCTTGTGTTCGCCTCCGGAAGTCCTCGCCACGACACCGTGTCGGGTGTTTCTCGACACCGTGTCGGTGCCACCACTTGAACTAACGGCATGACAGGGGCTTCTGGTAACCGGCAAGCGACAACTGGTAGGTACGGAACGGCGAACGTCGGGCAGTCGGGCGGGCGGCTGAACGCCGGCGGTCCTGTCGACCCACCGTTCACCCGCCGCGAACCCCGCTGTGAGTCCGCTCACCGTGGGCGAACGACCGTTCGTCGCGGCGAACCCGCCCGCCACTTAGGTCGGACCTGCCCTCGCCCGCGCGCTGGGCGCACCGAACACCGACGCCGCGCCCGACACCTCGACCACCACCTCCCACCCGCGCACCGAACAGTCGTCCAGCCGACCGCCCATTCGGACGACCACCCACTCCGCACGCGCGCAGGCGCGCTCCACCCCCCAGGCCAACCCGGACGCCGCCGCCAGCGCGCCGAGATCCGCCGCGGCCACGACCCGGTGCCGCGCCACCACCGCCGTCCCCAACTCCACGCCGAAGGCGACGAACGCCATCACCACCCCGATCACCGCGACGACGACCACCGACACCGACCCCCTCTCGTCCCGCCCCAACCCGCTACCCATCGCCCGCACCGGGCTCCACCATCGCGAACGCGCTCGCCCGCACCGGCACGAACAACCCGACCGCGCTCACCTCCACCACCGCGGCGTCCCCCTCGACCCGCACGACCAGCCGCGCGCCCTCGGGAGCGATGGCCGCCACCACCCCCGCGGCACGCGCCTGGTCACCACGCGCCACCAACCGCGCCGCCTCCCGGGCCGCGTCGACGCACCGGACCTGCCCCACCACGGCCATCACGACCTGGACGCACAGCACCAGCACGGCCACCACCGCCCCGATCCCGACGGCCGCCTCCACGGTCACCGACCCGCGATCACCCAGCGGCCACCGCGGCACGCGCCCGCCACCGGCCGCCGCACCGGGCTCGGCACCGGCCCGTGGCGACGCCCTCTCCGGCCCGGCCCGGTTCCGGACCGACGGGTCACCCTGCGGCACGCCCACCACGGCCGGTTCCGCTCCGCCCGACCCGGGCGGCGGGTCGGCGCGGATCGCCGGCCCGACCCGGTGCCGGGACCAGGACGGCGGGTGGCCCGGTGTCCGACTCGGCGCCAGGTGCGGGTGGTGCACCATCAGCAGCGGGTGGCGGTGGCGGAACGCCGGGTTGCGGGCCCGGACGGGCGAGGTCAGCGACCAGCCCGAGCCGGCGCAGTCGGCGCGGCCCATCAGCCGACCGCCGCGAAAGCCTTGCGCAGCAAGCCTTCCAGCATGCCGTTCATCCAGTCGCCGGTCACCAGCGCCAGCAGCAGCACGGCCAGCCCCGCGGCCGCCAACGTGCAGATGGCGTACTCGACGGTGCTCATTCCCCTGTCGTCCAACACGTGCGTTCTCCGTCCTTTGTGGATGATCACCAGCTCTCCCCGATGCGGACCGCCAACCCGATGACCACGGGGACGACCCCGAGGCAGAGGAAGGCGGGCAGGAAGCAGAGGGCCAACGGACCCGCCACGAGCACCGCCGCGCGCTGCGCCCGTGCCTCGGCCTCGTCGGCGGCGTTCGCGCGGGCCGCCACGGCCAGCGCGGAGGCGGCACCGGCGAGCGCCGCGCCCGAGCGGGCGGTCCGCCTGGCCGCCCTGGCCAGCGGCGCGGTCGCCGGGTTGGCGAGCGCGGGGTTCCACGCGGTCACCGGGTCGGCGCCGAGTCGCAGCAGGTCCGCGACCGTGTGGAGCGGTTTCGCCGGCGCGCGCGGCATGCCCGGGAGCACCGCGTCGAGCGCGGTCGGGACCGGCAGCCCGGCCTTGAGCGTGGCGGCCAGCAGGTCCCAGGTCGCGGGCAGCGCGAACGGATCCGGCGCCCGCGCCCGCTCCGGGGCCTGCCGGCGCGGCCGCGGCGCCAGCCTGGCCAACGCCGCCCGCGGCGGGTAGACCAGCAGCGCCAGCGCGATCAGCAGCAACGACACGTGATCACCTGCTCCAGTGGCCGCACCCGACCGCTCCGCAACACCGCCGCCCACTCCCGCGCGGCGGCCTCCCGCTCGCGACAGGCCGCACACCGGCCGGCCAGCGGGACGACGCGCGGACCGGGCCGCCTGGGCTGCTCGTTCACGCCTGCACCTCCGTGTCGGGTCGCCAACGGACGACCACCTCCTGTGTCGACAGACCACCCATCGGCCGGCCGCCGGCCCGACCTGAGACCCGCCGCGCTCCCCCGGTCACGGAACGACCTGCCTGGTCAGCCGGGCACTCCACCGCAAACCCGCGCACACCAGCAGCACGCCCAGGACCAGAAGGAACTGCCCCGGCACGGTCGTCACCAACACCGCGAGCGGACCGGCGCCCGTCAACTCGCCCAGCGCCACGCCGAGCACCGGCAGCACGGCCAGCACCCCGGCACTGGCCCGCGGACCGGCCATCCGGGCCGCCACCTGCCGGGTGAACGCGACCCGCCGCTCCAGGTCCTGGCGGACCTCGTCCAGCACGCTCGCCAGCGGGACGCCGTGCGCCGTCGACAGCCGCCACGCCCTGGTCAGGGCTCGGGCCTGGGGGAAATCGGCCAGCGCCGCCACCACGTCGCCACCCCGCGCCGAGGTGGTGGCGATCGCGGTCAGCACCTCGGTCGCCGGCGGTTCGGCGTCCTGCGCCGCGTTCCGGGCCGCCGTCGCCGGGTGGGCGCCCGACTTGAGCTCCGCGACGAAACCGGCCAGCGCGGTCGCGAGCGCGGCGGAGGCCGTGAGCTTCGCCCTACCGGCGACCGCGCTGCGGCGCTCGCGGCACAGGGTGGCGGCGAGCACCGCGCCGGCCACCGCGCCACCAAGCCCCGCGAAAAGGCCGACCGCCGCGGCCGCCACGACGATCACCGGGGTGGTGGGCGCGGGCAGCCGCGGTCGGCGACGACCGCGTGGTCGGAGAATTTTCAGCCGTTCGTGGGAAATCGACGGTGCCAGCAGCAGCGCGGCGGCGAACGAGAACCAGTTCACAGCAGGGCCTCCAAGGCCTCGGCCGCCGGGTGGGCTCCGTCGCCGTGCCGCCACGCGGGCACGACGCGCAGGACGTCCGAGTGGTGGTCGAACACGCCGATCTCGACCAGCCGGCGGGTGCCGTCGGGCTCGCGCCTCATGTGCAGGACGACCTTCACCGCCGCGCGGAGTTGGCTGTGCGACGCGGCGCGGTCGAGCCCACCGAGCGCGGCCAGCGCTTCCAGCCGGGCCGGCACCTCGGCCGGGGAATTGGCGTGCAGGGTGCCCGCGCCGCCGTCGTGACCGGTGTTGAGCGCGGTGAGGAGGTCGACCACCTCCGCGCCGCGCACCTCGCCGACCACGATGCGGTCCGGCCGCATCCGCAACGCCTGCCGGACCAGGTCCCGCACGGTGATCTCGCCCGCGCCCTCGACGTTCGCGTCGCGCGCCAGCAGCCGAACGAACTGGGGGTGGTCGGGGTGGAGTTCGCCGGCGTCCTCGACGCACACGATCCGCTGGTCGTGCGGCACGCAGCCGAGGAGCGCGGCGAGCAACGTCGTCTTGCCCGAACCCGTGCCGCCGACGACCAGGAACGCCACCCGGGCCCGCACGATCCGCTCCAGCAGCACGGCGGTCTCGGCGTCGTAGGAACCCATGGCGCGCAACGTGGACAGGTCGTGCGCGGCGGGCCGCAGGACGCGCAGCGACAGGCAGGTGGAGGGCGTGACGGGCGGCAGCACGGCGTGCAACCGCACCCCGCCGGGCAGCCGGCCGTCGACGTAGGGCGCCGCCTCGTCCAGCCTGCGGCCGGCGACCACGGCGAGGCGCTGGGCCAGCCGGCGGACCGCCGCCTCGTCGGGGAACGCGACCGCCGTGCGCCGCAGGCCGGAGGCGCCGTCGACCCAGACCTGGTCGGGCGCGGTCACCAGGACGTCGGTGGTGTCGGGGTCGCGGAGCAGCGGTTCGAGCCTGCCCGCGCCGTCGAACTCCTGGCGGAGGGTGGTGAGCGCGCTGAGCACGTCCTCGTCGCCCAGCACGCCGCCTGCCTCACCGCGGACGGCGGCGGCGACCGAGGCGGAGGTGAGGTCGGCACGACCGTCGGCCAGCCGCTGCCGGACGCGCTCGACCAGGTCGGTGGTCACCACGGGCCGCCGAACGGGCGCCGCTGGTGGGGGATGACCGGGTTCGCCGGCGGGACCGGCAGGTGGTCGGCGGGGTGGGTGACGGGTGTCGCGTGGTCGGCCTTGCGGTCGAAGGCACCGGTCGGCTCGCCCTCGACCTGGGCGACGGCGGGATCGACGGCGGGCGCCGTGCGGCACGACTCCTCTTCCGACTGACCGAACTCCTTGTCGGACAAGGGTTTTGCGGGATCCGGCTCGCACAGGCCCACGGGTGGCTCACCCTCGGTCTCGGCGAACGCGGTGTCCTCGGCGAAGGTGTCGTGGTGCGACTGGTGGACGGTGGCACGACGCGACTCCCGGCCGGACTGGGCCGAGCCGGTGGCGGGCGTCGGGCGGTCCGGCCGCGTGCCGGCGGCGCGCGAGGTGCGCGCGGAAGTGTTGGGGGGCTTGAAGGCTGTGCTTCCCGGGTCGGGTTCGGGGAGGCCGTCGGACGAGGAGCGGAGGGGCGGCTTCCCGGTCGGGCGGCGGTCGCGGGCGGCGTGGGGCGTGGTGAACGGGGTGCCGCGATCGGGGCAGGAAGTCCTCGTGGGGCACGGGGTTTCGGGGCTTGAGGTGTGGTTGTGGCGCATGGCGGGCTGCTTTCGGGTTGTGGTCAGCGGGATTCGAGGGCTTTCAGGACGGCTCTCGCGGTGGTCGCCAGTGGACCTTTGGCGTTCTCCGGGAAGCGGCCCCGGTCCAGGGCGGTGGGGAGGCCGGGTTCGGGGCGCATGGCGGCCAGGAGGGGTACGGCCAGGGCGCCGGTGACCTGCTTGTCGGTCAGGCCCGTCGGGGAGGGGAGCTTCACGACCGCGCGGACGTCGGCACCGCGGGCCACCAGGTCGTCGGCCAGCCGTTTCGCGGACGCGCACGCCCTGATCTCGGCCGGCACCACCAGGACCACCAGGTCGGAGAGGTTCAGCGCGGCGTGGGCCGGGTCGGGGAGGTGGCGGGGCAGGTCGCAGACCACCGTCTCGCCGGCCCGGACGCCGGCCTCCACCACCGCCGTCACCGCGTGCGGGGTCGGGCCCGGGCCTTCCCGGGCGCACGACAGCACGGTCAGCGTGCCGGTGCGCCCGACCCTCTTCGGCAGGGCCTCGCGCAGGGCGGACGCGCGCACCCGGCCGGTCAGCCGGACGTCCGGCCACCGCAGGCCCGGCTCGGACTCCGCGCCCAGCGTCAGGTCGAGGCCGGCGCCGAGCGGGTCGCAGTCGACCAGCAGGGCGCTGCCGCCCGCCGACACCGCGGCCTGACCGACGGCGGCGGCCAGTACCGACGCGCCGGCACCGCCGCGGCCACCCACGACGGAGACCACCCGGCCGGGTGACGCGGGTGGGCCCTCGGTCAGGTCCGCCAGCACGGCGCGCAGGTGGTCCGCGTCGCCGGGCAGCTCCACCGGGTCGACGCCCAGCCGCAACGCGGGCAGCACCGACCGGGGCGGGCCGTGCGACACCAGCACCACGTCGGGCCGCCGGGGCAGGCCCTGGCCGACGCACGCCGCCAGGCCCTCCTCGTCCAGCAGCACGGCGGGCGCGGCGCGCCAGCGCGAACGCAGCTCCACCGCGTCCACCACGCGCTCCAGCTCGCAGCCGGCCGCCGCGGCCAGCCGCAGCACCTCGTCCGCCAACTCCCCCGCCGCCAGCAGGGCCACCGGTCGTGCCATGTCGTCCTCCCGAGTCCGAATCGCTCGGGATCAACGGTCGACGGTCGTGAGCAACCGCACAACGACCCATGATCAACATGTGGACAACACGGCACCCTGTGGACAACTCGACCGACCGGGGACGGGCCGGGAGGACCGCCGAACAGCCGGCGGCACGCGCGTCGAAACCCGATGCAAGAAGGGGGAAAGAGCCGAAAAGGCGGCCGCGGCGAACCCGGCGAACCGACTCCGGACATGGGACGACCCCCGCCAGGGGGGAGGGACGGGGGTCGTCATTGGTTCAGTCCCGGGGGGTCGGACTGAACCTGTCCGGTCGAGCCGGACCCGTCTACTGTATCCCCACGGGGAAGGGTCTCGCGTGTCTTCCGTTAGAGGGACACGGAAATTTCGGTAGACCGCATCACTGTC
This sequence comes from Actinosynnema sp. NPDC020468, assembly GCF_040642015.1. Lineage (NCBI taxonomy): Bacteria > Bacillati > Actinomycetota > Actinomycetes > Pseudonocardiales > Pseudonocardiaceae > Actinosynnema > Actinosynnema sp. NPDC020468. The sequence goes on from NZ_JBFAEO010000021.1 coordinate 71,151, forward strand.
AGTTCGTAAAGCGCCGAATCACTGCCCCGATCGGGGTCGCCGCCGACGCCCTTAAGCTGGAGCCGTGACCGAGCACGCCACCGAAGGCAGTCGAGTCGCCGCGTTCTTCGACCTGGACAAGACGGTCATCGCCAAGTCGAGCACGCTGGCGTTCAGCCGGCCCTTCTTCCAAGAAGGCCTGATCAACCGGCGTGCGGTGCTCAAGAGCGCCTACGCGCAGTTCGTGTTCATGCTGGCCGGCGCGGACGCCGACCAGATGGACCGGATGCGCTCGCACATCACCGCCCTGTGCGCGGGCTGGGACGTCGAGCAGGTCCGCTCGATCGTGGACGAGACGCTGCACGACATCGTGGACCCGCTGGTCTACAAGGAGGCCACCCAGCTGATCACCGACCACCGCGCCGAGGGCCACGACGTCGTCGTGGTGTCCGCCTCCGGGGAGGAACTGGTCGCGCCCATCGCCGACATGGTCGGCGCCACCCGCAGCGTCGGCACCCGGATGGTGGTCAACCAGGGCCGCTACTCGGGCGAGGTCGACTTCTACTGCGCGGGCGAGAACAAGGCGGTGGCGGCCAAGCAGCTGGCGGCCGAGCACCACTACGACCTCGCCCACTGCTACGCCTACTCCGACTCGGTCACCGACCTGCCGCTGCTGGAGGTGGTGGGCCACCCGACCGCGGTGAACCCGGACCGCGCGCTGCGCAAGGTCGCCGTCCAGCGCGGGTGGCCGGTGCTGACGTTCTCCGACCCGGTGTCGCTGCGCGCCCGGATCCCCCGCCCCTCGGGCACCGCGGTGGCCGTTACCGCGATCGGGATCGGGGCCGCGACGGCCGCAGGCGTGGCCTGGTACGGGCTGCGCAGGCGCCGCCGGGGCTGATTCACCCGGGGGTGCCCCGGACAGCGGTACCGGACCCGTCGAACCGGCCGGAAACGCTGTCACCGCAGTGGATCCGCTACCGACGGTGGCTTGACCGGTGCACCCCATCGAGCCCTTGCTGTGACCCCGGACACGCACTACAAATGGAGGTGCGGACCTCGGGTCGGCCAGGGACAGGGCGGAGGAGAAGCCCGGTCCACCCCGGCAGGGCTCCGTGCGCGGACTTCGAGCACCCACGCGCAGCACGCCGCGGGAGGCTTGTCGTCCAGGGCCTGCGTACCGGGACGCCGGACGCCGAGGCCAGATCAATACGACACGAGTTGCACGCTTGGTAACTCGAAAGCCCGCGCCGCCGGCGGGGTCCCACCCACGTGGGGCCTCGCCGTTTTCGTTGCCGTTTCTCGCTCGGAAGGGTGAACGCAGCCGCACGGAACTGTCGGTGCCCACCGGCACAATGCCCACACAGCGCAACGCGTTGACCCGTCTCTGTGACGTGGGTAACTTGCCGATCGCCACCGGGTGGCGGTGGAGGATTTCCGAAGGGGGAGGTCACCCGTGCTCCGCCAGTTCGTCGTCGCGGCCGCGGCCGCGGTGTTCGTGGTCGCGCCACGCCCGGCGGTGGGCGACGAGCAGCCGCCCCCGCCGCCGATCCGGGCCGTGACGGCGCTGCTCGGGCAGCTCACGCTGGAGCAGAAGGTGGGCCAGCTCTTCGTCACCTACGTCGACGGGCAGCTCCCCGACCAGGCGGACCCGGGCAACCGGCGCGACTTCGGCGTCGACACCCCGGCCGAGGTGGTCGCGAAGTACCAGCCGGGCGGCGTCGTGTACTTCGACAACTCCACTCACGACAACATCGACACGCCCGCCCAGATCGCGACCCTGTCCAACGGCCTCCAGAAGGCGAGCCGGGTGCCGCTCACCATCGCCACCGACCAGGAGATGGGCCTGGTGACGAGGATCGGACCGCCCGCGACCCAGTTCCCGGGCAACATGGCGCTCGGCGCGGGCCGCGGCGCGGAGGCCGCGGAGAAGGCCGCCGCGATCACCGCGCGCGAACTGCGGGCGATGGGCGTGAACCAGGACTACGCGCCGGTCGCGGACGTCAACTCGAACCCGGCGAACCCGGTCATCGGCGTGCGCTCCTACTCCGGCGACCCGGCGCTGACCTCCGTGCTGACCGCCGCGCAGGTCCGCGGCTACCAGCAGCGCCCGCTGTCCCGGTACGGCGTGTCGGCCACCGCCAAGCACTTCCCGGGTCACGGCGACACCGCCGAGGACAGCCACACGAGCCTGCCGACCGTCGACCGGACCGTCGAGGAGTGGCGGCGGCTGGACGCGGCGCCGTTCCGGGCGGCCGTCGAGGCCGGCGTCGACTCGATCATGACCGCGCACATCCGGATGCCGAAGATCGACCCTTCGGGTGAACCCGCGACGCTCTCGAAACCGGTGCTGGACCTGTTGCGGCGCGAACTGGGCTACGACGGCGTGATCGTCACTGACGCGCTGGGCATGGCGGGCGTCCGGCAGCTGCACCCCGACGCCGAGGTGCCGGTGCTGGCGCTCAAGGCGGGCGTCGACCAGCTGCTCATGCCGCCGAACCTGGGCCAGGCGATCGAGAGCGTGGTGGCCGCGGTGCGCGCGGGCGTGCTGACCGAGCAGCGGATCGACCAGAGCGTGGCACGGGTGCTGCGGATGAAGTTCCTGCGCGGCGTATTCCTCGGGCCGCCGTTCGTCGACCCGCAGCGGGCGGCGACCAGCCTGGGTCAGCCGGCCGACCTGGCCGTCGCGACGGGCGTCGCCGACCGCTCGATCACCGTGGTGCGCAACGACGCCAAGGTGCTCCCGGCCGCGAAGCCGACGGCCGCGCTGGTCACCGGCTGGGGCGAGACGGCCGGTCGGACGCTGGCCGGGCTGCTCGGCGGCACGGCGCTGCCCACGGGCTCCGCGCCGACCGACGGGCAGATCGCGGCGGCGGAGCAGGCCGCGGCGGGCGCCGACCTCGTCGTCGTGCTCACCAACGGGCTCGCCGACCGGCCGCGCCAACAGGCGTTGCTCACCCGGCTTCTCGCCACCGGGAAGCCGGTGGTGGCGGTCGCCGCGCAGAACCCGTACGACGTCGCGCACACCGACGCGCCCACGTGGGTGGCCACCTACGGCTCCGGCGCGGTGTCGCTGGCCGCGCTCGCCCGGGTGATCACCGGCGAGGTGAAGCCGACCGGGAAGCTGCCCGTGGCGGTGCCCGGTCCGACGCCGTACCCGTTCGGCCACGGCCTGGAGTGGTAGCCCGTGGACCGCAGGGGGTTCCTGGTGGGCGCGGTCGCCGCACCGGCGCTCGGCACGGCGCGGGCGGCCGCGGCGGACCCCGCTGAGCCGGTCGCCGCGGGCGCGGACGTGCTCGCCGCCGACGGCTGGCGGGCGCTCGAGGGCCGGAAGGTCGGCGTGCTCACCAACCCCACGGGCGTGCTGCGCGACCTGACGCACGTGGTCGACGCCCTGACGGCGGCCGGCCGAAGACCGGTGGCGGTGTTCGGCCCGGAGCACGGGTTCCGCGGCACGGCGCAGGCGGGCGGCTCGGAGGGCGACCACGCCGACCCGCGCACCGGCGTCCCGGTCTACGACGCGTACGGCGCGAGCGCCGCCGACCTCGCGCGGATGTTCGGCAAGGCGGGCGTGGACACCGTGCTGTTCGACATCGCGGACGTGGGCGCGCGCTTCTACACCTACATCTGGACCATGTACACGGCCATGAAGGCGGCGGCGACGACCCGCGCCCGGTTCGTGGTGCTGGACCGCCCGAACCCGACCGGCGGCACCGCGCGCGGCCCGGTGCTCGACCCCCGGTTCGCGAGCGGGGTGGGCTTGAAACCGATCGCGCAGCAGCACGGCATGACGGTCGGCGAGCTGGCCGGGTACTTCGACGCCGAGTTCCTGCCCGCCGACGGCGGCCGGGTGCGCCCGGAGGTGGTGTGGGCCCGGGGTTGGCGGCGCTCGGAGGTCGACACGGGCCTGCCGTGGGTGCCGCCGAGCCCCAACGTGCCGACCCGCGACACCGCGCTGGTCTACCCCGGCACGTGCCTGTTCGAGGGCACGGTGTTCTCCGAGGGCCGCGGCACCACCCGCCCGTTCGAGACGATCGGCGCGCCGGAGGTCGACTGGCGGTGGGCGGAGGACCTGAACGCGCTGGGCCTGGCCGGCGTCCGGTTCCGCGAGACGTACTTCTCCCCCGCGTTCGGCAAGTTCGCCGGGCAGGTGTGCGGCGGGGTGGCGCTGGAGGTCACCCGACCGACCGCGTTCGACCCGGTCCGCACCGCCGTGGCGATGCTCGTGACGGCCAGGCGCCGCTACCCGGACCTGTTCGCGTGGCGCCCGGACCACTACGTCGACCTGCTGTCGGGCTCGGACCGGCTGCGCCTCGCGATCGACGCGGGCGCGGGCGTGGACGAGGTCACCGGCGCGTGGCGGGCCGAGCTGGCCGCGTTCACCCGATCCCGTCGACCGCACCTGCACCACCGGTGAGGAGCCCGATGCGCGTCCGAGTCCTGCTGTCCGCTTTGGTGTTGCTGATGCCCACCGCACAGGCGCACGCACAGCCCGACCCCGACGCGGGCCACTTCGACCGACCTCGACAGGGTTGGGCCGACGACCGGCTCCGGGACGGTGACGCCCACCTGGCCCGCGAGCCGATCAAGGCCGCGCTGGAGCAGGTCCGCGGGTTCACCGAGCCGGACGCCTCGGGTCACCCGCTGTTCGCGGGCGCGGTCACCCTCCTGGCGCACGGCGGCGTGGTGGACGAGGTGCGCCCGACCGGCTGGGCGGTCCGGTACGCCGACGCGACGACGGAACTGCCGGTGTCACAACGGGTTCCGACGACCGAGGACACGATCTTCGACCTGGCGTCGATCTCGAAGCTGTTCACCTCGATCGTGGTGATGCGCCAGTACGAGCTGGGCCGGGTCGGGCTGGACGCGCCGGTCGCCCGCTACCTGCCCGAGTTCGGCGTGAACGGCAAGGCCTCGATCACCGTGCGCCAGCTGCTCACCCACACCTCGGGCCTGGAGCCGTGGCTGCCGCTGTGGTCGGCGTACCCGGACGTCCCGGCGCGGATCAGGGCGGTGATGGAGGTGGCGCCGAAGACGCCGCCGGGCACCGGCTACGAGTACTCGGACCTGAACCTGATCACGCTCGGCGTGCTGTGCCACCGCGTCACCGGCAAGCCGCTGGACGTGCTGGTGAAGGAGATCGTCACCGATCCGCTCGGATTGCGCGACACCGGCTACAACCCGCCGGAAAGCAAGCGGAATCGCGTCGCGGCCACCGAGTTCCAGTCCGGTCGCGGGATGATCCGAGGAGTGGTGCACGACGAGAACGCGTGGTCGCTCGGCGGCGTGGCCGGGCACGCGGGGGTTTTCTCCACCGCGCGGGAATTGGCGGTGCTCGGCCAGGCGATCCTCAACGGCGGCCGGTACGCCGGAAAACGCGTGTTGGCGGAGAAAACGGTCGGGTTGATGCTGACCGACTTCAACGAGGGATTCCCCGGCGACGCGCACGGACTGGGTTTCGAACTCGACCAGCGCTGGTACATGGGCGCGCTCACGTCGCCGCGCACCGCGGGCCACACCGGGTTCACCGGCACGTCGCTGGTGCTCGACCCGCGGTCGGACTCGATCGCGATCCTGCTGACCAACCGGGTGCACCCGAGCCGCGAGCGGGGTTCGGTCAACCCGGCGCGGCGCGCGGTCGCGAACGGGCTGGCACAGGCGCTTTCGGTGAGCCCGCGCCGCGGTCCGACCGAGTGGGCGGCCGAGGTCGGCGGCGGCACGCTGACCACCAGGGACCTGCCGCGGGGCGACCTGACGCTGTCGTTCGCCGCGTTCGTGGACCTCGACCCGGAGGACCGGGTGGTGGTGCAGGCGTTCGACGGAACGGCGTGGCGCGATCTGCGGGTGCTGACCGGTTACGGCGAACGGCGCTGGATCCGGGTCGAGGTGACGGCGACCGCGGAAAGGTTCCGCTGGGTGTTCACCAGGGGAACGGGGTTCGGCGGGCGTGGCGCGTACGTGGACGACGTCCGGGTGTCGGATCATCGGGCGGTGCTGCTGGACGGGGAACGGGAATCGCACGGGATCCACCCCGAAGGGTGGCGATCGGCGAACCGATAGTGAGCCTTCGCCCGAAAGGACCCGGCCGGTGGGTGGTATTGGGTCACGGTTGGGGTGACTTACACCCACCCTGCGTTGATATTCGGTTGTACGGTTAGTAAGTTTCCCACGTGTCCAGTGAAGGTTCTGACGCCAGTCCCCTTGTGAAGATCCGCTCGCTGCTACCCGGGCTGGCCCGTGCGGAGCAACGAGTGGCCAAGGTCGTGCTCGACAATCCGGCGACGGTGGCGCACCGCAGCATCACCGAGGTCGCCGAAGCGGCGGGCACCAGTGAAACGACCGTGACGCGGTTCTGCAAGGCCATCGGAGTCGGCGGTTATCCGGAACTGCGCATCGCGCTGGCCGCCGACACCGCGCGCACCGCCGCCCGCACCGACCGCGACCTCGGCGGCGACATCGGTCCGGGCGACGACCTGCGCCAGGTGGTCGGCAAGGTCGCGTTCGCCGACGCCCGCGCGGTCGAGGAAACGGCCGAGCAGCTCAACGTCGACACGCTCCAGGCCGTCGTGGAGGCGGTCGCGGGCGCGGGCCGGGTCGACGTCTACGGGTTCGGCGCGAGCGCGTTCGTCGCGTTCGACCTCCAGCAGAAGCTGCACCGCATCGGCCGGACCTGCTTCGCCTGGAACGACACCCACATCGCGCTCACCTCGGCCGCCGTGCTCACCGCGAAGGACGTCGCGGTCGGCATCTCGCACACCGGCTCGACGTCCGAGACCGTCGAGGCGCTGCGGGTCGCCAAGGACCACGGCGCGACCACGGTGGCGCTGACCAACTTCCCGCGCTCGCCGATCAGCGAGGTCGCCGACCACGTGCTGACCACGGCCGCCCGCGAGACGACGTTCCGGTCGGGCGCGATGGCCAGCCGCATCGCCCAGCTCACGGTGATCGACTGCCTGTTCATCGGGGTCGCCCAGAAGCACGTCGACAGCGCGAAGACGGCGCTGGAGGCCACTTACGACGCCGTGTCCGGCCACCGCCTCGGCGCCCGCCCGGACGGCAGGCGGCGGCGGGAGACCGCTAAATGACACCCCACCGGCCCGATGTCGCGATCCGCGTGGAGTCGCCCACCGAGGCGCGCAACCCGCGCACCGAGGACATCGACCGGTTGTCGACGCTCGACCTCCTCCGCCTGATCAACAGCGAGGACCGGCTGGTGCCGGACGCGGTGTCCGCCGTGCTGCCCGAACTCGCCCGCGCCGCCGACCTCGCCGTCGGCGCGCTGCGGGCGGGCGGCCGGGTGCACTACGTGGGCGCCGGCACGTCCGGCAGGCTCGCCACGCTGGACGCCGCGGAGCTGGTGCCGACGTTCGACGCACCGGCCGACTGGTTCGTCGCGCACCACGCCGGCGGCACCGAGGCGCTGGTCAACGCGGTGGAGAACGTCGAGGACCAGGGCGCGAGCGGCGCGGCGGAGATCCGCGACCACGCGACCGCGCGGGACCTGGTGGTGGGCGTGACGGCGTCCGGCCGCACCCCGTTCGTGCTGGCCGCGCTGGCCCAGGCGCGCCAACTCGGCGCCGGCACCGTGCTGGTGTCGAACAACCCGCTCGCCCCGGTGGTCGACGTCGACGTGCTGATCGCGGTCGACACCGGCCCCGAGGTGATCGCGGGTTCGACCAGGATGAAGGCCGGCTCGTCGCAGAAGCTGGTGCTGACGTCGTTCTCCACCGCCGTGATGGTCCGCCTGGGCCGCACCTACTCGAACCTCATGGTCAGCATGCGCGCCACGAACGCCAAGCTGCGCGGCCGCACGGTCCGCATCCTGCGCGAGGCGACGGGTCTGGCCGAGCAGGAGTGCACCACCGCGCTGACCGACGCGGGCGGCGACCTGAAGGTCGCGCTGGTCCACCTGCTGTCCGGCGCGCCGACGGCCAAGGCGGCCGAGGCGCTGGCCGTCGCGCAGGGTCACGTCCGGCAGGCGCTCAGCCTGTTGTCACCGGGCGCCACGGGATAGGCGTCGACAGCACCATCGCGCTGGAGGTCTCGCCGTACCCGCCGAGCCGCACCAGCAGCCGCTCCAACTCGGTGATCGACGTGGTCACGACCTTGACCACGGAGCAGATGTCACCGGTCAACCGCACCACCTCGACCACCTCCGGGCAGTCGTCGAGCAGCTCCGGGTGCACCGTGATGCACCTCGGCCCGTAGCACTTCATGCGCACCAGGGCGACCACGGACCGACCGACCGCGACCGGGTCCACCACCGCGCGGTACCCGGTGATCACCCCCGCGTGCTCCAGCCTCCGCACCCGCTGCGCCACCGTCGGCGGCGAGACGTGCACCCGTCGCGCCAGCTCGTTGTACGACAGCCGCGCGTCCTCCTGGAGCGCGTCGAGCAGCGCCCAGTCCACCGAGTCCAGTTCCACGACCGCAAAGCTATCCCCGGAAATGACTCGCGATCGGCAGAAGTTCGGGCGCTATCACCCGTCAGTGCCCATTCAGATCACTCGTTCGCGCGGGAATCATGGTGGACATGACTTGCCCGGTCACTCCCAAGCTCGACTTCGGCGGCACGACGCCCTACGAGGACTACGTGCACGCGTCCGTGCTGCACTCGTTGCAGCAGCAGTGGTCGAACGACCCGCGTGAGATGTCGTTCCTGGTGATCACCCAGGTCATGGAGCTGTACTTCGGCCTGCTGTGCTTCGAGTGGCGGCAGGCCCAGAAGGAGTTGCGCGACGGCGACGTGCGCGCGGCCGTGCGCACGATCAAGCGGTCCGAGCTGCACATGCAGGCGTTGAACGCGGCGTGGCGGCCGATCGCCCGGATGACGCCCGGCGAGTTCAACTCGTTCCGGGACGCGCTCGGCGAGGGGTCGGGCTTCCAGTCCGGCCGGTACCGCGAGGTGGAGTTCCTGCTCGGCGAGAAGTCGCGGTCCATGCTGGTGCCGCACCGCGCCGTGCCGGAGCAGCACGCCGCGCTCGAGGCGCTGCTGACCGAGCCGAGCCTGTACGACGACGTGCTCCGCGCGCTGGCCGCGCAGGGTGTGAAGATCCCGGCCGAGGTGCTGGACCGGGACGTGGCGGAGCCCTACCAGCCGAACCCGGACGTGGAGGCCGCGTGGGCCGAGATCTACCGCGACGGGCCTCGTGACCTGCTGGAACTCGGCGAGGCGCTGACCGACGTCGCCGAGGAGTTCACCCGGTGGCGGTATGACCACCTGCTCGCCACCCGGCGTTCGATGGGCTCGAAGACCGGCACCGGCGGCTCGGCCGGTGTGGCCTGGTTGGAGAAGCGCACGCAACGTGCGGTGTTCCCGGAACTGTGGACCGCGAGGAGCTTCGTGTGATCGACCCGCTGGCGCACGTGCGCGACCTGTTCGACCTGGACGACGACGTCGTCTACCTGGACGGCAACTCGCTGGGCGCACCGCCCAAGGCCGTCGCGGCACGCGTGCAGGAGGTGATCTCCCACCAGTGGGGCCGGCGGCTGATCCGCAGCTGGTCCGAGGGCTGGTGGGAGACCCCGGAACGGGTCGGCGACCGGGTCGGCCGGCTCGTCGGCGCGGCGCCGGGTCAGGTCGTGGTGGCCGACTCGACCAGCGTGAACCTGTTCAAGGCCCTGATGGCCGCCGCGCGCAACGCCACCGGCACCGAGATCGTGGTCGACGAGGGCACCTTCCCCACCGACGGCTACATCGCCCGGTCGGTGGCCGAGCTGACCGGGCTCGCACTGCGGCCCGCGCCGCCGGAGCACCTCGACCTGAGCGACACCACCGCCGTCGTGCTGCTCAACCACGTCGACTACAAGACCGGTCGGCTGCTCGACATGGCGGCGCTGACCCGGCAGGTCCACGACGCGGGCGCGACGGTCGTGTGGGACCTGTGCCACAGCGCGGGCGTGCTGCCGATCGAGCTCGACCGGCTGGGCGTGGACCTCGCGGTCGGCTGCACGTACAAGTTCCTCAACGGCGGACCGGGCGCGCCCGCGTTCCTCTACGTGCCGACGGCCGCGCAGCCGGCGTTCCACCAGCCGCTGACCGGGTGGACCGGCCACGAGGCGCCGTTCGCGATGCGCGGCGAGTACGCGCCGGACCCCGGCGTGTCGCGGGCGCGGGTGGGCACGCCGGACATCATCTCGATGCTCGCCCTCGACGCCGCGCTGGACGTGTGGGACGAGGTCGACCTGAAGGACGTGCGCGCCAAGGGACTCGCGCTCACCGCGCACTTCCGCGGGCTGGTCGAGGGCCTGCCGGGCGTCGAGGTGATCACGCCGGCCGACGAGTGGCGCGGCCACCAGGTGTCGCTGCGGCACGAACGGGCCGCCGACCTCATGGCGGCGCTGATCGCGCGGAACGTGATCGGCGACCACCGGCCGCCGGACGTGCTGCGGTTCGGCTTCGCGCCGCTCTACAACACCTTCGGCGACGCCGAGCGCGCCGCGGCCACGTTGAAGGAACTGCTCTAGGACGCGGCGTCCGCGATGCTGCGCGCCTCGCGGGCGCCGTCCTCCAGCGCCTGGCACTGGAACAGCACCCACCGCGCGACGCCCTCGGCCTCGCCGGTGGAGAACGCGTGCAGCGCCGCGTCGTACTCGCCCTGGCGGCGCAGCAGGTACACCTCGGGCACGCCGAGCGACTTGGGGTCGACGCCGGAGGCGATCGCGGTCAGCCGGGTCGCGGCGCGCGCGACCACCCCGTTGGCCGAGCCGAACGGGGCCAGCGCCATCAGCTCGCCGTGCACCACCGCGACCAGCAGCGGACCGGGCACGGACGTGCCGCCGGTGACGAGGCCCGCCAGCAGGTCGAGCCGGGCGGACACGGCGGGCGACACCCGCGGCCGACCGACGTCGGCGCCCAGGTCCGCGCCGGCCAGCACGTGCAGCCGCGCCAACGCCTGCAACGGCGCCCGCCGCCACGTCGGGAAGACCACGCCCAGCGCCTCGGCGACCCGCAGCGCGCCCGCGAGCACCGGGTCCTCGACCGACCCGGACTCCGGGATGTCGGTCGACCCGCCGTCCAGCGCGGCCGACGCGCGGGCCGCCCGCACCGAGGCCTCGGCGGCCGTCGTCGCCCACCCGCGCAGGTTCACCCGGTGGCGGTGGACCTGGAACACGGCGTCACGAGCGGACGCCACGGCGTCGGCCACCCCGGGCAGGGTCAGCAGCGGAGCAAGCGGGTCGGTCACGGACAGCACACTACCCATCGGTAAGTGGCTGTTGGAAACACCACAGAAATGCCCTCTTAATGATGGCCACTCGACCACGTAGGGTCACCGGCATGACCTGGTACGACCGTCCGGTGCTCGAAGGGCCGCACGTCCGCCTGGAACCGCTCCAGCCGCGGCACGCGGAGGGCTTGTTCGAGGCGTGCGGCGACCCGGCGATCTGGCAGTGGCTGAGCGTGGCCCGCCCGGCGACGGTCGAGGACATGCGGGTCATCGTCGAGGACTCGATCGGAACCCCGAACCGCCTCGCGTGGGCACAGGTCGACCCGGCGACCGGCGAGGTCGCGGGCACCACGAGCTACTACGAGATCGATCCCCGGCACCGGGGCCTGTACATCGGCTTCACGTGGATCGGCGCACGCTGGCAGCGCACCGCGTTGAACACCAACGCGAAGTACCTGCTGCTCGGACACGCCTTCGAGACGCTGGGCGCGCACCGCGTCGGCTGGCACACCGACCACCGCAACGATCGGTCCCAAAAGGCGATCGAGCGGTTGGGCGCGACGAAGGAAGGCGTCCTCCGGGTGCACCGCGTACGCCCGGACGGCACGTTGCGCGACACGGTCGTCTACTCGATGACCGCCGCCGAGTGGCCGGCGGTGAAGGAGCGCCTCGAACAGCGCCTCGCGAGGTGACCGGAGTCACCCGGGATGCCGCTCGTCTCAATAGAGGTGTCGTTCACCGGAATCACCGTGGTCAGCGGGCCCGACCCGGGTTACACAGTTACCCCGAAGTTTCGAACTGATGCCAAATTGGTCTGAACCTATTGGGTGCGTTATCGGCTCAATCGCACTACGTTCAGTGCGCACCCCACCGGATTTGAGGAGGTCTGCCCCCCATGACTCAGCCGCCAGCCGCACTGGACAACCTGCTGACCGAGAACCGGACGTTCCCCCCGAGCGACGAGTTCGCCGCGCAGGCGAACGCCACGTCCGCCCTGTACGAGGAGGCGAACGCGGATCGCGAGGCGTTCTGGGCGAAGCAGGCCGAGCGGCTGTCCTGGGACACCAGGTGGACGCAGGTCCTCGACTGGTCGGACGCCCCGTTCGCGAAGTGGTTCGTCGGCGGCAAGCTGAACGTCGCCTACAACTGCGTCGACCGGCACGTCGAGTCGGGCCACGGCGACCAGGTCGCCATCCACTGGGAGGGTGAGCCCGGCGACAGCCGCGCCATCACCTACGCCGAACTCCAGCGCGAGGTGTCGAAGACGGCGAACGCCCTGGTCGAACTGGGCGTGGGCGCCGAGGACCGGGTCGCCATCTACATGCCGATGGTGCCCGAGGCGATCTTCTCGATGCTCGCGTGCGCCCGCCTGGGCGCGCTGCACAGCGTCGTGTTCGGCGGCTTCTCCGCCGAGGCGCTGCGCACCCGCATCGAGGACTCGCAGGCCAAGCTCGTGATCACCACCGACGGCCAGTACCGCCGCGGCAACCCGGCGCCGCTCAAGCCCGCCGTGGATGAGGCCGTCGCCAAGGCCCCGAGCGTCGAGCACGTGCTGGTGGTCAACCGCACCGGCTCCGACGTGGCCTGGACCGAGGGTCGCGACCTGTGGTGGAACGACGTCGTGGACCGGCAGTCCGACCGGCACACCCCCGAGGCGTTCGACAGCGAGCACCCGCTGTTCATCCTCTACACCTCGGGCACCACGGGTAACCCCAAGGGCATCCTGCACACCTCCGGCGGCTACCTCACGCAGGCGTCGTACACGCACCACAACGTGTTCGACCTCAAGCCGGACACCGACGTCTACTGGTGCACCGCCGACATCGGCTGGGTCACCGGCCACAGCTACATCGTCTACGGCCCGCTGTCCAACCGCGTCACGCAGGTCGTCTACGAGGGCACGCCGAACACCCCGCACGAGGGCCGGCACTGGGAGATCGTGCAGAAGTACGGCGTCTCGATCTACTACACGGCGCCCACGCTGATCCGCACGTTCATGAAGTGGGGCGCGGACATCCCCGCCAAGTACGACCTGTCGACGCTGCGCGTGCTCGGCAGCGTGGGCGAGCCGATCAACCCCGAGGCCTGGATCTGGTACCGGGAGACGATCGGCGCGGGCAAGACCCCCGTCGTGGACACCTGGTGGCAGACCGAGACCGGCGCGATCATGATCTCGCCGCTGCCCGGCGCGACCGCCACCAAGCCCGGCTCGGCGCAGCGCCCGCTGCCCGGCATCGGCGCGAAGGTCGTGGACGACCAGGGCGTCGAGGTCGGCCCCGGCGGTGGCGGCTACCTCGTGCTGGACGAGCCGTGGCCGTCGATGCTGCGCGGCATCTGGGGCGACGAGGCCCGCTACCGCGACACCTACTGGTCGCGCTTCGGCGAGCAGGGCTTCTACTTCGCGGGCGACGGCGCGAAGTACGACGCCGACGGCGACATCTGGCTGCTCGGCCGGGTGGACGACGTGATGAACGTGTCCGGCCACCGCATCTCCACCACCGAGGTCGAGTCCGCGCTGGTCTCGCACCCGACGGTCGCCGAGGCGGCGGTCGTGGGCGCGTCCGACCCGACGACCGGCCAGGGCATCGTGGCGTTCGTGATCCTGCGCGGCGGTGTCGCCGAGGGTTCGGACGGCGCGGAGGCGATCAAGGCGCTGCGCGACCACGTGGCCAAGGAGATCGGCCCGATCGCGAAGCCGCGGCAGATCCTCGTCGTGCCGGAGCTGCCCAAGACGCGGTCCGGCAAGATCATGCGCCGGCTGCTGCGCGACGTGGCGGAGAACCGCCAGGTCGGCGACGTGACGACGCTCGCGGACTCGTCCGTCATGGACCTCATCTCCACCGGCCTGAAGTCGGGGTCGTCGGAGGACTGAGAAACACGTCGGTGGGGTGCCTGCCTGTCGGGGGAGGGCACCCCACCGCGGTACGTCGGTGAGCCGGGAAGTCTGGTCGGCGCGAGTATTGGCCGTGCCCGGACTTCCTTGGAGCCACCCGTGAACCGCAAGCTCGCCGAGTTCGCCCGCTACCTGCGCACCGAGACGGTCGGCGGCACCGTGCTGCTGGTCGCCACCGCCGTCGCGCTGGTGTGGGCGAACTCGCCGTTCGCGCCCGCGTACGTCGGGCTGCGCGACCTCCACGTCGGGTTCCTGACCGTCGGCGACTGGGCCAAGGACGGTCTGCTCGCGGTGTTCTTCTTCGTCGCCGGGCTGGAGCTCAAGCGCGAACTCGTCGTCGGCGAGCTGAGCCGGTGGAAGGCCGCGGTGCTGCCGGTGGTCGCGGCGGTCGGCGGGATGGTCGTGCCGGCGCTGATCGCGCTGGGCGTCGGCTGGGGTTCGCCCGGCATCGACCGCGCGTGGGCGATCCCGGTGGCGACCGACATCGCGTTCGCGCTCGGCGTGCTGGCGATCACCGCGTCCGGGTTGCCGAGCAGCCTGCGGGTGTTCCTGCTGAGCCTCGCCGTCGTGGACGACCTGGGCGCCATCGCGTTGATCGCGGTGCTGTTCACCGCGCACTTCAACGCGCTCGCGGCGCTGGCCGCGGTGCTGCTGCTGGCGTTGTACGCGTGGTTGCAGCACCGCCGGGTCACCTCGCCGTGGTGGTACGTGCCGATCGCGCTCGCCACGTGGTTCGCGGTGCACGAGGCCGGTGTGCACGCCACGATCGCCGGCGTCGCCCTGGCCCTGCTGACCCGCGTGCGTCGGGACCCCTACGAGACCGAGGCGCCGGCGGTGCGGCTGGAGCACCGGTTGCAGCCGTGGTCGGCGGGTGTCGCGGTGCCGGTGTTCGCGTTGTTCGCGGCCGGCGTCCCGGTGGGCGCGTCGGCGTTGACCGCGCTGTTCCACGACCCGGTGGCGCTCGGCGTGATGCTCGGACTGGTGGTGGGCAAGGTCGTCGGCATCGTCGGCGCGTCGGCGATCGCGGTGCTGCTGCGGGTCGCGGTGTGGCCGTCCGGCGCGGGACCGCGGGACATCGTAGCGGTGGCCGTGCTCGGCGGTGTCGGGTTCACGGTGAGCCTGCTGATCGCGGACCTGGCGTTGGACGGCGCGGCGGCCGAACAGGCCAAGGCGGCGGTGCTGCTGGCGTCCCTGGTGGCCTCGTTGCTGGCGGCGGTGTTGCTCTGGCGACGGGGTCGCGCGCACCGGGACGCGGAAGACGGCGCGGAAGACGGCGGGTGATCGGCCCGGCTGCCCGGTGCCGCGTACGCGTGCATGGCACGATGAGTCGGTGACCAGCGCTCGGGAGAACACCAACGGCAGCGGGCTGCCACCTGTCCCGTCGATCCCGTTGACGGCGGAGAACGCGGCGACGATCGCCGGTGAGACGTCGATCGGCGGATTGGTCCGGGACGCGACGGCGCACCTGTCCACGCTGGTGCGGGCCGAGGTCGAACTGGCCAAGTCCGAGGTGGCCGGTGAGATCAAGAAGGGCCTGAAGGGCAGCGTCTACTTCCTCCTTGCGTTGACGGTGCTGCTGTTCAGCTCGTTCTTCTTTTTCTTCTTCGCGGCCGAGCTGCTGGCGGAGTGGCTGCCGCGGTGGGCGGGCTTCGCGATCGTGTTCGGCGCGATGCTGCTGTCGGCGGCGGGGTTCGCGTTCCTGGGGTACCGCAAGGTGAAGAAGCTGCGCGCGCCGCAGCGGACGATCGACTCGGCCAAGGACACCGTCGCGGCGCTGCGGCACCGCGGCGAGGACCACTAGCCCGTGCGGCTGCCACCGGACCCGTCGACCGCGCGGGTGGTCGGTCCGTGGACGCACCGCGACGTGTCGGCCAACGGCATCCGGCTGCACGTGGCCGAACTCGGCGACGGGCCGCTCGTGTTGCTGCTGCACGGGTTCCCGGAGTTCTGGTGGACGTGGCGGCACCAGCTGACCGCGTTGGCGGACGCCGGTTTCCGGGCCGTGGCGGTGGACCTGCGCGGGTACGGCGACTCGGACAAGCCCCCGCGCGGCTACGACGGTTTCACGCTCGCCGGTGACGTCGCGGGGTTGGTGAAGGCACTGGGTTCGCCCCGCGCGCACCTGGTGGGTCACGCGTGGGGCGGCATGCTCGCGTGGACCGCCGCCGCCCTGCACCCCCGCCTGGTCTCGTCGGTGACGGCCGTGTCCGCACCGCACCCCCTGGCCCTGAGCCGCGCCATCCGCCGCCACCCCCGCACCCAGGGCCGCGCCAGCGCCCACGTGTTCCGCTTCCAGGTGCCGATCCAGCCGGAGCGCGCTCTCGTCCGGGACGGCGGCGCGGCGGTGCAACGCCTGCTGACCGCGTGGTCCGGTCCGAAGTGGACGGTGTCGGAGGAGTTCGACGAGGTGGTCCGCCGCAACCGCGAGGCCATGCTGATCCCGGGCGTGGCCCACAGCGCCCTGGAGTACTACCGCTGGGCCTTCCGCTCCCAACTGAGAACCGACGGCCGCCGCTTCCGCGAGGCGGTGGACCGCCCCTTGGACGCCCCGGTCCTCCAGATCCAGGGCACCCAGGACCCCACGACCCTCCCCGACACGGCCCGGGCCAGCGCCGAGTGGACCGCCACCACCTACCGCGCCCTCCCCGAAGTCGGCCACTTCCCCCACCAGGAAGCCCCGCACGCCACCAACACCCTCCTCACCACCTTCCTGGGCTCACTGTAGAACCGCTCAACACCAGGATCGTTCAACAAGCACATCGTTGAACAATCCCCCAATCCAACAACAGAACGATCGAACAACCCGCCTCCACGGCGCTCTCGACGACTCCAGCATCGAGCCCGACGCGGCTCCCAGGGCAGGCCGACTGGGCTCGGCGGACTGAACGGGCCGAACCGCATCGCGCCCGGAGCGTGGCGAGTCGGGGCGGCGGCGTGTCGGATCTGGCTCGCAGGCGTTGTGCTTGGGCCTGACGGAGCGCTCCGTTCGCGGCGGCACTCCGGGGCCTGCAAGGGAGCGTGAGACGAGCAGAGCCGCATGAGGCGAGTAGGAGCTTCGTTCAGGTGGGCAGGCCGCGGTGGGCCGGGCGGTGGGCCGGCGGATCGCGCGGGCCGGGGGCCATGCGAGTCAAGAACCATGCGGGTCGGGGATCGTGCGCGGGCCTGGCACGCAGGTCGAGCGGCGTTCGAGCGGTGCTTCGTGGGTGCCGAGGACGTTGAGGTCGTTGCCGTCGTTGCCGTCGTTGAACAAGAGGATCGTCGGACAAGAGGATTGTTGAACAAGAGGATTGTCGGGCGACGGGATCGTTGAACGATTCCCAGGTTGAGTCAGGAGGCGCAGGTCTGGGTCGACGTGCGGCGGACCAGGGTCGGGGCCTGGGCGACCTCCTGGGCCACTTCCTGCGCGGTCAGGACGAAGCCCGTTTCCTGGTCGTCCACCGCCGCACCGAACACCACGCCCATCACGCGCCCCTGGGTGTCGACCAACGGGCCGCCGGAGTTGCCGCTGCGCACCTTCGCCCGCACCGTGTACACGTCCCGCGTCACGGTCTGCGCGTCGTAGATGTCCGGCCCCCGCAGCATCGGGATCCGCTCCCGCACCCGCGCCTCGGACGGCGTGTAGGGCCCGTCCAGCGGATACCCCAGCACGATCCCGTCCTCGCCCTGCCCGATCTCGTCCGTCCGGAACACCAGCGGCGTCGCGTTCAGGTCCGGCACGGCGAGGATCGCGATGTCCGTCTGCGGGTCGTACAACACCACCGTGGCGTCGAACTGCCCCTTGCCCACCTCGATCGTCACCTCGGTCGTCCCCGCGACCACGTGCGCGTTCGTCATCACCCGCTCCGGCGACACGACGAACCCGGTCCCCTCCAACGCCCGCGAGCACGACGGCGCCCGCCCGCGCACCTTCACCACCGACGGCCGCAGCTTCTGCACGATCGGGTTACCCGACAACGCCGGGTCCGGCGGCCCCACGTCCTTCAACGGCGTCCGGTTGAACGGGTCCATCGCCGCCGGGAAGCCCGACACGTCGAACAGGTTTTGCAGGTCCTTCGACAACGTCCGCGCCGCCTGCGGCATCACACCGTCCACAGTGGACAGGATCACCGACTGGTTCAACGCCTTCGTCAGCGAGGGCAACCCGGCCACCGCCGTCAGCGGCAACGCGATCATCCACGCCACCACGAACACCACCGCGCCCTGCACGATGGCGCCCAACGCGCTGTCCACCCCGCGCAACGGCGACGAGTTCACCCGGGGCTTGATCATCCGCCCGGTGTACACGCCCAGCGTCTCGCCCAGGGCCACCAGCAGCACCACGATCCCGACCGCGAACACGACCTTGGTGACCACGTTGTCGAACTGGGCCACCACGAGCGGCGCGAGCTGGGTGCCCAGCACCAGCCCGATCAGCACCCCGACGAACGCGGGCAGCGCCACGACCATGCCCTGCCGGGCGCCGGAGACCGCGGCGAAGGCGGCCAGCGCCAGCACGAGCAGGTCAACCCAGTTCACGAAACCTCCGCTACGTCGCGCGCAAAGCCAGTTCGAGGTCGCGCACGTCGGTGGTGTCCCACGGTCGCTCCCACCCGCCAAGGGCCAGCAGGCCGTTGAGCAGCCCGGCCGTGAAACCCCACACCAGCATGCCCGGAGCGCTGAACGCGGGCCCGAGGTAGTCGCCGGCGCGGTGGCGCACCCGGAACCGGTTGGCCGGGTCGGCGAGGTGCGCGATCGGCACCCTGGCCACGGCCGCGGTCTCGGCGGCGTCGACCGCGACGACCGGCGACGGCGACTCCCAGTGCCCCAGCACGGGCGTCACCACGAAGCCGGACACCGGCACGTACAGCTCGGGCAGCGTCGCCACCACCCGCACGCCCTCGCGCAGCACGCCGGTCTCCTCGTACGCCTCGCGCAACGCGGTGTCGACCGGCCCGTCGTCGGTCGGGTCGACCCGACCGCCGGGGAACGCGACCTGCCCGGGGTGCGAGCCCAACGTGTCCGACCGCCGCAGCAGCAGCACGTCCGGCCCGTCGACGCCCTCGCCGAACAGCATCAGCACCGCGGCCTTGCGACCGGCGCCGTCCGGCGGTGGCGACAGCCGGGTGAACGCACGCGCGTCCACCTCCCGCGTCGCCTTGACCAGCGTCGACATCCAGTCGGGCACGTCCGACGGCTCGACCGGGGCGTTCACCCGACCACCCCGCGCACCTGCTCGACGGACTCGAACACGAGCGGTTTGAGCACCTGCGCCACCGATCCGTCCGCACCGACCAGGAAGCTCGCGGGCAGCGTGCGCGGCGCCTTGACCGCCTTGCGCACCCCGTCGGCCTCGTCGATCACCGCGGGCAGGTGGACACCGAGCTTCGCCAGCAGTTCCAGGCCGTCCGCCTCCTTGCTCTCCACCTGCACCGCGAGCACCGGCACGGCGCCCGGCTGCTGCGCGTACTCGTCCAGCACCCGAAGTTCCCCCTGACAGGGAACGCACCAGGTGGCCCAGAAGTTCACCAGCGCCTTGCCGCCGAGCGCGGACGCCACGTCCAGCTGCTGCCCGTCGCCGAGGCACGTCGCCTTCAGCCCGCGCAGCGCCGACGGCCCCTCGGCGCCCTGCGGGCACGGGCGCAGCGCGGCCTGGTTGCGGGCCATGAGCAGGTCGGCGGGCGCGCCGGCCTGGGTGTGCGGGCGCTCCGCGGGCGGCTCGGAGCCACCGCGCGGCCACAGCGCGACCACGCCCGCCACGACCAGCACCAGCGCCACCAGCGCCCAGCGCGCTCCTCGGCTCACGCCAGCTTCTCCCCGGCCCGGACCCGTTCGGCCAGCGCGATCAGGTGCGGTGCCTCGACGCCCTTGACCAGCTTCTCGGCCTTGGCCGGGTCGACCTGGCCGATGCCGTAGGACGGGCACTGGGGCGCCAGCAGGCACGCGCCGCACGCGGGTGTGCGGGCGTGGCAGACGCGCCGGCCGTGGAAGATCGTCCGGTGGGACAGCAGCGTCCAGTCCTTGCGCTCGATCAGCTTGCCGACCGCGTGCTCGACCTTGACCGGGTCCTCCTCGGTCGTCCAGCCCCACCGCCGGGTCAACCGTCCGAAGTGGGTGTCCACTGTGATCCCCGGCACGCCGAACGCGTCGCCGAGCACCACGTTCGCGGTCTTGCGCCCCACGCCGGGCAGCGTGACGAGTTCCGGCAGCGTGCCGGGCACCTCGCCGCCGAAGCGCTCCACCAGCGCGGCGCCCAGCCCCATCACGGACGTCGCCTTGTTGCGGTAGAAGCCGGTGGGTCGGATCAGCTCCTCCAGTTCGGTGCGGTCGGCGGAGGCGTAGTCGGCGGCCTTGCGGTAGCGCGCGAACAGCGCCGGTGTCACCTGGTTCACCCGCACGTCGGTGGTCTGGGCCGACAGCACGACCGCGACCAGCAGTTCCAGCGGTGTGGTGAAGTCGAGTTCGCAGTGCGCGTCCGGGTAGCCCTCGGCGAGGACGCGGACCATCCGGCGGGCCCTCCGGGTGAGGCCTAGTTGGGTCTCCGGCCTTTTCGCCATGCGCGCCAGGCTATCGCGTGACATGTTCGGCCCGGTTGAACGCACGCGAACCGGGTAACCGGCGACCGGCGCGCAACCAGGCCGGGCGGGTGCGCGTCTCTTGTCGCAGGAACCCGTACGAGGGACCCCGCAAGCGTGCGGACAAACCCGATGCGCAAGGATCGGAGCCATCATGACTGCCTGGTTCGTCATCGCCGTTCCGATCGTGATCATGTTCTTCGCGCTCTTCATGGAGCGCGTGGAAGCCCGTCTGCGCCACGTCGCCGTGCAGGAGGACGAGGTCGAGGAGTTCCTGGAGTCGGCGCGCCCCGACGAGGTCAGGGCGCTCTACGGGCACGGCATCGGCCGCGCGCTGGAGCTGTTCCGGCTGCGGCGGCTGGGTGGCCGTGCCAGGAACCTGCGGCAGCGGCGGCCGCGCCGCTAGGTCCGGCAAGTCCGAACACCAGGCCCGCGGGGTCACCACCCCGGTGGGCCTTTTCGGGCTGTCCGGGCAGGTCGACGGCGCGCCGGGAGGCGATCCACCGATCAGCCCTTAGACTGCACTCAGTGATCGACGGCAGGCGCTGATCCGCCAGAAGGCGGAACGCGCTCAACCCTTGCCGTCGCCTCTCGACAGGAGGGACGAGGTGGACGAGACCCTGGCCCGCGCGGGCATTTTCCAGGGGGTTGAACCGGCTGCAGCGGAGGCACTGGCGCAGACGCTGGAGTCCGTTGAATTCCCGCGTGGCCACGTGATCTTCGCGGAAGGCGAGCCGGGCGACCGGCTCTACATCATCCAGTCCGGCAAGGTGAAGATCGGCCGCAAGTCGCCGGACGGCCGGGAGAACCTGTTGGGGATCTTCGGCCCGTCCGACATGTTCGGCGAGCTGTCGATCTTCGACCCCGGTCCGCGCACGTCCACCGCCACGACGGTGACCGAGGTGCGTGCGGTCAGCATGGACCGCCCCGCACTGCGGCAGTGGATCACCAACCGGCCCGAGATCGCGGAGCAGCTGCTCCGGGCGCTGGCGCGCAGGCTGCGCCGGACGAACTCGATGCTGGCCGACCTGATCTTCACCGACGTGCCCGGCCGGGTGGCGAAGGCGTTGTTGCAGCTCGCACAGCGCTTCGGCAGCCAGGAGGCCGGCCTGCTCCGCGTCACGCACGACTTGACGCAGGAGGAGATCGCCCAGTTCGTGGGCGCGTCCCGCGAGACGGTGAACAAGGCCTTGGCCGACTTCGCCCACCGCGGCTGGCTCCGTCTCGAGGGCAAGAGCGTCCTCATCCTGGATCCGGAGCGCCTGGCGCGTCGCGCGCGTTAGACAGTGGGACCGGGCGCCGCCCCCGACGCGGCGCACCGGTCCCGCTGTGCGCGGTCCATCCCCCGACGGATACCGCGCCTTCTCCACATCCGGCGTCCGCAGGCCCCGACCCTCGTGACACCGGAAGGAAGTTCGATTACCCGCTGCGACGTGCGCCGAAACAGGTGAGTCGTCCCCTGTTCACAATCGCACGGCCCCTCCCCCGCGGCTCAAGCGACTTCACCCTCAAGGACGCCCTGTTCAGCGGTTTCCCGACAGGGTTTCACCCGGTCATCCCAATCTTGTGACCGAATCGGAACAGTTCTCCCGAGTGCTGGAAGACACGTGGCAAATGACTGGTACGTGCGTACCACTGCGTTCACACTGGTACGCATGTCCCAGTCCGCCCGCCTGTCCGACTACCGCGCCGCCCTGACCACGCCCGGCATGCGCGGCCCCGTCGTCGCGTCGCTGCTCGCCCGGCTCCCGATCGCCATGGTCGGGTTGTCGATGCTGCTCTACGTGCAGCGCGAGACGGGCTCCTTCGCGTCGGCCGGTTTCGTGTCGGCGGCGTCGTTGATCGGCGTGGCGGTGGGCTCGATCGTGCAGGGCAGGCTGATGGACCGGCTCGGCCCGACCCGGCCGCTGCTCACCGTCGTGGGTCTGTTCGCGCTGTTCGTGACGTCGGCCGTGCTGGCGGTGGAGGCCGGCGCGCACCTGGCCGTGCTGGTGCCGCTGTCGTTCGGCGTGGGGTTGACCGAGCCGCAGGTGGGCTCGGCGTCCCGGGCGCTGTGGTCCCAGGTGCTGCCGCCTGGGTCGACGCGGTTGGCCGGGTACGCCTACGAGGCCATCAGCATGGAGGTGTTCTTCATCCTCGGGCCGGGGCTCGCGGGCGTGCTCGTGGCGGCGCCGTGGGCGGGCACCGGCGTGCTGGTCGGCGCGGTGTCGATGGTGGTCGGCGCGACGTGGTTCGGACTGAACCCCACGGTCCGCGGCGTGCGGCCGGAACCGGTGGGTCGCGGCATGCTGGGCGCGCTGGCGTCGCCGGGCATGCGCACGGTCGCCCTGGCCGCGTTCGGCTTCGGCGTGACGATCGGCTTCATCGAGGTCGCCGTGCCGGCCGCGGCGGCCGACGCCGGCCACGTGAGCCTGGGCGGTCTGCTGCTGAGCCTGTTCTCGGTGAGCAGCGTCCTCTTCGGACTCCTGTACTCGATGAAACCCTTCCCGCGCCCGATGCACCTGCGCCTGCCGGCGCTGCTGGCCGGTTTCTCCCTGCTGACGCTGACCTTGGCCGTGCCGACGTCGCTCGCCGGGTTGGCGGTGGCGCTGCTGGTGGCGGGCACCCTGATCACCCCGCAGGCGACGTCGCACTCGGCGGCGATCGAGCTGGTCGCACCGCCGGGAACGGCCACCGAGGCCTTCGGCTGGGTGATCACCGCGGTCACCGTGGGCCTGGCCCTGGGCCAATCCGCAAGCGGCCGCCTGGTCGAGTCCTACGGCACCACCGCGGCATTCCTGACCGCAACCGCAGCCGGCCTGACCATCGCCGCCCTGGTCTGGCTCTTCCGAGGCACCGTGGCCACCACCCCCACCACCGAACCAGCCCTGGCCCACTGACCCAGGCCCGCTACACCCCACCAACCCGACCGTGCCCAACCCAGCCGACCCAGCCCAACCCCTGCCGACCCAGCCCGGCTCAGCTCGGTTTGACCTGGCTCGGCCCGACGTGACCCGACGTCGCGCGGTGCGGGGCGGGGCAAGGCGGCTCGATTTGGCCTGGCCCGGCACGACTCGGTTTGGCCAAACCCGACCCAGCCCGACCCGGCGCAGCCCGACCCGGCAGGGCTCGGCACCGGCGGGGCGGCACAAGCAGCTCGCCGCCCCAACCGAGCCATCCCAAGACCCGCCGCTCCGCAACCGCCCGTGAGCCCCTCAAGCCCCGCGTAGCGCCCCCCACGGCGTCCAACCCGTGCCTGCTGGATTGTTGAACAAGTGAGTGGAGTGGTTGTTCAACAATCCTCTTGCTCAACAGCTACGCCTGCGCGTGATCGTTGGTATGTAGGGTTGTTGAAGTGTTGGATTGTTGAACGATTCTACGTTGAACGGCGGGTGGCGAGGAGGTTGCTGATCATCACCTGAAGGGTCTGGGTGGCGGGCCGAAATTGTCGGTGGTCGGGTCTACCGTGCGCGCATGGATCTCACCGCCACCACCGCGGAGTTGGCCTCGGCCGCGGTGGACGTCGCACGGGTGTTGCCGACGCGGGTGCACGACGTCGTGTTGGCCGGGCTGGTGCTGCGTGCCGACGGTGCCGGGGTCGAGTTGGCCGGGAGCGACCGGGACCACGCGGTGCGGCTCGAGCGGCGGGCGCTCGTGCACGTCGACGGGGCGGTGCTGGTGCCCGCGCGGCCGTTCGCCGACACGCTCCGGTCGATCGAGGACGAGCGGGTGCG
Organism: Actinosynnema sp. NPDC020468; assembly: GCF_040642015.1. Classification (NCBI taxonomy): domain Bacteria; kingdom Bacillati; phylum Actinomycetota; class Actinomycetes; order Pseudonocardiales; family Pseudonocardiaceae; genus Actinosynnema; species Actinosynnema sp. NPDC020468. The sequence continues at coordinate 95,452 of NZ_JBFAEO010000021.1, forward strand.
GCTCGTGGTGGAGGGGTCCAGGCTGGCTATCCGCACCGATACGGCGCGGTTCGCACTACCCCTGCTGGACCTTTCGGCCCATCCGGGAATACCCTCTCTGCCACCACTGGCCGGGCACGTCACCGCAGGCGTGCTGGCCTCCGCGCTCGTACCCGTGTCGAGCGCGGCGTCCAAGGAAGACGCTCTCCCGGTGTTCACCGGCGTCCGCATCCACGGCACGCCCGACCGCCTGGAGCTGATCGCCACCGACCGCTACCGGATGGCGTTCGCGACCGTCCCCTGGACGAGTGAGACCGGTGTGGACGTGCTGGCCCCGGCAACCCTGTTGGCCGAGGTCGCGAAACAACCGGCACGCGACGAACGCGTCGCCGTGCACGCCGACGACGACCGCGTCGCCCTGCGGTGGGCGGGCGGCAGCGTCAGCACGGCGCTCCTCGCGGCGCCCTTCCCCGACGATCGAGCACGGAAGTTGTTGGAGGCGGTCATCGACAGCACTGTCCTGGTCGAAGCCGACGCCCTGGCGGGCGCGGTGAAGCGCGCGGTGCCCTACAGCGGTCCGCACGGCTCGGTGACGCTCCAGGTCGACGACGGTCAGCTGCGCGTGCGCGGCAACGACCCCCAGGCGGGCGAGTCCGAGGAGTCCGTCAAGGCCACGGTCGACGGCAACCGCCTGACCAAGACCTTCCAGGCCCGGTACCTGTCCGACGCGCTGAAGGCGTTCAGCGGTCGGCGGGTCGAGTTGAAGATCCAGGACGGCCTGCGCTCGACCGTCCTCACCGCGCAGGCGGGCGAGGACGGCGTCGAGCTGACCTACCTGGTCGTCCCCCTCCGCACGTCCGTCTGAACACCGAGATAGTCCAGCTGGGCCCGCACCGACCACTCCGCCGCGGGCCACAGCGCCCGGTCGACGTCCGCGTACACGACCTCGACCACCTCCCGCGCCGTCGGCGCGCCGCCCAGCTCCGCCACCGCGGCCCTGACCTGCGTCAACCGCTGCTCGCGGTGCGCCAGGTACCCGGTGGCCGCCGCCGCGACGTCCGGCAGCACGGGCCCGTGCCCCGGCAGCGCCGCCACCCCCGCCGGCAACCCGGCCAGTAGTCGCAACGACGCCAGGTAGTCACCAAGCTTCCCGTCCGGGTGAGCCACGATCGTGGTGCCCCGACCGAGAATCGTGTCACCGGTCAGCACCGCGTCGTCCAGCGCGAAGCACACGGAGTCGGCGGTGTGCCCCGGCGTGCGGATTACCCGAATATCCACCCCACCGGCCACGATCACCTCATCGTGAGTCAACCCCTCGCCGCCCAGCCGGAAGACCGGGTCCACCGACCGCACGGGCGCGTCCACCTTCCGCCCGAACGCCGCCGCCCCTTCCGAGTGATCGGGGTGACCATGCGTCAACAGCACGACCTCGACCGGTCCGCACGCGGCGATCCGGTCCAGGTGCGCGTGGTCCAACGGCCCGGGGTCGACCACGACGCACCCGACCGAGCCGGCCGCGCGCAGCACCCAGGTGTTGGTGCCCTCCAACGTCATCACGCCGGGGTTCTCCGCCAACAGCACCGAGGCCGTCGCCGTCACCGGCCGCAGCACGCCGTACTCGTTCATGGAATGACCACCCGAATCCGCCCCCCGTCCCGAACCAGCTTCGGGATGATCCGCTCGACCTCGCGCGGCGCCGCCAGCACGTCCGCCACACCCACGAATTCCGCCAACTCCGACAACGTCACCCAGGTGGGCGGCATCAACGTCCGCCGCCCCGCCTCCCAGTCCGCCAACGCGTCGACCGGCCGCTGCCACACCCCGTCCGACGCCTCGGACGTCGCGTCGTCCGCCCGCTGACCAGCCGGCAGCACCGCCACGAAGAACCGCGTGTCGTACCGCCGGGGCTCCTCCTCGGGTGTCACCCAGTTGGTCCACGGCCGCAGCAGGTCGGCCCGCAGCACCAACCCCTCCGCGGCCAGGAACTCCGCGAACGACACCTCCCGGGCCACCAGCGCCGCCCGCGCGTCGGCGTACCCGGACGTGTCCGCCACGACCGTCGCCGCGGACGGCCCGGCCAGCAGCACCCCGGACTCCTCGAACGTCTCCCGCACCGCCGCGCACACCAGCGCCGTCGCCAGTTCGGGTGAACACGAGAACCTCGACGCCCACCACGACGGCGGCGGACCGGTCCACGCCACGGTCGCGTCGGCGTCCCGCCGGTCGACGCCACCACCGGGGAACACGGTCATCCCGCCGGCGAAGGCCATCCCGGACACCCGGCGCAGCAGGAACGCCTCGACGCCCTCGGCCCCGTCGCGGACCAGCACCACGGTGGCGGCGTCCCGCGGTCGCGCCGGCACCTCCGGGAACGTCGCGGTGGACGAGGGCAGCGTCAGGTCGTCGGGGAGTTCGCGCACGCCTCGAGCCTACGACGGGGATCATCGCCGTGTGGACACCTCCAAAAAGGGCTGCCTGGTGAACGTCCTGCTGTTCGGGTTGGGCGCGGTGCTCGGCACCGGGCTGACCGCGGTGGCGGCCGTGGTGCTGTTCCTGCCGACGACCAGGACGGTGGACGCGCGACCGCCGACGGCCGACCTGCCCGGCGCGTACGTGAAGCAGGACGGGTCGGACTACGAGGTGTGGCTGGGTCCGTCCGAGGACCACGGCCACGTCGTGCCGATCCCCGCGGGCTGGGGGCACGACCCCCGGCTGACCAGGGCGGACGGCGGCGTGGAGCTGGAGTTCGGCAACGGCGGCCGGATCTTCGTCCCCGAGTCGGCTTATGCCGGCGGCCGATGATGGGCAGGATGGGCCGGGTGGACGAACAGCTGCGGGTAGGACTGATCGGCGCCGGACCGTGGGCGGACCGGGTGCACGCGCCCGGCCTCGCCGACCACCCGGGAACGCGGCTGACCGCCGTGTGGGCCCGCCGCCCGGAGGCCGCGGCCGCGTTGGCCTCGTCGTACGACGCGGTGGTGGCGTCCGATGTGGACTCGCTGTTGACGCAAGTGGACGCGGTCGCGTTCGCCGTGCCGCCGGCGGTGCAGGCGGAGATCGCGGTCCGGGCGGCGAAGGCGGGCAAGCACCTCGTGCTGGAGAAGCCGATCGCCGGGTCGTTGGCGGAGGCGGAGCGGCTGGTCGACGCGGTCGGCGAGGCCGGTGTGGCCTCGCTGGTGGTGCTGACCAGGCGGTACGCGCCGGAGACGCGGGAGCAGCTCGAGCAGTTGCACGCGGTCGGCGGGTGGGTCGGCGGCGGGGCGCGGTGGTTGACCGGCGCGTTGCTGGGCGGGCCGTACTCGAAGTCGCCGTGGCGGCACGAGCGCGGACCGCTGGACGACGTGGGTCCGCACGCGTTCGACCTGCTGGACGCGGCGCTCGGGCCGATCGTGGAGGTGATCGCGGCCGACCGGTCGGCGCACGGGGTGTGGCAGGTCGTGTTCGCGCACGAGGGCGGTGCGACGTCGGTGGCGACGATGACCATGTCGGTGCCGTTGCAGCCGGGCATCGCCGAGGTCGTGGTGTACGGGGAGCACGGGCACCGGACGTTGGCCGACCGGGGAACGCCCGCGTTGCAGTGCTACACGAACCTGCTGGACGACTTCGTGGCCCTGGTCGACAGCGGCACCTCCACCCACCCCCTGGACGTGCGCCGCGGCCTGCACCTCCAGCGGATCATCGAACAGGCCCGCGCCAAAGCCGAGGCCTAGAGTTTCGCGGCCACCCCAGCTCCGCCACCGCCGACCGCCCCACGTTCAATCGTTGAACAATCCCCTCACTCAACAATCCGACAATCCAACGACCCGAGACCTGCTCATCTCGTAGGATTGTTCTACAATCCTACTTTTCGCATGTCCCGTTGTTGAACATGTGAAAAGTAGGTGGCGAGGATGATCGGACGAACCGGGAACGACAATTGCCCCGCTCGGCACCTGGTGGGCGACGAGCGGGGCAATCGGGGTCGGGCGGGGTGGGTCAGCCCGGGAACTGGCCGTTGGTCGGTTTGTGCACGCCGTTGACGTACTCCGGGCCGGCGGGCCAGGACTGCTGCTCGCGCTGGGCCAGTTCTTCGTGCAGTTGCTGGAGCAGCGCGCGTTCGCGGTCGCTCAACTTCGCGTCCACGGTCGGCGGCAGCGTCACCCCGGCGGGCGGGTGGCCGTCGGCCAACGCGGCCTGGAGGGCGGCGAGGTCGTCCGGCCCCAGCTCCGTCGTCACCTCGGCCCGCGACAGCGGGTGGAGGTCCAGCGGGGTGGGTTCGGTCGGCGGCTCGACCGGCGGGATCGGCTCGATCGGCTCCACCGACGACACGACGGGCGGTTCGACGGGCAGCTCGACCACGGCGGGCAGCTCAACGGGCTCGTCCACCGCGTCCCGCACCGGCAGCCGTTTGACGGGCTTGGGCGGGAACGGTTGGGCGCCCTCGTAGGACTCCACGCGCGCACGGCGCGACTTCGAGCCGAGATCGGGTTCGGCGGGCACCGGCTCCGGCTCGACCACCGGTGCCCCGTCCTGGACCTCACCGTCGAACCAGGTGCCGCCCGGCTCCTCGGCTACGCGTACCGGTGTCGGCGCGGGTGTCGCGGGAAAGAAGACCTCGCGGGCCGTGGTCACGGCCGCCGCGTGGTACTCACCCAACGGTGTGCCCACCGTCAACACCTCCACGGCCGCCCGGATCCCGGCTTTCCGCAGCACGGTCTCCACGCGGTAGGCGGTCGCCGGCCCGAAGCCGGACGGTCCGATGTCGACCAGCACGACCCGCTGGGGCAGCGGTCCGTGCGCCGCGCCGGCGGGCGTCGAACGCCACGTCGCCCGCACGCCCCGCACGTCCGGCAGCGCCGTCACGGTCCGGGCCAGCGCCTCGGCCAACCCGTCGGACGGGTCGGACTCGGCGGTGAACCGGTGCCGCACGGTGGGCACGTGCTCGACCGCGAACAGCCGGTCGGCGAGCGACGGGTCCGAGCGGACCTCGTCCAGCAGCCGGCCGAGTTCACGGCGTTCGTCGACGGACACGGGCACGCGACCCGCGAGCAGGCACCCCACGAGCAGCTCGACCGCGCGGTCGGGCTCGGCGACCGCGAGCAGTTCCCGAGCCTGGGTCAGGGCGTCGTCGTCAACGCGACCCGCCAGCGCCAACAGGACGTCGTGTAAACGGACGGGGAGCCCCACGCCGTCGTTCGTCACGCCTGCACTCCTCGGGTTAGACGGGCACCAGGTGTCCGTCGGCTTCGGCCCCGGTGCACACCAGCTCCGATGCCGCCAACGCCGCCCGGTGGTAGGGCGGCAGGTCTTCGTCGCCCGGCAGGACCTCGACGCACGGGTCGTGGTCGCCGAGCGCCCGCAGCACGCGCTGCAACTCACCCGTCAGCCGGGTGTGCCCGGACGACGCGGTGACCAGGATGACGCGCCTGGACTCCCCACCCCGCTGCCGCCACGCGGACCGGACTTCGCCGACTCCGGGACGACCACGCAGGGTGGCGCCGAGCACTACGGTCGCGGAATCCCCCATCGACACCCGATTGGGTGATTCCGGAGTGAAGGTGTAGTCGGGTTCGGGGAGTTCGTCCAGTCCCCTGACGGAACTGATCAAGCCCCGATCCGCCCCGTGGGGGATGAGCGCGTCGCCGAGCAGTTGCTGTTCGTAGTCGGTCAGGCCGATCCGGTCGTGCAGGAGGGTGCGCGGGAGCGCCCTGGCCAGCACGACGACCGCGTCGCTCGCCGCCCAGTCGCGGAAGCGCCACAGGACGTCGTCCGGGAGCCGGCCCGCCAGCCTCAGCAGCAGCTCGTGGATCGTGTCCGACATCTCACTCCCCGATCTCGACGACCAGCTCCACCTCGACGGGCGCGCCGAGGGGCAGTTCGCTCACGCCGACGGCCGACCTGGCGTGCTTGCCCGCGTCGCCGAAGATCTCGCCGATCAGCTCGGACGCGCCGTTGACGACGGCGGGCTGACCGGTGAACCCCTCGGCGGAGGCGACGAACCCGACCAGCTTGACGACTCGCACGACGGAGTCAAGCCCCACCAGGTCGTGGATCGCGGCGAGGCCGTTGAGGGCGCACGTGCGCGCGTGGGCCTTGGCCTCTTCGGGGCTGACGTCGGAGCCGACCTTGCCGGTGGCCGCGAGCGTGCCGGCGACGAAGGGCAGCTGGCCCGAGGTGAAGACGAGCGTGCCGGTGCGCGCGGCGGGCACGTAGGCCGCCAACGGCGCGGCGACCGGCGGGAGTTCGACCCCCAGCTCGGCCAACCTCCCGACCCAGCTCATGCCTTGGGCCGCTTCAGGTAGGCGACGTGCTGCTCACCACTGGGGTTCGGGATCACGGTCACCAGTTCCCACCCGTCGGCGCCCCACTGGTCCAGGATCGCTTTGGTCGCGTGGATCAACAACGGGACCGTCGCGTACTCCCAAGTCTGCATGGCGCGGAGCCTAGCCTGACGCCTCCCACCCCCACCCGTCCGAGGTCGCCCCCTCCCAGCCCCTGGCCGTCCCCTCATTCAAACGTAGAATCGTTCAACAATCCGACAAGCTACTACCAGTAGTATCGTTCTATTGTTGAACAATCCTCTCGCCCTACAAATCAACAATCCAACACGTCAGACGTACAGCCGGACGACCGCCGCGACGCTGCGGCAGAGGCGCCGCCTGCAAGATCATCGCCGGACCGCGGCCGATGGTGGGGGAACTGCTCGACCTCGGCCGCGGGGCAGGGCTGCGGGCAGGGCCGATGGTGTGGACCGTCGCCGAGAGGACGGAGCGGCCGACCGTCGAGGCGGCGCTGGTGAGGACGCCCCGGAGAGGCGGCACTCGTGGGGCGGCACGGGTGGGGCGGTATTGGTGAGCGGGCAGTACAGGGCGGCAGCGTCGGGGTGGCTCGCGGCGGGTCAGGCGATGCTGTCGGGCTCCGGCCCCACGACCGCTGAGCCCACGACCGCTGAACCACGGCCATTCAGCCACGGCCATTCAGCCACGGCCATTCAGCCACGGCCGCCGGCGGTGCGGCCCTTGGCCAGGGTGTCGGTAGTGGGGTGTCCGGGTGACTTCGGTGACCGGAGGCGCCCGTCCCGGCTACGTTGATCACGTGGAGACGTGGCGGATCGTTGCCACCGGATCGTTTCTGCTCGGTGGGCTGGTGTTGGTGCTCGTGGGGATGGCCCAGGCGCGGGATCGCAAGGGGGCGCGTCACGGGGACGTTGTGCGGGCCGCGGTCGTCGGGCTCGCGGTGGTGGCGGTGGTCGCGGTGTTGATCGCGTACGTGCTGCCCTCGGTCGTGGCCTGGGGGGTTGTGGCGGCCGCGGCGATCGCGGTGGTGTTCATCACGATGGTGGACTGACGGTGTCCAGCGGGTCTCGGGTCGGCGCGCTTAGGCTGGGCCGGTGACCGGCTGGACCGACGAACTGACCCGGGCGCGGCTGCACGTCGTCACGGGCAAGGGGGGCACCGGCAAGACCACGGTCGCCGCCGCGCTGGCGCTCGCCCTGGCCACCGGCGGGCGGCGGGTGCTGCTGGTCGAGGTCGAGAACCGGCAGGGGATCGCGCAGTTGTTCGACCGCCCGCCGCTGCCCTACTCGGAGGAGCGGATCGCGTCCGCGCCCGGCGGCGGCGAGGTGCGCGCGCTGGCCGTGGACCCCGAGGCCGCGCTGCTGGAGTACCTCGACATGTTCTACAACCTCGGCTTCGCCGGTCGGACGCTGAAGAAGATGGGCGCGGTCGAGTTCGCCACGACGCTGGCGCCCGGCCTGCGCGACGTCCTGCTGACCGGCAAGGTCAAGGAGTGCGTGCGGCGGGCGGGCAAGACCGGCCGGCACGAGTACGACGCCGTGGTGCTCGACGCGCCGCCCACGGGCCGCGTGGTCCGGTTCCTGGACGTCACCCGCGCGATGGCGGACCTGGCGAAGGTCGGCCCGATCAAGGGCCAGAGCGAGGGCGTGGTCAAGCTCCTGCACTCCGGTGACACGGCCGTGCACCTGGTCGCGCTGCTGGAGGAGATGCCGGTGCGCGAGACGCTGGACGCGGTGGCCGAGTTGGACGGCGCCGACCTGCGGCCCGGCGCGGTGTTCACCAACCGGGTCCGCCCGCACCACCTGCCGGCCCGGTCGGTCGCCTCCGCCGCCGCGGACCGGATCGACCGCGCCAGGGTCCGCGCCGGTCTCCAGGCCGCGGGCCTGGAGGTGGACGACGAGGAACTCGCGGGTCTGGTCGAGGAGACCGTCGAGCACGCCCAGCGGGTGCGGATGGAGCAGCGGGCCAGGGAGAACCTGGCGGAGTCCGACCTGCCGACGCTGGAACTGCCCGAGCTGACCGACGGCGTGGACCTCGCGGGCCTCTACGAGCTGGCCGAGCTGATGGTGCGGGAGGGCGTCCGATGAGCGGTCTCGACGTCGACGCGCTGCTGGACGACCCGGACACCCGGGTCCTGGTGTGCTGCGGCTCGGGCGGTGTCGGCAAGACGACGACGGCCGCCGCGCTCGCCGTGCGGGCCGCCCGCCGGGGCCGGCGCGCGGTGGTGCTGACCATCGACCCGGCCCGCCGGCTCGCCCAGTCGCTCGGTCTGCGGGAGCTGGACAACAACCCGCGCCGCGTGGAGGGCGTCGACGGCGAGCTGCACGCGATGATGCTGGACATGCGTCGGACGTTCGACGACATGGTGCTCCAGCACGCGGGCCGCGAGCGCGCCGAGCAGATCCTGCAAAACCCCTTCTACCAGACCATTTCCACGTCGTTCTCCGGCACGCAGGAGTACATGGCGATGGAGAAGCTGGGTCAACTGGCGTCCCGCGACGAGTGGGACCTGATCATCGTGGACACCCCGCCGAGCCGGTCCGCGCTGGACTTCCTGGACGCGCCGCAGCGGTTGTCCACGGTGCTCGACGGCCGGTTGATCAAGATGCTGTCGGCGCCCGCGCGGGCCGGCGGCCGGGGCATCCGCAAGATCGTCGGTGCGGGCTTCGGCCTGTTCACCAAGGCCGTGTCGACCATCGTGGGCGGTCAGCTGCTCCAGGACGCGTCGACGTTCGTGCAGGCGTTCGACAGCATGTTCGGCGGCTTCCGGCAGCGCGCGCAGGCGACCTACGAGCTGCTGCGGTCGCCGGGCACCGGGTTCCTGGTGATCGCGGCGGCCGAGCCGGACGCGTTGCGCGAGGCCGGGTACTTCGTGGAGCGGCTGGTCGCCGAGCGGATGCCGTTGACCGGGTTGATCGCGAACCGGACGCACCCGGTGCTGGCCTCCCTGCCGGCACCCGGTGCGCTGGCCGCGGCCGAGAAGCTGGAGCGCACTGGGGACGCCCCGCTGACGGCAGCGGTCCTGAGGGTGCACGCGGATCGCGTCGCGGTCGCCGATCGGGAGCGGCGGCTGCTCGCGCGGTTCACCCGCGCGCACCCCGGTGTTCCTCTGGTCGGTGTGCCCGCGCTGCCCGCCGACGTGCACGACCTGGAGGGCCTGCACGAGATCGGACGACGGCTCGCGGGCGAGTGACTACCCGACCCTGGACTCCTCGACGTGTTCCTGACGGGCGGTGTCGAGCAACTCGTGCCACGAGGTGACGTCGGGCCGCCGCCGGAGCAGTGCCCGCCTCTCACGCTCGGTCATGCCGCCCCAGACGCCGAACTCGATCCGGTTGTCCAGAGCCTCGGCAAGGCACTCGGTCCGAACCGGGCAACCCAGGCACACGACCTTGGCTTTGCGCTGTTCGGCGCCGCGAACGAAGAGCTGGTCCGGCTCCTCGTCCCGGCACGAGGCCTTGATCCGCCAATCCCCCTGCTGCATATCCCCCACCTCTGTTTCCCCTGTGCCCAGATCGGTAAATCCGCCACACCCCTGCCGCGGATGCCGTAGGCTTCACCATCGAGTGGCTGTGCCGGTGGCTGCTGTCCTGGACGTTGACGGACTGTAGAGCCTTTCGGTTCCACCTCCAACCCTGGGTTGCCCACCTGTTACCTGTCTTGAGTACGAGTACTCATCCTGGGTAATGGGTATCGCTCGAACCCCCTCACTCGTTCCAGTGAGCAGTACGCTCACCGCGTGCGAGTGCGGAACAGCGTGCTGAAACTGCTCGGCCTGTGCCTGCTGGCCGGCGTACTGCTGGCAGGCCTGATGTTCCCTGTCGTGGGCTCGCTCGGTCTGATGTCCAACAGAGCCAGCGACACCGTGGACAGCATCTCGGCGGACCTGGTCACCACGGACCCGCCGTTGATCACCACGATCACGGACAAGGACGGTGCGCCGATCGCGTACCTCTACGACCAGTACCGGGTGCTGGTCGCACCGGACAAGATCTCGCCGACCATGAAGGCGGCGCTGGTCTCGGTGGAGGACCGCCGGTTCTACGAGCACCAGGGCGTGGACTGGAAGGGGACGTTCCGGGCGCTGTTGACCAACCAGTTCAGCGGGTCGGTCACGCAGGGTGCCTCCACGCTCACGCAGCAATACGTCAAGAACTACCTGGTGCACGTGGTCGCGCGGAATAACCAGGTTGAACAGCAGAAGGCACAAGAGCAGACGATCGCGCGAAAAGCACGTGAAGCGCGCATCTCCCTGCAACTCGAACGCAAACTCGGCAAGGACGAAATCCTCGCCCGGTACCTGAACGTCGTCCCGTTCGGCTCGACGATCTACGGCATCGCCGCGGCGTCCCAGGCGTACTTCAACACCACGCCGGACAAGCTGACCGTGCCGCAGGCGGCGATGCTCGCGGGCATGGTCAACAGCCCGTCCTCGCTGGACCCGGAGGTGTTCCCGGAGAAGGCGCTGGAGCGGCGCAACCAGGTCATCGACAAGATGGTGGAGAACGACAAGCTGTCCCACGACGCCGCGGAGATCGCCAAGCGCGAGCCGCTGGGCGTCGTCACGCCGGTGCGCACGCCCGCGAACGGGTGCGTGGGAGCGGGGCCGGACAACGGGTTCTTCTGCTCGTACGTGGTGAACTACCTGGAGCGCAACGGGTACAGCGTCGAGCAGCTCAAGACCGGCGGGTACACCGTGGTCACGACGCTGGACCGGACCGCGACCACCTACGCCAAGCAGGCGGCCGAGGCGCAGGTCGCCAAGTCCACCGACGGCATCGCGAACACGATGGCGATCGTCAAGCCGGGCAAGGAGCGGCACGAGGTCGTGGCGCTGGTGGCCAACCGCGACTACGGGCTCAAGGCCGACCAGTTCCAGACCCAGTTCGACCTGCCCAGCGGCGTGGAGAACAAGTTCGGCGCGGGCTCGGTCTACAAGGTGTTCACCGCGGCGGCGGCGCTGGAGAAGGGCATGGGCATCGAGAACACGATGGCCACGCCGAACTACCACGTGTCGAAGGTGTTCAAGGGCGGCGGGACGAAGTGCCCGTCGACCGGCGAGCCGGACACCCGCTGGTACTGCCTGGGCAACGCGTCCACCGGCTACCCGGCGCAGATGTCGTTGCAGACGGCGTTGCAGACCTCGCCGAACACCGGGTTCGTGATCCTCGAGGAGCAGCTGGGCATGGACCCGGTGGTGGACATGGCGTCCCGGCTCGGGATGCGCGAGACGATGGCGACGAACATCGGCGGCGTGCGGCCGGACTCCAAGGCCAAGGACCGGAACCTGCGGATCTCGCAGACCGAGTTCTACAAGTCCGGCGGCGGCAACGCCTCGTTCACGCTCGGTCCGGCTCCGGTGTCCACTTTGGAGCTGGCGAACGTGGCGGCAACGCTGATCTCCGGCGGTGTGTGGTGCCCGCCGACGCCGATCAGGCAGGTGCTCGACCGCAACGGCAAGGCGGTGCCGGTCAACGAGTCGCCGTGCGAGCAGGTGGTGGCCGAGGCGCTGGCGAACGGGCTGGCGACCGGCATGAGCAAGGACGACCAGGGGTCCGGCACGGCGGCGGGCGCGGCGCGGCAGTTCAAGTGGACCCGGCCGATGCTGGCCAAGACGGGCACCACGGAGGACTACAAGTCGGCCGCGTTCCTCGGCGCGACGCCCGACTTCGCGGGTGCCGTGCAGACCTACAACGACGGCACGAACCCGCGCGGCATCTGCGTGAACTCGGGCCCGCCCCGGTTGTGCGGCAACGGCGACATCTACGGCGGCACGGTGCCCGCGAAGACGTGGTTCGACACCATGTCCAAGCTCCACAGTGGACTGCCCGAGCAGCCGCTGCCGCCGGTGGAGGACCGCTACCGCAAGGGCGGCAAGGAGATCCAGATCCCGGACGTGGTGGGCGAGGACGTCAACGAGGCCACCCGGATCCTGGAGGAGGCCGGGTACCAGGTCACCACGGCGAGCCGGAACTCCGAGCAGAGCAAGGGGACCGTGGTGTCGCAGACGCCGCGCGGCTCGGCGTTGCGCGGCACGGTGGTGACCCTGCTCGTGAGCACCGGCTACGTGCCGCCGCCGCAGCCCACCGAGACCACCAGGCCGGACGACCCGACGCCACCGCCGGGGCGCGGCGACCCGGATCCGCCGGACGTGACGATCCCGACGGACCCTCCGGGTCGGTGAGCTAGGCCAGCTTCGCCTTGACGACGGCGGCCACCGCGCCACCCTCGGCGCGACCGGCGACCTTGGCGTTGACGCCCTTCATGACCTGGCCCATCTGGCGCTGCGCGGGCTTCTCGCCCAGCTGCGCGGTGAGCTCGGCGACGACCTCGTCGACGATCGCCTCCAGCTCGGCGGCGGTCAGCTGCGCGGGCAGGTAGTCCTCCAGGATCGCGGACTCGGCGCGTTCCAGCTCGGCCTGCTCGGTGCGACCGGCGCCGCCGAACGCCTCGGCGGCCTCGCGGCGCTTCTTGACCTCGCGGGCGATGACCTTGAGGACCTCGTCGTCGGACAGCTCGCGGGCGGTCTTGCCGGCCACCTGCTCGGTGGTGATCGCGGCGAGCGTCATGCGCAGCGCGCCGGCGCGCACCGTCTCCCGGGCCTTGATCGCCGTGGTGAGGTCCGCTTGCAGTCGCGCCTTCAGCTCCGCCATGAGCCGGAACGGTAGCCGACACCGCGTCTCACCCCGAATCGGTCAACCCCCTACCCTCGGTGTCGTGAACAAGTTCGGCCGCACCCTGCTCGCCACCACCGCGCTCGGCACCGCGACGCTCGCCTACGCGGCGGGCTTCGAACGTCGGCACTGGACCCTGCGCGAGGCCACCGTGCCCGTGCTGGCGCCGGGCTCGTCGCCGTTGCGCGTGCTGCACCTGTCGGACCTGCACATGCTGCCGGACCAGAAGTCCAAGCAGCGCTGGGTCGCCGCGCTGGACGAACTCGAGCCGGACCTGGTGGTGAACACCGGCGACAACCTGGCGCACAAGCAGGCCGTGCCCGGCGTGGTGCGCGCCCTGGGCCCGCTGCTCGACCGCCCGGGCGTGTTCGTGTTCGGCAGCAACGACTACTACGCGCCGCGGCCGAAGAACCCGGTGCGCTACCTGCTGCCGTCGGCCAAGACCAAGCGGATCCACGGCATCCCGCTCCCGTGGCGGGACCTGCGCGCCGCGATGGTGGAGCGGGGTTGGCTGGACCTGACGCACACGCGCCGCGAGTTCACCGTGGCGGGGCAGTCGGTGTTCGCGGCGGGCCTCGACGACCCGCACCTCAAGCGCGACCGGTACTCCGACATCGCGGGCGCCGTGCCGCCGGCCGCGCTGCGCCTGGGCGTCACCCACTCCCCCGAACCCCGCGTGCTGGACCCGTTCGCGGCGGACGGGTACGACCTGGTGCTGGCGGGGCACACGCACGGCGGGCAGCTGCGCATCCCGGGTTACGGCGCCCTGGTGACGAACTGCGACCTCGACCGGTCGCGGGCGCGCGGGGTGTCGCGCTGGGGGGCCCACATGTGGCTGAACGTCTCCGCCGGCCTCGGCACGTCCCCGTACGCCCCGGTCCGCTTCGCGTGCCCGCCGGAGGCGAGCCTGCTCACCCTCGTGCCGCGGCCCGTCGACGCAGGTCAGACGGCCTCGGAAGCGGTTAGGGATACCCGGTTCGGAGTGGGTGGGAACGTGCGGTAGAGTTCTACTCGTTCGATCCAAGCCGGGGTGTGGCGCAGTTTGGTAGCGCGCTTCGTTCGGGACGAAGAGGTCGCAGGTTCAAATCCTGTCACCCCGACTCATGTCAGGCCCACAGCATCTTTGCTGTGGGCCTGACTTGGTTTTGCGGTCGGGCGCATCCCCGCGCGGGCGGGGGTTGGCCGGCAGGCCTGTTCGGCTTCTGGCGCGCGTTTTCGGGGCGGGCGGCCCGGAAGTACCCCCGGCGGGTTTTCGGGCGGCACGGGTGGATTCAGGCGGGACCCCTGGTGCCGGGCAGGTGGGGGCGCAGGGTGGCCAGGGCCTGGCGGAGTTGGTCGAGTTCGAACCAGTCCAGGGCGGCGACTTCGCCCGGTGGGGTGTGGACGGTGATGCCGGCCTGGGTGACCGCGACGGTCAGCGTGCGCTTTCGGCCGAACGCGTCCGTGCACGCGATGGTCATTTCGTCACGGCTCGGCACGAGGGCGCCTCCCTTGGCTGCGGCTGGGTCCCCGGCTCGGGGAGCCGGGGACCAGACTCGGGGCGTGGACGGGCCGGCGCTACTTGGCGCCCACCACGAACCTCGCCACCCTCGCCGCCGCTACCCACACCCACTTCGGCAGCGGAGCCGACCGCTTGGCCTCGTGACGGGTGGTTTCCTGGGGCATCGAGCGCTCCTCGGGACGGGGTTGGGACCTCGGTTGGTCGCCGTATGCCCCGTCGGCATTACACCTACTCCTCCGTATCGCACTTTCGGGTGAAGTCTTCACCACGCAATCGCTTCACGACGTAGCGTGGTGTCACGCGAGTTGTCGTCACGTTCTGTTAATCCATTCGAGTGGACGTTGACGTTTCAACTCACCGTGCGTAACGGGAAGCAAGATCGATGCGACGACGAGACAAGCGTGTCGCATCCAGATGCTTCCAGCTAGGGAGAGCACCAATGAGCATCGTCTCCGCCGCGAAGCCCACCTCACGGAGCTGGCTCCAGCTCCTCGCCTGGGCGCAGGTCACCCTCGGTTTAGCCGGCCTGGTCGCCGTCCTGACCTCGCCCGCCGTCGGCATCGCCGCTGGTCTCGCGGTGGCGCTGATCGGCCTGTCGGTCCGGTCCCTCAACCGGGCGTCGCGCAAGATGGACCAGATCTTCGCCGAGGAACTCCGCTAGTCCACTCCGCACCCTTCCAGCGCAACGTTCACTGGGTCGGACGAGTATTCGTCTGGCGCGGGGAATGTGACCCTGAGAGAGAACGAATACGCCGTCGGGCCGTTTTCCCTCAGATGAACCAACCGCTGTTGCGCTTCGGTCACTGTCGGTAGGTGTCCGGCCGGCACCCACCACAGCGCCGTCATGGCTTCGGCGGCCCGCGCGAAGTACTGCCGCCGCTCCCGGAGCACCGCCGCGTGCTCGGGCCCGTACACGTAGTCGACCAGTTCGCGGTGCGTCCGCCAGGTCGACATGTTCACCAGCAACCACTCGTCGTCGAAGATCCGCACGGCCGTCGCGTCGCCCTCGGCCGTCTGCAACCGCCACACGAAACCGGCCGCCCGGTCCGCCACCGCGTTCACCGGATCGAGGGCCGCCACGAAGCCCGCCAGCTGCGGGCTGTCCAAGGGCGCCAGGAGGCGCGCAATGTTCACCTGTGCGAGTTGGTATGTCCGCGACATGAGTCCACCGTAACGGGGCACGATCGGGTGATGGCCGATCAACGGGAACGCGCGGACCTGCGCAGGCGCATCTATGGCGAGTCGGACCTGGGCGCGCTGTCGGTGTTCGCCGGCGGGTACATCAACTTCGGCTACTGGCGGGACATCCCGCTCGACCGGCTCACCCGCGCGCACCGGATCGCGTCCGAGGAGGCGTTGTACGACGTCGTGTTCGACGCGGTCGGGCTGACCGCGGGCGATCGCCTGGTCGAGGTCGGCTGCGGGCAGGGGCTGGGTGCGCGTCGGGCGACTCTTCACCGTCCCGGGCGGGTGTGCGGCGTCGACCTCCTTTCCGAACAGGTGACGCGGGCCCGGGCAGGAGGGGGAGAATTCATGCAAGGCGCGGCCGATGATCTGCCGTTGCCCGACGATTCATTCGACCGGGTGATCTCGGTCGAGGCGGCGCAGCACTTCGAGGACCTGGCCGGGTTCGCCCGGGAGTCGATGCGGGTGCTGGCGCCGGGCGGCACGCTGGCGGTCACCACGTTCTTCGGCGAGCGGCCGGACGAACTCGCCGAGCTGCTGGAGACGTTCGCGTCCGGATTGGACCTGGCTCACCCGATCGAGGGGTTCCTGGCCGACCTGCGCGAGGCCGGGTTCACCGACGTGCTGTCGGTGTCCGTCGGCGAGCACGTGTGGAACGGGCTCGACCGGTGGCTGGTCGCGGCGGGGCGCGGCGAGTGCTGGGACCGGAACTGGAAGACCGCCGCCGACCTGGGCCTGGTGGACTACCACCTGATCACCGCGCGGAAGCCGGCAGGATCGGGTGGGTGACGACCCACCGCTTCGCCGACGTGCCCGACCCGCTGTTCGCCGACGCCGAGGCCGAGGCCCGCTGGCGCGACCGCTTCACCGCGCCGAGGGTGAGCCTGCCCGGTTGGGCGGACGACGCGCCCGACCGCAGCCTCTACCTGTCGAACTCGAGCGGTGTCTGGGAGATCTACGCCTGGGACCGCGCCGCCGACGCGCACCGCAAGGTGACCGACCGGCCGAACGGCACGTCGCACTCCGCGCTGAGCCCGGACGGGGAGACGATCTGGTGGTTCGCGGACACGGATGGCGATGAATTCGGCGTGTGGGTGACGGAATCGTTCGCTCCTTCAGGTGAAGATGCCGCGCCCGCGGTGGACGGGGTGTCCGCCGGTTACCCGGCCGGGTTGGAGATCGGGCACTCGGTGATCGCGGTCGGCACGTCCACCGACGACGGCACGACCGTGCACGTGTCCGTGGACGGCGCGCCCGCGCGGGTCGTGTACGAGCACGCGAACGACGGCGGGCTGGCCGCGATGTCCAAGGACGAGACGTTGCTGGCGGTCGCGCACTCCGAGCACGGGGACAACCGGCACACGGCGTTGCGGGTGATCCGGGTGGACGGGTCGACCGTGGCGGAGAAGTGGGACGGGCCGGGGCTGGGGTTGGACGCGATCGCGTTCAGCCCGGTGCGCGGGGACAACCGGGTGCTGGTGTCGCACGAGCGGCGCGGGCGCGAGGAGTTGCTGGTGTGGGACGTGGTGGCGGACACCGAGGTGGAGGTGCCCGTGGACCTGCCGGGTGAGATCACCGCCGACTGGTTCCCCGCCGCGGACTCGTTGTTGATCGCGCACACCTATCAGGCGCGGAACACGTTGCACCGGTTGGATCTTGCCAGCGGAACTTTGACCACTTTGGACACTCCACATGGGACGGTCGGGTCGGCCGGGGTGCGGCCGGACGGCGCGGTCGAGTACTCGTGGTCGTCGGCCGAGCGGCCCGGGGTGGTGCGGGTGTTGACGGCCGGCGGGGAGGACCGGGTGCTGCTGGAGGCCCCGGGGCACCGGGCGGCGCCGTCGGTGGCGTTGACGGACGTGTTCGTGGGTGAGGTTCACGCTTTGGTGGCGCGGCCCGCTGGATCGGGTGACGAGCCGTTGCCGACCGTGTTCCACCTGCACGGCGGGCCGCACTCGTCGGACGAGGACCGGTTCTCGGCGTACCGGGCGGTGTGGCTGGACGCCGGGTTCGCGGTGGTGCACGTGAACTACCGCGGGTCGACGGGGTACGGGTCGGCGTGGCGGGACGCGATCGAGGGGCGTCCGGGGTTGACCGAGTTGGAGGACGTGGCGGCGGTGCACGACTGGGCCGTGTCGTCGGGGTTCGCGGACGCGGCGCGGTGCGTGGTGAACGGGGCCTCGTGGGGTGGGTACCTGTCGCTGTTGGCGCTGGGCACGCAGCCGGAGCGGTGGGCGGTGGGTGTCGCGGGCGTGCCGGTGGCCGACTACCTCGCCGCCTACGAGGACGAGATGGAGCCGCTGCGGGCGTTCGACCGTGCCCTGTTCGGGGGATCACCCGATGAGGTGCCCGACCGCTACCGCACGTCGTCGCCGTTGACGTACGTGGACGCGGTCCGCGCTCCGGTGCTGGTGCTGGCGGGCGAGAACGACCCCCGCTGCCCGATCCGGCAGATCGACAACTACCTGGACCGGCTGGCCGAGCGGGGCGCGGACTACGAGGTCTACCGCTACGACGCCGGCCACGGCTCCCTGGTCGTCGCCGAAACCATCCGCCAAACCGCCGCCGAGGTGTCCTTTGTTCAACGATCCCTCAAGTGAATCGTTGAACAATCTCCTCTTCCTACAATCCTCCCACCCGCACGAGGGCTAGCGGCCGAGCGGAAGCCAGCGATCAGGCAGCGATCGTGGAAACGTTGAATTGTTCAACGATTCCACGATTCAACTTCCCAACAATCAGACGAGCCCACGGCTGCGGCCAGCAGGTGGCAGCGACGGGGTCCACGCGGCGGCAGGCGGACGGCGCGGCAGGCAGGCGGTGCGGCAGGCAGGCGGTGCGGCAGGCAGGCGGTGCGGCAGGCAGGCGGTGCGGCAGGCAGGCAGGCGGTGCGGCAGGCAACCCGCCACGCCCCTGCCCACCCGGCGCAGCGCTCACCCGCCGCCACCCACCCGCCGGCCTCCCTCGGCCTGGCCTCGCCGGCGCGACGCCCACCCGCCGGCCTTTCCCCGGCCGGTCCGCCACTGCGGCGCTCAGCAATCGCCACCAACCTGGCCCCGGTCACCACCGCAACCCCAGCCGTCGCCCGCCTGCCGCTGCGGCCCCAGTCCCAGCCCCCCAGTCACCTCAGCGCCGGCCGCAGCCCTCAGCCACTGCGGCCCAGTCGCAGCCCCCAGCCGCCTCGGCGCCGGCCGCAGCCCCCCAACCACCTCGGCGCCGCTGCCTCCCAGCCACCGCGGCCCCAGCCGCTGCCTTCCAATCGCCGCAGCTCCCGGCCGCAGCCTCCCAGCCGCCGCAGCCTCAACCGCCGCACCGGTTGGCCGGTGTGAACCTGGGGGCGGGGGTCCGGGCGGTGTGGGTGTGGCCGCGATCGGACTGGGCGCTTGGTTTGGCGGTTAGGGGTCGGGCCGTGGGTGCGTCGGGCCGTGGGTGGGTCATGAACGGCTTGCGGGTCGGTTGCGTGTTCGGGGTGGATTTCCCGCTGATGGATAAGCAGTGTTGTGGTTTCGGTGCGTCGGGCGGAATGGGTGTGGAAAGCCCGCCGCGGATCGCGGCGGGCTTGGGGTGGGTGGGTCAGGCCTGTTGGGCCTGCCACATCCAGTGGGCCTCTTCGAGTTTCTTGGTGATTTCGATCAGCAGGTCCTGCGTCACCAGGTCGGACTTGTCGGTCTCGTCGATGCGGGCGCGCAGGCGTTCGATGAGCTTCGCCAGGGCGGTCACCACGGAGGCGACCACCTGGTCTTCCTTGAGCCAGTTGTCCGGGAACTCCGGGACGCCCGACGCGGCCGCTACGGTTTTTGCCTTGCCGTTCGGGGAGATTCCCAGGGCGGCGGCTCGTTCGGCCACCTCGTCGGCGTAGGTGCGGGCCGTGGTGACCAGTTCGTCCAGCTGGAGGTGGACGCTGCGGAAGTTCTTGCCGACCACGTTCCAGTGGGCCTGTTTCGACACAAGGGACAGGTCGACCAGGTCGACCAGCGTGGCCTGTAGCACCGCGCCGACCGATTCCCTCGCGGCGTCCGAGAGGGGGCTCGAGATCGGGGACTTGCTCATGGCGCCTCCGTTCTAGACCGTGGCCGTGAGGGCCACTTCGATGTTGCCGCGGGTCGCGTTGGAGTACGGGCACACCTGGTGCGCCTTCGCCACCAGGTCGTCGGCCACCGCCTGGTCGACGTCCGGGATGCGGACCACCAGGTCGACCGCCAGCTGGAAACCGCCGGCGTCGTTCGGGCCGATGCCGACCCTGGCGGTCACCTCAGTCTCGCCCAGCCGCACCTTCGCCGCCCGCGCGACGACTTTCAGCGCGCTGTGGAAGCACGCCGCGTACCCGGCCGCGAAGAGCTGCTCGGGGTTGGTCTTGTCGCCACCGGGTCCGCCCAGTTCGACCGGGGTCGCGAGCTGCTCGTCCAGCACGCCGTCGGACGTCCGGACCTCGCCGTCGCGCCCGTCGCCGACCGCGACCGCTTCCGCCGTGTAGAGAACCCGCATGACCAACTCCCCGGAAACCAAGTGAACAGAACGTTCTGTTCAACATCGGCCCGTGACGAATCCACACCCGGTGGTGGGACAGCTCACCCGACCGATCGAGGGTTACCCGGGACCACCGGGGGTCAACCGGCGTGTGTCGCAGCGAACTCCGCCACCTGGCGGCCGATGGTGCGCAGGGACTCGGCGACGCCGGCGTCCGAGCAGCCGCCCTCCAGGTCGAACTCCACCTCGCGGGAGTTCACCGACGCGCCCAGCGGCGTCGGCCAGCCGCGCAGCGCGTGCACGATCGAGCGCAACGCGGTCAGCGTGGTCACCGACGCCTGCCAGCCCATGGCGACCGAGATGCACCCCACGGCACGCCCGTGCAGGTACGGCCGCTCGTCGCCGCGCAGGTCCTCCACGTAGTCCAGGGCGTTCTTGACCAGCCCGGACACCGTCCCGTGGTACCCCGGCGACACCAGCACGACCCCGTCGGCCCGGCGCAGCGCCTCGGTCAGCGCGAGCGCGTTCGCGGGCCGGTCGGCCACCGACGGGTCGTAGAACGGCAGCACGAGTTCGGGTCCGGGCACCTCGATGATCTTCGCGCCCGCCTCCGCCGCGCCGGACAGCGCGATCCGCAGCGCGCGCTCCGACGAGGAGTTCGCGCGCAGGGACCCGCCGATGCCCACCACCGTGACCGTCATGGAGCCGATAGTGCCACTTCGACCTAGGTCGAGGTCCACTCTCGCCGGTGGCGCTACCCACGGGTAACGTGCGTCTCATGTCAAAGCTCGCCGACTCGGTTCCGACCGGCCTCGTGGCCGGGGCACTGCGCTTCGCGTTCGGCCTGCCGGGGCCGTTGCGCCGGCTGCTCATCGGGCGCCCGATCACCCTCGACGGCCAGCGGCTGCACCCGGAGGCCCAGCTCCTGCTCCGCTTGCAGCAGCTCTCCGGCGAGGAGTGGGTCACCGACACCCCTGCGGCCAACCGAAGCACGATGCGGCGCAGCAGCGCGCTGGTGGCGGGACCGGTGGTCGAGGGCGTGGCGGTCCGGTCGTTGGACCTGGACGGGGTCGGCGGGCGGCTCTACACGCCGCGGGGACTCGCGACCGGGTCGCCGCTGCTGGTCTTCTACCACGGCGGCGGCTGGGTGTCGGGCGACCTGGACAGCCACGACAACCTGTGCCGGTTCCTGGCGCGGGAAGCCGGGGTGCGGGTGCTGTCGGCGGACTACCGGCTCGCGCCCGAGCACCCGTTCCCGGCGGCGGCGGACGACGCGGCGACCGCGTTCGAGTGGGCCGTGGCGCACGCCGACGAGCTGGGCATCGACCCGGCGCGGATCGCGCTGGGCGGTGACAGCGCGGGCGGCAACCTGGCGGCGTCGACCGCGTTGCACGCCAAGGGTGTCAAGCCGGTGTTCCTGCTGCTGTTCTACCCGGCGGTGGACGCGACGGTGCGGCGGCGGTCGCGGGAGCTGTTCGGGAACGGGTTCTTCCTGACCGACGCGAAGATGGACTGGTTCCTCGACCACTACGCGCCCTCGCGCGCCGACCACGCCGACCCGCGGTTGTCGGTGCTGCTGGCCGAGGACCTGTCAGGGTTGCCGCCGACCTACCTCGCGACCGCCGGGTTCGACCCGTTGCGCGACGAGGGCGAGGCGTTCGGGGAGAAGCTCGCCGCACAAGGGGTTCCGGTCGTGCTGCGGCGGTACGAGGGCCTGTTCCACGGGTACGCCAACGTCCTCGGCGTCGGCGGCGTGTTCCGGGAGGCGGTGGCCGAGGCCGTCGGCGCGCTGCGGACCGGGTTGGCGCTCGCGAATTCCCGGCAGGACGTGCGCGACACCGCCTAAGGTGTCGGCGTGCAGTTCCAGTTCTTCCTCGCCTGACGCGGCCGCCGGCGAGCGCGCGTTCACACCCCTCGCCGGCGATGCCGGGGCGGTCACTCCGCCCTGGGGTCGCGACGTGGGAGACGGGCTTTGCGCTTCGTGGCGCGGACTTTGCGTGGACTGGAGCACGTGGTGGCGGCCGAGATCGGGGCCGTCGAGCGGATCGGGCACCGGCAGGTGTGGTTCGAGGCGGCCGGGCCGCCGGAGTTGACCTGCGCGGACGACCTGTTCGCGGTCGGGGTCGAGGTGGCCGGGATCGGCCGGGGGCGGGAGTCGTTGCGGCGCTTGGCCTCGGCGGCCGCGGTGGTCCGGAAGCCTTGGGACGCCGAGGGTTTCGTGGACGTGTCGGCGTCGTTCCTCGGCCGGCGGGACTTCCACCGGCACGACGTCGAGGACGCGGTCGGGCCGGTGCTGGCCGGGGTGTGCGGGCTGCCGTACGCGAGCAGGCGCGGTGGCGCGGTGCCGCCGGGCGGGGTGTCGTGGCGGGTGACGATCGAGGACGACCGGGCGCTGATCGCGGTGCGGCTGGCGGAACGGCCGTTGCACCGCAGGGCGTGGCGGGTGGTGACGCGGCCGGGCGCGCTGCACCCGCCGTTGGCCGCGGCCCTGGCGCGACTGGCCGGGCCGGGCGTGCTGCTCGATCCCTGTTGCGGCGTCGGCACGATCGCGGTCGAGGCCGGCGCGCGGGCGATCGGCGCGGACCGGGACGCGGCCGCGGTGGCGGCGGCGCGGGTCAACGGGCCGGGCGGGCGGTGGGTGGTCGCGGACGCGGGCGCGCTGCCGCTGGACGCCGGGTCGGTCGACGTGGTGGCGACGAACCCGCCGTGGGGAAGGACAGTGGCGCCGGCGGGACTGCTTTCCGCGCGACCGCACCGGTTCTGGCGCGAGCTGCGGCGGGTGGTGCGGCCCGGCGGGCGGGTCGTGCTGCTGCTGCCGCCGGACGTGCGGCCCGCGTTGGACGTGGTGCGACGCGCTCCGGTGCGGGTGGCGGGCGCGCTGGTGGAGATCGTGGAAGCGGTGGTGTGACGAGGAAAGGACCGCCCTGAACCCGTCAGGGCGGTCCTTTCGCTCAACCCCTCCGCGCGGCGGCGGAAGTCACTTGCCGAAAGCAGCGGCGATGCGGTCGCCGGTCTCCTTGTCGACGTTGCGCCAGTACTCGAACACGCGCTCCAGCACCGGTTCCGAGACGCCGTTGCCCGCGTGCGCCACGACCGTCCGCACCAGGCGCTCGCGCTGCGCGTCGTCGAACACCTCGCGCACCAGCGTGCCGGCCTGGCCGAAGTCGTCGTCCTCGGCGTGCAGCGAGTACGCCGAGCGGACCACCTCGTCCTGCACACCGTACGGGGACGTCGTCTCGCCGGACGCCACGCCCGCCGCGTGCGGGCCGCCGTAGGAGTTGGGCGCGTACACCGGGTCGGACGCGTTGGTGTGGCGCATAGCGCCGTCCTTGGCGTACGAGTTCACCGGCGACTTGGGTCGGTTCACCGGGAGCTGGGCGTAGTTCGCGCCGATGCGGTAGCGGTGCGCGTCGGGGTAGGAGAAGAGGCGGCCGATCAGCATCTTGTCCGGGGACGTGCCGATGCCGGGCACCAGGTTGCTCGGCTCGAACGCGGACTGCTCGATCTCGGCGAAGTAGTCGGCCGGGTTGCGGTCCAGCGTCAGCTTGCCGACCTCGATCAGCGGGTAGTCCGCGTGCGGCCACACCTTGGTGAGGTCGAACGGGTTGAAGCGGTACGTCGCGGCGTCCGCGTACGGCATGACCTGCACGTGCAGGGTCCACGACGGGAACTCGCCGCGCTCGATGGCGTGCCACAGGTCGGCGCGGTGCGCGTCGGCGTCCTCGCCCGCGATCCGGGCGGCCTCCTCGGAGGTCAGCGTCTCGATGCCCTGGTCGGTCTTGAAGTGGTACTTGACCCAGAACTTCTCGCCGGCCGCGTTCTCCCACAGGTAGGTGTGCGAGCCGTAGCCGTTCTGGTGGCGCCAGGTCTTCGGGATGCCGCGGTCGCCCATCAGCCAGGTGACCTGGTGCGCGGTCTGCGGCTGGAGGGTCCAGAAGTCCCACTGCATGTCGTGGTCGCGGCGGCCGTTGTCGGCGCGGCGCTTCTGGGAGCGGATGAAGTCGGGGAACTTGATCGGGTCGCGCAGGAAGAACACCGGGGTGTTGTTGCCGACCAGGTCGTAGTTGCCCTCGGAGGTGTAGAACTTCAGCGCGAAACCGCGCGGGTCGCGCCAGGTGTCGGGCGAGCCGAGCTCACCGGCGACGGTGGAGAACCGCAGCAGCGTCTCGGTTTTCACGCCGGGCTGGAAGAGCGCGGCCCTGGTGTACCGGGAGACGTCCTGGGTCGTCTCGAAGTGGCCGAACGCGCCGCCGCCCTTGGCGTGCACGACGCGCTCCGGCACCCGCTCGCGGTTGAACTGGGCGTTCTTCTCGATCAGGTAGTGGTCCTGGAGGAGGATCGGACCGTTCGCGCCCAGGGTGAGCGAGTGGTCGTCGCTGGTGACCGGGATACCGGCGTTGTTCGTGGTGGGACGAGCATCGGTCACGCTGTCTGCTCCTTCGGTGTGCGGCAGTCGGGACACAGACCCCAGAACAGGACCTCCGCCTCGTCCACGGTGAAGCCGACCGCGTCGGAGGGTTCCAGGCAGGGCGCGGCGCCGTGGACGCAGTCGACGTCCTCGGTGCGACCGCACTCCCGGCACACGAGGTGGTGGTGGTTGTCGCCGGTCCGCGTCTCGTAGCGGGCCGGGTGGCCCGCGGGTTCGATCCGGCGGAGCAGCCCGGCCCGTTCGCACGCCCTGAGCACGTCGTAGACGGCCTGGGTGGAGACGGTTCCCAGCCGGGCCCGCACGCCCTCGGCGACCTGGTCGGCCGTGGCGTGCGGGTGGGTGGAGAGCCAGTCGAGCGCCGCCAGCCGGGGCGCGGTGACGCGCATCCCGGCGTTCTTGAGCAGCGCACGTGGTTCTGGGGTCATGGCTCCTCCACTTCAGCACGTTTTCTGGAACCAGTCAAGAAAGCTAGCGGTTAAAGGCCTTGCGTCGTCGGGCGAGGATGAGAACGTGAACGTCGCTAACTACCTGAGCGTCCTGCGGATCCCGCGAGTGCCGTCGATGTTGATCGTGGTGCTGCTCGCGCGGATACCGTCGACGGCTGCGGGTATGACGATCACGATGCACGTGCTGCTCGGTCTGCACCGAGGTTACGGCGAAGCCGGGCTGGTGGGCGCGCTGTCGACGATCGGGATCGCGCTGGGGTCGCCGCTGATGGGCCGGTTGCAGGACCGGCGCGGGCTGCGGGTGATGCTGGTCGTGTCGATGGTGTCCGAGGGCGTGTTCTGGTCCGTCGCGCCGGTGCTGCCCTACCAGGTGCTGCTGGTGACGTGCTTCGTCACCGGGATCACGGTCATGCCGGTGATGCAGCTGGGGCGGCAGATCCTGACCGCGCTGGTGCCGGAGTCGTCGCGGCGGACCGCGTTGGCGATGGACTCGATGGCGGTCGAGGTGGCGTTCATGGCCGGGCCGGCGCTCGGCGTGCTGCTGACGACGCAGGTGTCGAGCCGGGCGGCGATGTGGTCCATCGGGGCGGCGATGGTGCTGTTCGGGGGCCTGCTGTGGCTGGTCGACCCGCCGGTTCGGGGTGCCGCCGAGTCGTCCGGGGCGCCGGTGGCCCGGCGGGAGTGGTTGGACGGGCGGCTCGTCGGGGTGTTGATCAGCGCGGGCGGGGCGGTGTTCGTGCTGGCCGGGGTCGAGGTGTCGGTGGTGGCGCAGATGCGGGCGCTGGGGTTGACCTCGTGGACCGGGGCGCTGGTGATCGTCATGTGCGTCGCGTCGCTGGCCGGCGGGTTCGTGTACGGCGGGTTGAGCCGGGTGCCGCCGTTGTGGGCGTTGATGGGGTGCATGGGGGTGTTGGCGGTGCCCGTGGGGTTGTTCGGGTGGTCGCCGTGGGTGTTGGGGGTGGCGTTGGTGCCGACGAACCTGCTGTGCGCGCCGACGATCACCAGCACCGGGGAGGCGATCACCCGGTTCGCGCCGGCGTCGGCGCGCGGGGAGGCGATGGGGTTGCAGGGGTCGGCGCTCACCCTGGGCGCGGCCCTGGGGCAGCCGTTGACGGGGTTCGTGATCGACCACTCGTCGCCGGCCTGGGGGTTCGCCTCGGCCGGGTTGGGCGCGGTGTTGATCTCGTTGGTGGCGTTGGTGCTCGGCCGGCGGCCGGCTCGGGCCATCGTCTGATTGTTTACTGATGGGATTGTAGTTTTGTCCTGTTGTAGCGTTGTTGAACAATCCTACGAGTGAACTTGTCAACATGAGGATGGTAGGCGCCGAGGACAACGCGGGGAGAGGGGAGGTTTGGGGCGCTTCGGGGGCAAGACGCGGGCGACACGACGAGGGCCGCAGGGTGGGGGCATCGGCAAGGGGCTCGGCGAGGGGGCTCGGGCGACATTGCGAGGGGCTCGGCGGCGGGGGCTCCACGAGGGCTCCGCGAGGGGACTCGGGCGGCACTGCGAGGGGCTTGGCGGTAGGGCTCGGCGAGGGGGACTTAGGCCGCACTGAGAGGGGCTCGGCGGCGGGGGCCTGGCGAGGGCTCCGCTAGGGGGACTCGGGCGACATTTGCGAGGGCTTGCGGTGGGGCTCGGCGGGGCTCGGCGGGGCTTCGCAGTGGGAACAGGGGCTGGGTGGACGGGAGTGGCGGGGCGGTGGCGCGGAGCGAGTGGGTTGGGGGACAACGAAGGCGCCGAGGTTGGAGGGGGTGACGGGGAGCGAGCGCGGCGTGGAGTCGAGAACCGGGGATGCCGGATGGCCGGGTGGCGCAAGGCGGGGCGTGGGGCGAGCGGGGAGCGGGGAGGACGGAGGCGCCTGATGGGTGGCGCGGAGCGGGCGGAGGGTGCGGCGGGTGCCGGCGTGGCGCGAGTGGGCGTGGCGCGAGGACGCGGCATGACTAGGCGGCGGGGTTGTGGTGTGGCGGCGTGACGGGGGCCGCAGCGGTGGGGCGGGGGCCTGCGGGGGCTAGGGGAGGATGTCCTGGATTGCCCGGTGCAGGCGTGCGATGGCGGGGCGGGCTTGGGTGTAGTGGGTGGCGTCCTCGTTGTTCGGGTGGATTCGGGTGGAGGTGGGGATCAGGTGGGAGGCTTCCTTCAGGGAGGGGAGTTCTCCCAGCGAGTGCCAGGCCACCAGGGCCGCGCCGATGGCTGAGCCGCCGCTGTCCTCGGTCAGGTCCAGGGGGAGTCCCAGTGCCGAGGCCAGGACCGGTGCCCACAGGTCGCCTCGGAACGCGCCGCCGGTGGCTCGTACGGCCGTGACGTCCGATACCGAGCGCACCGCGTCCAGGACCAGGGCCAGTTGCTGTGCCACGCCCTCCACCAGGGCCCGGGTGATCTCGGCTCGGCCGTGTTCGCGGCGCACGCCGATCAGGGCCGAGGTCGCGGCCGGGTTCCACCACGGCGCGCGTTCGCCCAGCAGGTACGGCAGGGCGGTCACGCCTCGGGCGCCGGCCGGCACCGCCGCGGCCTCCTCGAGCAGGGTCGGGACGTCCGCGCCGAACGTGTCCGCGGCCCACTGCGCCACCACGCCGCCGTTGCTGACGGCGCCGCCCAGCACCCACAGGTCCTCGGCGGCGAAGTAGCAGAACACGTGTCCGTCGTCGTCCACCGCGGGACGGTCGCGCACCACCCGCAGGGCGCCGCTCGTGCCCAGCGACACCGCCGCCACGCCCGGGTCCACCGCGCCGACACCGAGGTTCGCCATCGGTCCGTCGCCGCCGCCGAGGACGACCGGCACGCCGGTGAAACCGTCCAGGGTGGCCGGGAATGCGGTCGTCGGCGCGTGCAGGTCGGGCAACGAGGAAGCAGAAACTCCCGCACAGGCAAGGGAGTCCGGGTTCCAGTCCAATGTGGACAACCGGAGCAGTCCGGTGCCGGACGCGGACGAGTGCTCGGTCGCCAGCACGCCGGTCAGCCGGTAGCCCACGTAGTCCTTGAGGCCGCACCACCGCGCCGCCGACTCGCCGCGCGCCGCGAACCACGCCAGCTTCACCAAAGGCGACATCGGGTGGACGGGCGTGCCGGTGGCCCGGTGCAGCGCTCGACCCTCGGGGGTGTCGCGCAGCCGGGACGCCTCGCCCGCGGCACGGTTGTCCGCCCAGCTCAGCGACGGCGTCACCGGCCGGAACGCGGAGTCCAGGCCCAGCACGGTGTGCATCGCGCCGGTCAGCGCCAGCGCGCGCACCCGCACCCCCGGCGTGGCCGCGACCTCGCGCAACGCCGCGGAAGCCGCCGCCCACACCTGTTCCGGGTCGTGGGTGGCCTCACCGGAGGGCGTGGTGCGCATCGGGTAGCCGTGCTCCCCCGACGCCACCACGCCCGCGGTCCGGTCCACCGCCACGACCTTGGTCGCGGTGGTGCCCACGTCGATCGCCAGCACAACCTCGGTCATGCGCTCGAACGTACCGCCGCCGACCGGGCGGCAAACCCCTACAGCCGACCGGCGAGTTCCTCGGCGATCTCGTAGGTGTTGAGCGCCGCGCCCTTGCGCAGGTTGTCGCCGCACACGAAGAAGTCCAGCGTGTTCGGGAAGTCCAGCGCCTGGCGCACCCGGCCGACGTAGGTCGGGTCCTGCCCCACCACGTCCACGGGCGTCGGGAAGCGCTTGGCCGCCGGGTCGTCCACCAGCACGATGGACGGCTGCCGCTCGAACAGCTCGTGCGCCCGCGCCACCGTCACCTCGCGGGCGAACGTGGCGTGCACGGCCAGCGAGTGCGTCGTCACGACCGGCACGCGCACGCAGGTGGCCGACACCTTCAGGTCCGGGATGCCCAGGATCTTGCGGGACTCGTTGCGGACCTTGAGCTCCTCGCTGGTCCAGCCCTCGTCGCGCACCGAACCGGCCCACGGCACCACGTTCAGCGCCAGCGGAGCGGGGAACGGCGAGTCCGACACCGGCAGGCCGGCCGCGCCCAGCGCCTCGCGCACGTCGCCCGCGCGCTCGCCGACCTCCTTGCCCGCCAACGCCTCCAGCTCGGCCCGCAGCCGGTCGATCGCGGCCTGACCGCCACCGGAGGCGGCCTGGTAGGACGCCACGACCAGCTCGCGCAGCTCGAACTCGCGGTGCAGCGCGCCGAGGGCGGCCATCATCGACAGCGTGGTGCAGTTCGGGTTCGCGATGATCCCCTTGGGGCGCACCGAGATCTGCTCCGCGTTGACCTCGGGCACCACCAGCGGCACCTCGTCGTCCATGCGGAACGCGCCCGAGTTGTCCACCGCGACCGCGCCGCGGGCGGCGGCGATCGGGGCCCACTCGGCGGAGATCTCGTCCGGCACGTCGAACATCGCGATGTCGACGCCGTCGAACGCCTCGGGCGTCAGCGCGATCACGGTCAGCTCTTCGCCGCGCACGGTGATCTTCTTGCCGGCCGAGCGCGCGGACGCGATCAGCCGGATCTCGGTCCACGGCACGGAAGGCCGGCCGTTGATGATGTCGATCATGACGGTGCCGACCGCACCCGTCGCGCCGACCAGGGCCAGAACCCGGCTCATCGCCCACTCCCCGCGTACACGACGGCCTCTTCGTCCCCACCGAGGTCGAACGCGTCGTGCAGCGCGCGCACGGCGTCGTCGAGCTGGGTGTCCCGGCAGATGACCGAGATCCGGATCTCCGAGGTCGAGATGATCTCGATGTTGACCCCCGCCGACGCCAGCGCCTCGCAGAACTGCGCCGTCACGCCGGGGTGCGAGCGCATGCCCGCGCCGACCAGGGACACCTTGCCCACGTGGTCGTCGTACAGCACCTGGTCGAAGCCGATCTCCGCGCGCGACTTCTCCAGCACGGCGACGGCGCGCGGGCCGTCGTCCTTCGGCAGGGTGAAGGTCACGTCGGTGCGGCCGGAGACGGCCTGGGAGACGTTCTGCACGACCATGTCGATGTCGAGTTCCGCCTCGGCCACGACGCGGAAGATCCGCGCCGCCATGCCCGGCAGATCGGGGACCGCGGTCACGGTCACCTTGGCCTCGGACCGGTCGTGCGCGACGCCGGTGATCATCGCCTGTTCCACGGGAAGGTCCTCCACTGACCCGGACACGATGGTCCCGGGCTTGTTGCTGAACGACGAACGGACGTGCACGGGGACGTTGTAGCGGCGGGCGTACTCGACGCAGCGCAGCATGAGCACCTTGGCCCCGCTCGCCGCCATCTCGAGCATCTCCTCGTAGGTGATGGTCTCCAGCCGCTTGGCGTTCGGCACGATGCGCGGGTCGGCGGTGAACACGCCGTCCACGTCGGTGTAGATCTCGCACACGTCGGCCTTGAGCGCCGCGGCCAGCGCGACCGCGGTGGTGTCGGTGCCGCCGCGGCCGAGCGTGGTGATCTCCTTGCTGTCCTGGCTCACGCCCTGGAAGCCCGCGACGATCGCGATGGCACCCTCGGAGAGCGCGTCCTGGATGCGGCTGGGCGTCACGTCGATGATCCGGGCCTTGCCGTGCACGGACGTGGTGATCACGCCCGCCTGCGAGCCGGTGTACGAGCGCGCCTTCGCGCCGAGCGAGTGGATCGCCATGGCCAGCAACGACATGGAGATGCGCTCACCGGAGGTCAGCAGCATGTCCATCTCGCGGGCCGGCGGCACCGGGGACACCTGGCGGGCCAGGTCGAGCAGCTCGTCGGTCGTGTCGCCCATCGCGGACACCGCGACCACCACGTCGTTGCCCGCTTTGCGGGTCGCGACGATCCGCTCGGCCACGCGTTTGATCCGCTCGGCGCTCCCGACCGAGGAACCGCCGTACTTCTGGACGACGAGCGCCACTGACCCTCTCCTCCCAGGTGTGGAAAACCCCAGTTCCCGGGCAGACTACCTGGCCCGAGGAGTGGACAAGGTCGACCGTGACGCCCACTACCCTCGTCCACGTGTCGACGCTGGAGGCCGTTTCGGTGCAGCCCGGTGACGCGCGCGGACCGGGTGGGCGGCCGACCGGACGCCGGGTCGCCGTCCTCCTCGCGCCCGCCGTGCTCTACCTGGTCGTGCGCGAACTGGGCCTGCTGGTCCTGGGCCTGATGGCCGACCGGTGGAACAAGGACGTGACCAAGGCCCTCACCTCGTGGGACGGGCAGTGGTTCCTGGGCATCGCGCAGGGCGGGTACGACGACGTGCCGTCGTGGCTCGGCGACGCGTTCGGCCGGCGTTCGACCGAGACGCCGCTCGCGTTCTTCCCCGGTTACCCGGCGCTGGTGCGCTGGCTGGACGCGCTGCCCGGGGTGACGCCGATCGGGGCCGGGTTCACGGTGAGCCTGGTCAGCGGCGTGGTGTGCGCGTACGGGCTGAACCGGCTCGGCCGGGTGGTGCGCGGCGGGTCGCCGCGGGCCGGGCTGGTGCTGGTGGTGCTGTTCTCGGCCTCGCCGATGGCCGTGGTGCTGTCGATGACCTACTCCGAGGCGACGTTCTGCGCGCTGGCCGCGTGGGCGCTGGTCGGCGTGGTGGAACGGCGGTGGCTGCTCGCCGGGCTGTGCTGCGCGGCGGCCGGGCTGGTGCGGCCGACGGCGGCGGCGCTGATCCTCGCGGTGGTCGCGGCGGCGGTGGTCGCGGCGTGGCGGCGGGACGGGTGGCGGGCGTGGGTGGGCGCGGTGGTCGCGCCGCTGGGGCTCGCCGGGTACCTGGCGTACGTGGCGGTGCGGACCGGGCAGTGGGACGGGTGGTTCGCCGTGCAGCAGCGCGGCTGGGACTCGCGGTTCGACGGCGGCGCGGCGACCTGGAAGTTCGCGACGATGATCCTGGGCGAGCCGCGGTCGGTGCTGGAGCTCGCGACGGTGTGGTTCCTGGTCGGCGCGATCGCGCTGGTCGTGCTGTGCGCGCGGCGCCGGGTGGAGTGGCCGCTGGTCGTCTACGGGGTGGGTGTGCTGGTGATGGACCTGGGTTCGAACGGGTTGATGAACTCCAAGGCGCGGCTGCTGCTGCCCGCGTTCACGCTGCTGATCCCGTTGGCACTGGCCCTGGGACGGCGGCGGACGTCGACGGTGGTGGCGGTGCTGGTGGGGGTGGCGGTGTTCGGCGCGTGGTTCGGCGCGTACGCCATCACGGCCTGGCCGTACGCGATCTGATGCACCCGATCATCGAGGGTCGGTGGAGCCCGCGGGCGTTCGCGGCCGACGTCGTGGCGCCGGAGGTGCTGCGGGTGCTGCTGGAGGCCGCGCGGTGGGCGCCGTCGCACGGGAACACGCAGCCGGCGCGGTTCCTGGTGGGGTACCGGGGCGATGACACGTTCGGGCGAATCTTCGCGACGTTGCGGCCGGGCAACCAGGGCTGGGCGGGCGCGGCGGCGGTGCTGCTGGTGGGCATGGTCGTGACGGCGGACGAGCGGGGTTCGCTGCCGAACACCGAGTACGGGCTGGGGCTCGCGGTGGAGAACCTGGCGCTCCAGGCGGTCGACCTGGGGTTGGCCGCGCACCAGATGGGCGGGTTCGACCGGGAGGCCGTGCGCGCCGCGTTCGCCGTGCCGGAGGACGTGCGGCCGGTGGTCGTGATCGCGGTCGGACGTGCGGGCGACCCGGCCTCGCTGCCGGAAGACCTGCGGGAACGGGAACAGCGGCCGCGTCGTCGGCGGCCGCTGTCGGAAACGGTGTTCACGGGTGTTTACGGTCGGTCGGCGTTTTCAGCCGAGTCGGCGGACGAGCCTGACCACGAGTGAGCGGACCACCAGCCAGAACAACGCGGCCAGACCGTAGTTGACCAACACGCGGAGTTTCGCGTCGGCCGGGTCGAAGAGGTCGCGGAATGCCAGCGCGAGGCGGTCGGCCCACTCCGCCACGAATGTGGTGATGCCGTTCTCCGGGTTCGCGCCGCCGATCGTCAGCAGCACGTGCGCGGCGAGGATCACCGCGAAGATCAATCCCGTCCAGCCGAGGATCCCCGCCACGACCGCCACCGCGCGTCCGCGTGCGCCGTCGGTCTTCGCGCTGTGGTCGGTCATGACGGGGAGTGTCGCCCATCTGCGGAAATTTCGCTACTAGCCAGTAGGTCTAGCGGGCGACCAGGCGGGCGATGATGCTCGTGACCACCAGCCAGAAGACGGCGGCGAGACCGTAGTTGAGGATCACGCCGAGGTTGTAGTTATCCAGGGTGAAGAGGCCCGGGAAGAAGAGCGCGAGCGGTTCGGCCAAGCTCTGGATGAACCGGAAGAACCCGTTCGCCTGGTTCGCCCCGAACAGGATCATCAAGATGTAGAGCACCTCGATGAGCGCGAAGACCGCGCCTACGCCACTGATGATCCGGGCGGCTGTGTAGGTACCGCTACCGGTGCGAGTTGAACGCCATCTGGACATGTCGGACAGGTGCCCCCGCCACGATCGAGTGAAACTCTTTCCGGTGAAGTTCCACCATCCGGACGCACGCTTTCTTCTCGTCCCGGTATCTGGTTAGGCTGTCGAGCATGGCACGTGGCCTCCTGCTTCGCCGCCGTGACGGGGTCTGACCAGACCGGCCCCCCGTCGCGGGCTCAGCGTTGCGCGCCGGTCGTCTTCCCGTAAACGACCAGCAGGAGCACCCCCACCATGAGCATCAGCCCGGACTCGTACTCCTCCGGCACCAGTCGCATCCGTCCGCCCGCCCGGCCCGCGCCCGCCTCGCAGCCCGCGTGGAACCCGCAGCGCGGCACGTCGATGCCGGTGCACCGCTACCGCCCGTTCCACGAGGTGGTGGAGGTCGTGGACGTACCCGACCGCACGTGGCCGACCAAGCGGATCACCCAGGCGCCGCTGTGGTGCGCGGTCGACCTGCGGGACGGCAACCAGGCGTTGATCGACCCGATGTCGCCGGCGCGCAAGCGCAAGATGTTCGACCTGCTGGTCCGCATGGGCTACAAGGAGATCGAGGTCGGCTTCCCGGCCGCGTCGCAGACCGACTTCGACTTCGTCCGCGAGATCATCGAGGACGGCGCGATCCCGGACGACGTGACGATCCAGGTGCTGACGCAGTGCCGCAACGAGCTGATCGCCCGCACGTACGAGTCGTTGCGCGGTGCGAACAAGGCGATCGTGCACTTCTACAACTCGACGTCGATCCTGCAACGCCGCGTGGTGTTCCGGTCCGACCGCGAGGGCATCAAGCGCATCGCGACCGGCGCCGCCGCGTTCGCGCTGGAGGAGGCGCGGAAGTACCCGGAGACCGAGTTCCGGTACGAGTACTCCCCCGAGTCCTACACCGGGACCGAGCTGTCGTACGCGCTGGAGGTGTGCGACGCGGTGTCGGAGATCATCGCGCCGACGCCCGAGCGGCCGTTGATCATCAACCTGCCGGCGACGGTCGAGATGGCCACGCCGAACGTGTACGCGGACTCGATCGAGTGGATGTCGCGCAACCTGGCCCGGCGTGAGTCGATCATCCTGTCGCTGCACCCGCACAACGACCGCGGCACCGGCGTGGCGGCGGCCGAGCTGGGTTACCTGGCCGGTGCGGACCGGATCGAGGGCTGCCTGTTCGGCAACGGCGAGCGGACCGGCAACGTGTGCCTGGTGACGTTGGGCATGAACCTGTTCAGCCAGGGCGTCGACCCGCAGATCGACTTCTCCGACATCGACGAGGTGCGGCGCACGGTCGAGTACTGCAACCAGCTGCCGGTGGCCGAGCGGCACCCGTACGGCGGCGACCTGGTGTTCACCGCGTTCTCCGGGTCGCACCAGGACGCGATCAAGAAGGGGCTGGAGGCGTTGGAGGACGACGCCAAGGCCGCCGGGCAGCACGTGGACGCCTACCCGTGGGAGGTCCCGTACCTGCCGATCGACCCGAAGGACGTGGGTCGGAACTACGAGGCCGTGATCCGGGTGAACTCGCAGTCCGGCAAGGGCGGCGTGGCGTACCTGATGAAGACCGAGCACCACCTGGACCTGCCGCGGCGGTTGCAGGTCGAGTTCTCGCGGGTGATCCAGGAGGTCACCGACACGCAGGGTGGCGAGATCGGCCCGAAGGACATGTGGGACGCGTTCGCCTCCGAGTACCTGGACCCGACCGCGCCGCTGAAGCTGGTGCGGCAGAAGGTGACCTCGGACGGGTCGGGGCACGAGCGGATCAAGGCGCTGGTGGTCGTGGACGGGGAGTCCCAGGAGATCACCGGGTCCGGGAACGGGCCGATCGCGGCGTTCGTGGACGCGTTGGCGACCGTGGGGTACGACGTGCGGGTGCTGGACTACTCGGAGCACGCGCTGTCGTCGGGTGACGACGCCTCGGCGGCGGCCTACCTGGAGTGCGCCGTGGGCGATCGCGTGCTGTGGGGTGTGGGCATCGACCAGTCGACGGTGTCGGCGGCCCTGCGGGCGGTCGTCTCGGCCCTGAACCGCGCGCACCGCTGATCTTCCTGCTCGGCCTTCCGGCCCTCGGCTTTCGTGCCGGGGGCCGGTTTGCTTGGCGGGGCTCGGTTTGCTTGGTCGGGCTCGGTTTGCTTGGTCGGGCTCGGTTTGCTTGGTCGGGCTCGGTTTGCTTGGCGGGGGTTGGCTTCAGGGTGGCCGGTTTTCGCGGCCGGCGGCTGGGTTCGTGTCGCGGGGTTTCTTGGCCGGCGGTTGGTTTTCGCGGCCGGGTGCGGGTTTGGGGCGGGCATTGACGGGCTGCGGCCGGATCGGGCTGCGACTGGACGGTGGGCTCGGTGCCTTGGTCGCACCGAATGGCGGGTCTTGGGCCTGCCGGCGGTGTGTTGGCGAGCGCGGCTAGGTAGGCGTGGGAGTGCTTGGGCTCGCGGACTGGCGCGGGCTCTGGTCTGACGGTGTGCGTCGGCGAGCGTGGGCCGGCAGGCAGGGCCGACGTTGGGCGAACCGGCGAGTGCGCGAACCGTCGGCGGGACCTATGGCCGAATGCCTTGCGTCCGCGGCGAAGCGGCGCGCGCAACCAACCCAGGACGCCCGATTCGAGCACGGCAGCCGCTGTTGTTGACGGATGGAACTGTCGAATCGTTGAACAATCCTAGCTTTCGACAATTCCACACCAACCAGGCCGATCCTGAACGTAGAATTGTCAAACGAGAGGATTGTTGAACAATAGCGACGACGAGGCAGGCACGGCCGCAAAGTCCGGCGGCGGCCGTGGGGGCGGGGCGGGGCGGGGCGGGGTGGGGGTGGCGTGGGCGCGGCGGTCGACACGACTGAGGACCGGCACGCTGACGCGCTCGGTGCGGGTGGGGGGCCTGGACGCTGACGCGATCGGGAACCGAAGCTGCCGCGAAGGGGAGCCGGCTCGACCGGCGCGACCCGCGAAGCTGGGGCGACCTGGGGACCGGCGCGCTGACCCGCTCGGCGCGGTGGGGGCCTTGGCGTTGGCGCGGTCGGGAGCCGGGGAGCTGGCTCGACCAGGAAGCCGGCACGGCCTGGGCGGCCTGGGCGGTGGTGCTCTGGGGCGGCCGACTGCTGGAGTGGCCGACTGCTGGAGTGGCTCGCCGCTGGGGTGGCCGACTGCTGGAGTGGCTCGCCGCTGGAGTGGCTGGCGGCTGGAGTGGCTGGCGGCTGGAGTGGCTGGCGGCTGGAGTGGCTGGCGGCTGGCCGGTGGGCGGCGAGCAGCGCGGTCGCGGTGGTGAGGTGGGCGCGGTGGCAGGGTGGGCGCGGCCGGGGGCCGGGATGTCGGCGCGGCAGGCACTGCTGGCGATTGGAGAGCCGGCGCGGCAGGCGCGACCGGTGGTTCGAGAGCTGGCGCGGTCGGCACGACCGGCGACCGGCAGCCGGGGGTTCGGCTTGGGCGGCGGCGGGTAGGGGCGGGTGGCTGTTGGGGGGGTGGCACGGCTGGGCGGTGCGCGCTGGCGCTTGGCGGTGAGCGGGCGCGGTGAGCGGCGGGTGGTGAGTGGCGGGTGGTGAGTGGCGGGTGGTGAGTGGCGGGCGGTGAGTGGCGGGCGGTGAGTGGCGGGCGGTGAGTGGCGGGCGGTGGGTGCGGTCGCGCGTGGGCGCGGTGAGCGCCGGGCGGTGGGCGCCGGCCGCGGATGGCGCGGCCGCGCGTGGGCGCTCTGAGCGGGCGCGGTGAGGCAGCCTGCCGATCAACGCGTCGTCGGTGCGCA
>NZ_JBFAEO010000022.1:0-14369 GCF_040642015.1 Actinosynnema sp. NPDC020468
GGGCGTCGTCGTGCACGGCGACGCCCACGACCGCCTTTCCCCGGACGGACCCCACCATGACCCGCATCCTCGCCGCCGTCGCCGCCGCGCTCCTGCTCGTCCTCGGCGTTCCCGGCCTCGCCGCCGCGCAGAACGTCACCTGGGGCGTGCGCCCCGCCGACTCCGCCCTCGGCGAGAACCGGCCGAACTTCGCCTACTCCGTCGCGCCCGGCGCCGCGGTGACCGACTCGCTGCTGGTGAGCAACCACGAGCAGCGGGCGCTGACGTTCGCCGTGTACGCCGCCGACGCCTTCACGACCTCGTCGGGTCAGCTCGACCTCAAGGCGGCGGGCGAGCCGTCGACCGGCGCGGGCGCGTGGGTGCGCTTCGACGCGCCCACCGTGACCGTCCCGGGTGGACAGACGGTCGCGGTTCCTTTCACCATCACGGTTCCCGCCGACGCGACGCCGGGCGACCACAGCGGCGGCGTGCTCACGTCGTTGCGCGTCGAGTCCGAGTCCGGCATCACGGTGGACCGCAGGCTCGGCGCCCGGATGCACCTGCGCGTCGCCGGCACGCTGGCTCCCTCGGTCGAGGTCCGCGACCTGAAGGTGGCCTACGACGGCACGCCCAACCCGGTCGGCAAGGGCACCACGACCGTCGACTACACCGTCGTCAACACCGGCAACACCCGGCTCACCGCGCAGCACACCGCGCGCGTGGACGGCCCGTTCGGCTGGTTCGGCGCGGACGCCTCGGTCGAGCCGATCCCCGAGCTGCTGCCCGGCGAGAGCGTCACCCGCAGGATCACCGTCGGGTCGCTGCCCGCGGGTCGGCTGGCCGCCGCGGTCACCGTGACGGCGTCGGTGCCCGGTGGCGCGGAACTGGCCGCGGTGACCGGGGCCTCGACCGCGATCGCCATCCCGTGGTCGGTCGCGGTGTGCCTGCTGCTGGTGCTCTGCGTCGTGCTGGCACTGCGCGCGCGTGGTCGGGCGAGGGCCGCCGCCGAACAGCGCCGGATCGACGCCGCCGTCGCCACCGCGTTGAAGGCGAAGGAGGACTGATGCGCGCGCTGCTGCTCGTCGCGGTGCTGGTGCTCAC
Source organism: Actinosynnema sp. NPDC020468 (assembly GCF_040642015.1). Taxonomy (NCBI): domain Bacteria; kingdom Bacillati; phylum Actinomycetota; class Actinomycetes; order Pseudonocardiales; family Pseudonocardiaceae; genus Actinosynnema; species Actinosynnema sp. NPDC020468. Next base: position 1,081 of record NZ_JBFAEO010000022.1, read on the forward strand.
CGGGTGCACGACGCCGCCCGGCGGATCGAGCGGACCGGCGAAGGCGGGCGACCGCCCGGCGCTGTCCGAGCTGACCCCGGTGGCCGACCCGCGCAACCACGAGGGTCCGACCACGGCTTTGGTGGCGCACAACGACATCGTGCCCATCGGCACGCCGACGCCGAAGCTGCCCGCGACCGTCACCGACAACCAGGGCACCTCGGTCACCGTCACCGACACCGGCCGGATCCTCGCGCTCGACGTCTCCGGCACGCTCGCCGCCACCGTGTTCGGCCTCGGGCTGGGCGACCGCGTGGTCGGGCGGGACGTGTCGACCGGCTTCCCGGCCGCGCAACACCTCCCGCTCGTCACCGTGAACGGCCACCAGCTCAACGCCGAGGCGATCCTGAACCTGCGGCCCACCGTCGTGCTCACGGACACCACGCTCGGCCCGTGGGACGCGGTGCTCCAGCTGCGCGACGCCGGCGTGCCCGTCGTCGTGCTGGATCCCACGCGGGGCCTGGAAACCAACACGCCGATCGTGCACGCGGTCGCCGCCGCGCTCGGCGTCACCGAGGCGGGCGACCGGTTGGCCGCGCGGATGGAGGAGGAGGTCGCGGACACCATCGCCCAGATCGGCAGGCTCGCGCCGTCCGACCCGGCGCGCAAACCCCGCGTGGTGTTCCTCTACATGCGCGGCCAGGCGGGCGTGTACTACCTGTTCGGCAAGGGTTCCGGCGCCGACTCGCTGATCCGGGCGCTCGGCGCGGTCGACGTGGCCACCGAGGCCGGGCTCGACGGCATGCGGCCGATCAACGCCGAGGCGTTGGCCAGGTCGAAGCCGGACGTGATCCTGATGATGACCAACGGGCTCAAGTCCGTCGGCGGTGTCGAGGGCGCGCTGGCGGTGCCCGGTGTGGCGCAGACGCCCGCGGCCCAGCACCGGCGGTTCATCGACATGGCCGACACCGAGATCCTCGGCTTCGGGCCGCAGACCGCCGCCGTGCTCGACGGGCTCGCCCGAGCCCTCTACGCGCCGTGACGGCCGTCGAGGTGAGCCCGGTGCGCAAGCGCGGGCGCACCAAGGTGTTCGTGCTGTTCGCGGCACTGCTGATGGCACTGGTCGTGGTCGCGCTGGTGTCCGCGGGCGCCGGGCAGTACGGGCTGCCGGTGTCGGACGTGCTGCGGGCGCTGACCGGCCGACCGCTCGCCGACCCGTACGCCGAGGGCGCCCTGTGGGCCGTGCGCTTCCCGCGCGTGGTGATGTCGCTGCTCGTCGGCGCGGTCCTCGGGGTGTGCGGCGCGTTGATGCAGGGCACGTTCGGCAACCCGCTCGCCGAACCCGGTGTCGTCGGCGTGTCCTCGGGCGCGGCCGTCGGCGCGTGTCTGTCCATTGTGTTCGGTTGGACGTTCCTCGGCGCGTTCACCACGCCCGGCGCGGCCTTCGTCGCCGGGTTGATCACCACGTTCGCGGTGTACGCGCTGTCCCGGTCGGGCGGTCGGACCGGGACCGTGTCGATGATCCTCACCGGGGTCGCGGTCAACGCGGTCGCGGGCGCGGTGGTGGCGCTGCTGATGTTCGTCGGCGACCAGGCCGCCCGCGAGCAGATCGTGTTCTGGCAACTGGGTTCCGTCGCGGGCGCGCGGTGGTCCTACGTGTGGGTCGTCGCGCCGCTCGTGGTCGTCACGGCGGTGGTGGCACTGGCCGCGGCGCGCCGGCTCGACCTGCTTTCGTTGGGGGACAGGCAGGCCAGGCACCTGGGCGTGGATGTGGAACGGCTGCGGCTCGTGGTGATCTGCGCGGTGGCGGTCGGGGTGTCCGCGGCGGTGTCCTACGCCGGGATCATCTCGTTCGTCGGACTCGTCGTGCCGCACCTCGTGCGGCTGGTCGTCGGACCGGGGCACCGGGTGCTCGTGCCCGCCTCGCTGCTCGGCGGCGCGGTGCTGCTCGCCGCGGCGGACCTGGCGGCGCGCACCGCGGTCGCCTACGCGGACCTGCCCATCGGCATGGTCACCGCGCTCATCGGCGGGCCGTTCTTCTTCTGGCTGCTGCGCCGGACCCGGACCAGGGAAGGGGGTTGGGCGTGATCACGGCCGCGGACCTCACGGTGCGGATCGGCGGCGCCACGCTGGTCGACGGCGTGTCGCTGGAACTGCGGGCGGGCGAGGTGCTCGTGCTCGTCGGTCCCAACGGCGCCGGCAAGTCGACGCTGCTCTCCGCGCTCGCGGGCGACCTGCCGAAGGCCGACGGGAGCGTGCTGCTCGACGGCGTGCCCGTCGGCGACTGGCGTCCCGTCGAGGCCGCGCGGCGCAGGGCCGTGCTGCCGCAGCACAACCCGGTCTCGTTCCCGTTCGACGTGCGGTCGGTGGTCGAGATGGGGCGCGCGCCGTGGCACGGCACCCCGGCCGAGGACGACGACGAGGCCGAGATCGACGCCGCGTTGCGCGCCACCGGCGTCGGGCACCTGGCCGACCGGGCGTACCCGACGCTGTCCGGCGGCGAGCAGGCCCGGGTCGCGCTGGCCCGCGTGCTCGCCCAGCGCACACCGGCGTTGCTGCTGGACGAGCCGACCGCCGCGCTCGACGTGCGGCACCAGGAACTCGTGTTGGCGCTGGCACACCGGCACGCGCGCGCCGGCGGTGGCGTGCTCGTGGTGCTGCACGACCTCGGCCTGGCCGCCGCGCACGCGGACCGGGTGGCGGTGCTCGAGGCGGGCCGGATCGCCGCCGTCGGCCCGCCCGCCGAGGTGTGCACCGCCGAGCTGCTCACCGCCGTGTACCGGCATCCCGTCGAGGTCTTCCCGCACCCGCGCACGGGTGTTCCCGTCGTGCTTCCCGTGCGGTCCCGAGAGGAGCAAGAGTGTCTTTCGTAGCCAAGGTCTTCGGTGCGGCGGCCGCCGTCCTCGTCGCGGGGGCGCTGCTGCCGGGAACGGCGGACGCGGCGGCCCGGGTGAGCGTGTCGGCGACCACCGCGGACCCCGACTACGCGACGCCGGTCGACGTGGGCGGCAGCGGGTTCCAGTCCATCGCCAAGGCGCACGGCGGGATCTACGTGCTGTTCGGGTGGGTCGCGGACGGCGCGTGGCAGCCCAGCAAGGGCGGCGCGGTCGGCGCGACGTACCGGTACGTGCAGGACAGCGAGGCCAAGGACAACAACGGTTACCAGCGGTTCGTCGCGTTCCCCGGCGGTGACACGGCGAGCAGCGCCAACGGCGGCGTGGTGGCCGCGGACGGCACGTGGAGCGCGCGGATGGTCATCCCGGGCGCCCGCTTCCGCGCCGCCGACCGCTCGGGCACCACCTCCGAGGTCGACTGCACCAAGGTGACCTGCGGCATCATCACCATCGGCGCGCACGGCGTGGTCAACCCCACCAACGAGACCTTCACCCCGATCCGCTTCGCCGCGCCCGCCGGTCAACCGCGGGTGACGCAGCCCGCGGCCGTGCCGACGACCGGCGCGCCGGCTCCGACGGCGGCGGCTCCTCCCGCCACCGCCGCGCTGCCCGCCCGTGCCGCGGCGTTGACGGCGGGTTCCGGCGCGGTCGCGGCCGGTGGCACGGTGCCGGTCACCGGGTCCGGGTTCGCCGCCGACGAGCAGGTGACCGTCGTGCTGGGCGAGCAGAAGCTGTTCCTCGCGCCGGCCAAGGCGGACGCGGCCGGCGCCGTCGCCTACACCGCGGCGATCCCGGCGGACGTGCCGGCGGGCGCGCACGCGTTGCAGTTCACCGGGTCGACGTCGGGTGCGGTCGGCACGGTCGCGCTGACCGTGTCCGCGGCCGCCACCCCGGTCGCCGCCCCGGCCGCGGTGGCCGAGCAGCAGTCCCCGACGCGCTGGTGGCCCGCCGCGGCCGGCGTGCTCCTCGTGATCGTGGTCGTGGCCGTCGTCGTGCTGCGCAAGCGGAAGAAGGCAAAGGCATGAGCATCCCCGTCATCGCGAGCCTGCTGTTCCTGGCCGCGCAAGGCCCGACGACCACCACCCCGGTCACCACGACCACGCCACCGCCCACGACCACGACGGTCGCCCCGACGACGACCACCACCGTGCCGCCTCGGACGACGACGACGACCACCACCACCACCGCGCCCCCGGCGCGGGCCGCCGCCGAGACGACGACGACCACGACCACCGCCGCCCCCGGTTGCGACCTGACCGCGGCGAACGCCCGGCAGGGCGACCTGGTGTGGGGCTTCAAGAAGAGCTTCCGCCAGTACGTGGGCGTGGGCCTGGCCGGCGCCACCGGCAACTCCATCACCGCGACCGACGGCGCCACGATCACCGCCCTGGACGAGGTGGTCCGCGACGGCGTGCCCAACCCGACCGGTGTCCCGACGGGCGCGTACCGGTTCACGTTCGACTCGGCGGACTACACCTCGCCGACGACCTTCACGGTCCGCTACCGGGGCACGGTGACCTTCGCCTACCCGACGCACTTCTTCACCCTGCTGCTCTCGGACCCGTGGGTCACCACCGCGAACGGCGCGACGACCCTGTACGCCGACGTGGAGCTGAAGGCCACCCAGGGCGCACCGGCCCAGCCGACCAACCTCCCCGACGTGGACCTGGCCCACCTGACCGCCCCGGCGGCGATCCCGACCGACGGCCTCCTGACCTGGCCCGCCGTCCCGGCGACGTTGACCAGCGCCGAGGCCTTCGCGGGCTTCTACCAGGCGGGAACCGACCTGGACCCGGTCACCCTGAACCTGGGAGCCGACTGCGCCACCACCCCGACCGCCCCACCGACCGCGAACCCCACCACCCCACCGGCGACCGGCGGCACCGACTCCCTGATCCCGGAAGCCGTCTACCGCCCGACCACCCCCACGACCGCGCTCGCGTACACCGGCGTCGACGCCGAACACACCCTGTGGGCAGGCGTGGTGGTCCTCCTCTCGGGCCTGGCCCTCCTCCTCGCCACCTACCGCCCGGCCCACCGCGACACATGACGAGGTACCAGCCGATCGCCGTGCCAATGGGCGAAACCTTTTCCCCCGACCGCGCGATACTGCCGTCGACGGCACCGCGGAGGGGAGAATGCACATGGGCGTCGAGTCCTTCGGCATCGAGAAGGAGTTCCTGAAGGACCTGCTCACCCAGGTGGACAAGGGAGAGGCGCAGTTACCCGAGTTCCAGCGGGGCTGGGTCTGGCCCGACCGCAACATCGTCGCCCTGATCGCGTCGATCTCGCTCGGTTATCCGGCCGGGACCGTGATGATGCTGAAGCAGGGCGGCGATGTCCGTTTCAAGACCAGGCCAGTCGAAGGAGCGCCCCACTCCGTCGCCGTACCCGACCGGTTGATCCTGGACGGGCAGCAGCGACTGACCTCGCTCTACCAGTCGCTGTTCAGCGACTCGTCGGTGAAGACCCACGACGTCCGCAACAAAGCCACGCGCGGTTGGTTCTACATCGACATGGAGAAGGCCCTCCTCGGGGACGGGGATCGCGAGGACGCGGTGGTCTTCGTCCCGGAGAGCAAGGTCCGGGTGGACTTCCGGGGGCACGCCCTGGTGGACCTGTCCTCGCCGGAGCAGGAGTACGCGAACCGCATGTTCCCGTGCACGGCGGTGTTCAACTCGATGCAGTGGATGATGGGGTTCGTCCAGCACTCGCCCGAGCGGCAGCAGGAGAACCTGACGTTGTGGAGCAGGTTCCACGAGGCGGTGGTCCGGCGGTTCGAGCAGTACCAGTTGCCGGTGATCGAACTGGGCAAGAGCACGCCTCGCCAGGCCGTGTGCCAGGTCTTCGAGAAGGTCAACACCGGCGGGGTGACCCTGACCGTCTTCGAGCTGTTGACCGCGACGTTCGCCGCCGACGACTTCGACCTGCGCCGTGACTGGGTCGACCGTCGGGCGCAGTGGAGCGGTGGCCCGTACCGCATTCTCGCCGAGGTCGCCAACACCGACTTCCTCCAGGCGGTGACCCTGTTGGCCACGCACGAGCGCCACCAGGCCGCTGTCGAGGGCGGCCGGGACGAGATCGCCGCCCCGCGCATCGGTTGTCGACGGGCCGACATGCTCAACCTCGCCTTGAGCGAGTACCGCAAGTGGGCGCCCACCGTGACCGGCGGATTCAAGTCGGCCGCGCAGTTCCTGCACTCGCAGCACATCTTCGACACCCGGTTCCTGCCCTACGGCAGCCAACTCATCCCGCTGGCGGCGATCTTCGCCCTGCTGGGAGGCAAGGCCGAGACGGTCGGCGCGCGGAGGAAGATCTCCCGCTGGTACTGGTCCGGCGTGTTCGGCGAACTGTACGGCGGCACCACGGAAACCCGGTTCGCGCGTGACGTGCCCGAGGTCGTCGCCTGGGTGACCGGCCGGGGCGGAGAACCCCGCACCGTTCAGGAGGCCCAGTTCTTCGCCAGCCGCCTCCGGTCCCTGCGAACCCGGGGTTCCGCCGCCTACAAGGGGATCTACGCGCTGTTGCTCCAGGCCGGCCCGGTGGACTGGGGCACCGGATCGGACATGTCGGACGAGAACTACTTCGACAACGCGGTCGACATCCACCACGTGTTCCCCAAGGTCTGGTGCGAGAGGCGCGGCATCGTGCCCGGCGACTACAACTCGATCCTGAACAAGACCCCGCTGACCGCTCGCACCAACCGGCTCATCGGCGGTCGCGCACCGTCCGTCTACCTCCGCGGCCTGACCAGGACCGCGGACACCACCCCGGGACAGGTCGACCGGAACGTGCAGTCGCACCTGATCTCGGCGATCGCGCTGCGCCGCGACGACTTCGACGCCGCGATGAGCGCCCGGCAGGACGCCCTCCTCCGGCTCGTCGGTGAGGCGATGGGCAAGGACCCGCAGATCGACGTCGACCAGGTCGATTCCTGATCGAGGGGACGTCGGGCGCTTCCTCGGCCACCTCCTGGACATCGCAGCCGTGGCCGGGGAGTTGTTGCCGGTGTTGCTCGGACCCACCTGTCTCGGCGAGTTGCGCACGGCCTTCGCGGTCTCGGGGGACGCGGCCGAGATCGCGGCGGCGGTGGCGGGACGCCATGGTGGTCGACGTCGCGCGCGCACTCGGACTGCGCGACCCGGGTGAGTGGGAGTGGGCCCGGGTGCGGCTCGGGGTGGGTGCCGGGCCGGCGCCGGCCGCGCTGACGACCGTGAGCGACCGGATCGCCTCCGACGTCGCCCACCGCACGGCGGAGGCGCAGGTCGCCTGGCTCTGCGGCAAGGGCGAGCGGCACGGCTTCGTGATCCCGACCGGCCTACGGCTGCGGCCTCCTCGGCCTCGCGGCACCGCGCCGTTCCTGATCGCGGCCGACCGTCGGGTGATTTCGGGGCAATAGGCCGAAAAGCGAGGTTGTTCCGCGCGGGTCGCCCGCCGGCGGGCGCGGCCGATTCGTTCAGCACCGCGCCGGGCGGGCGACCCCGCGCGGCGTGGATATGTTCACCGGCGCATCATTGACGCCCGCCCCGGGCCACCGCAGGATTCGTATGCCTCAAGCGGTGTGGCGCCGGGGCCCGCCCGGACGCCACTGTGGACAGAGCAGCGGAAGCACGCGTTCCACCTGACCGTCGGCGAGAGCCGCGATCGAAGTGGTGATCCTGGTGACGATGTCGTTGTTGCTGTTCGGCGTGCCCGGACGACGGGGCGCGTGGCCGAGTCCCCGACACCAAGGGATTTCCCGGTGACCGCCGGGAATCCGCCCACCTCCTACGCCGATCTCGGGTGCGCCGGGCTCGACCGGGCGCTGACCGCGCTGGAGTTCGAACCCGGTCGGCGGGCCCGGATGGTCGAGCGGTTGCGCGCATTGGTGTCCCCGTGGGGCGGTGACCCGGTCACCGGCCTGGGCGGGCACTTCTCCTACGCCTCCAGCGACGGCGCGCCGCTGGAACTGGGTGTGGCGTGGTCACGTCGCGGCGTCGAGGTCCGGGCCTACTACGAGCCGCTGGGAACGCCGCCCACGCCCGAGTCCAATCAGGACACCTCGGTTGCCGCGACGAGGGACCTGGCCCGGCACCCCGGTGTCGTGCTCGACGACTACCTCCAGGTCGAGGACCTGTTCCTCGCACCACGACCGGAAGGTCCGTTCAGCGTGCTCGACGCGGTCCTGTGGGACGAGGACGGCACGCCGTGGTTCAAGGCCTACCTCAACCCGCGGGCGCACGGCGTCGACCTCGCCGGGAAGGTGCTCGCCGAGGCGGCCGGACGACTGGGCATCGGTCCGGCGTGGACGGTGGCGGCCGACCGGTACGCCCGCGACCACGGCGACCGGGCGCCGACCCTGTTCGCCCTGGACCTGGTGCCGCGCGACCGGGCCCGCGTCAAGGTCTACTTCACGCACGCCGGCGTCGACGCGGCCGGGATCGAGCGGTTCGCCGCGTGCGCCGCCGAGCACGAGCCGGGCAGCGTCGCGCGGCTGTGCCGGGAGCTCCTCGGTACCGACGGCCCGTACCCGGGCAAACCGCCGATCACCGCGCTGGTCTTCCGGCCGGGCGACCCCGTTCCCCGGTCGACGGTCTCCTATTTCCCCTTGTGCCCCAACGTGTCCGACGACGCCGTCGCGGCCGGGCGGGTCACGGCGCTGCTGCGCGCGACCGGCGTCGACCCGACGTCCTACCTGGCCGCGCTCGACGCGCTCGCGGTCGGATCGCCCGCCACCTCGCGGGTGCAGACCTACGTCGGGTACCGCGGTGGCGCGGACCCCCGCGTCTCCGTGTACTTCGCGACCGGCGCGTTCGGCGGCGTGCCGCGACCAGGCAGTGGAGAGGAAAGCGCATGACCGACGAGATCGTGGTGGTGCCCTCCGGGCAGACCTACGAAGGCAAACAGGGGCACGCGTTCTTCGCGGGCATCTCGACGGAAACGGCCGGCTCACGGGGTTTGTGCATGCACCTCGTGCGCATCCCGCCCGGCGCCAGGGACAACCCGCACCGGCACGACGGCCACGAGTCGGCGATCTACGTGATCTCCGGCGTGGCGGAAGGCCGCTACGGCGCGGACCTGGCCAAGCGCGTCACCGCGAACCCGGGCGACTTCGTCTACATCCCGGCCGGTGTGCCGCACCAGGCGATCAACCCCAGCACCACCGAGCACCTCGTGGCGATCATCGCGCGCACCGACCCCCACGAGCAGGAGAGCGTCGTGCTGCTCCCGGATCCCGACGAGGCTTGAGGAGCCGACCCATGACCACCACCGCGCACACCACCCGCCACGCCCTCTGGATCGACGGCGACTGGCGTACCCCCGCGGGCTCCGCCGAGTTCGCGGTGTCCGACCCCAGCACCGAGCAGGTGGTCGGCAGCGTGCCCGCCGCGACCGCCGCCGACGTCGACCGCGCGGTGGCCGCTGCCGCCGCCGCGTTCCCCCGCTGGTCGACAACCCCGTTGTCGCAACGGATCCAGGCCCTCGCAGCCCTGCTGGACGGCCTGCGGAAGCGGGCCGAGGTGTTCACCGAAACCCTGTCGCTGGAGGTCGGCGCGCCGCTGACGGTCGCCCGGTTCCTCCAGTTCGGGTTCGCCGTCGACACCGTGCGCTCCTACCTCGACCTGCTGCCCGGCCACCGGTTCGAGGAGCGGCTCGGTTCGTCGCTGGTGCTGCGGGAGCCCACCGGCGTGGTCGCCTGCATCACCCCGTGGAACCTGCCGCTGGCGCTGATCGTGCAGAAGGTCGTGCCCGCGCTGGCCGCCGGCTGCACGGTGGTCCTCAAGCCCAGCGAGATCACCCCGCTCAACGCCTTTCTGCTGGCCGACGTGCTGGCCGAGTGCGACCTGCCGCCCGGCGTGTTCAACCTGCTCAGCGGCGACGGCCCCACCGTCGGCGAGGCGCTGGCCGCCCACCCCGGCGTCGACATGGTCACCCTCACCGGGTCGACCCGCGCCGGCCGCCGGGTCGCCGAGGTCGCCGCGCGCACCGTCAAGCGGGTGCACCTGGAGCTGGGCGGCAAGAGCGCCAACATCATCCTGGACGACGCCGACCTCGAGCAGTGCGTGCGGATCGGCGTCGACCAGATCAGCCTCAACAGCGGCCAGACCTGCCTCGCCTGGAGCCGGATGTTCGTGCCCCGCGCGCGGCACGACGAGGCCGCCGCGCTGGCCGCGAAGTTCGCCGACGGCTACCGGGTCGGCGATCCCCGCGACCCGGAGACCGCCGTCGGACCGCTGGTGTCCGAGGCCGCGCTCCAGCGGGTGCGGCGCTACGTCGAACTCGGCCGGGAGGAGGGCGCGGACCTGGTCGCCGGCGGCCCGGACCGCCCGTCGGACCTGGAGCGCGGCCACTACATCCGCCCGACGGTGTTCGCCAACGTGCGCAACGACATGACCATCGCGCGGGAGGAGATCTTCGGCCCGGTGCTGTCGATCATCGCCTACGAGGACGCCGACGACGCGGTGCGGATGGCCAACGAGTCCGACTACGGCCTGCACGGCGCGGTCTGGTCGGCGAGCGACGCGCGGGCGCTGGAGGTGGCCCGCCGCGTGCGCACCGGCCAGGTGGACGTCAACGGCGCGCCGCTGAATTTCACCGCGCCGTTCGGTGGCTTCAAGCAGTCCGGTTTCGGTCGCCAGTGCGGTCCGCACGGCCTCGGCGAGTTCCTGGAGCTCAAGGCCATCCAGTTGCCCCACGGCGCGGCCGAGGGCGAGATCCAGGGCGCCATCCGGCTCACCGGGCACTGAGCACGGCGGCACCGGGTCGACCGGGTGCCGGGGAATCGGGACCGGGCCTTTGTAGGGGGTGCCGGCAATTACCGGCAACCGGTCGACGGCGGTGTGCGGCAGGCGCAGTAGCGGTACCTCCGCGAGGACACCAGGTGCGACCGGAAAGAGTAGAGACGAACCCGGTCGGCGGCGATACGCTCGTCGGGGCGCCGAATTCGGCGCCGCGCGGGCCGGGGGACTGCGGTCGATTGCGGGTTCGCGCATTCGGCCGCCCCCCGAATCGAAAGGCGTGGAGTCTTGTCCATTGCGCGGAAAATTGCGGCGAGTGCGTTCGCGGCGCTGGCCTTCGCGGGAATCTCGGTGGTCGCGGCACCCGCTGCGAACGCCAGCGGTGAAGCGGCGAACAAGTGCGTCAAGGTGTCCGTCGACTACACCCGCACCGGCCCGGTGAGCTGGCACGTGAACTCGGCCAGGGTGGACAACAACTGCGCCCCGTTCTACGGCCACTTCCAGCTGGCCAGCCCCTACTTCAACTACTCCAACGGGGACTCGCCCTCGTCCACCGGGTTCACCGTGCCCATCAACCAGGACTGGGGCGGCACCGGCCTGTACGTGTGCGGCACCGGGTGGTTCAAGGTCACGCCGACCTTCTGGGCCGAGAACGGCTACGCCTGCGTCGGCTTTTCCTGAGCCGGCGGTATCGCTGCGGAAAATCCCCGGTACGAGCGTGCCGGGATTTTCCGCTACGCCCAGTCCCAGGCGACTCCGCGAATTCCGGGTGACACGTCGGTGGAGAACACGTGCGCCGGTGTGCCGGCAGCGAAGAACACGTCCGCCACATCGCGTTCGGGCGCCGAGAACGAGGTGCGGCTGAACGACCGGCAGGAAACCGGAAGCGCCCCCGGCGTGAACCGGATTTCCAGCAGGTGGGTGCGGATCGGGTAGCGGAACAACCGGTTGATCGTGGTGTCCGGCCGGTCGTCGGTGTAGTCGTACTCGTACTCCACGATCGCCGTCTCACCCCTCGCGAGCGCACGGGGCAGGACCAGTTCCATGATCGTGAACCCCTGCTCCGGCAGGGTTTCGACGCGTCCCGGCGCGCAGTACCGGGTGGTGATCAGCCGCGGTGCCCGCCCCGGGCCGCCGCGCGCGGGGACGACGCGCGTGCGGGCGTCGTCGGCGACCGCGCGCACCACCTCGCGGACGCGGTGCCGGCGCTGGAGGCGGTCGGCGTCGACCTCCACCGACTCGCACAGGTCGAGGATGACGAGCGGGAGGTCCCGGCTCCCGCTGAGGTCGGCGAGCAGCGGGAGCACGCCGCTTCGGTTGCCCCACAAGCGTTCCCCGCCCACGACGCGGCGCGGGAGGTCGGCGTGGTGCGGTTCGGCGTGGTCGAGCAGCGCGGTCAGCGACCCTTGCGGCAGCCCGAGCACCGCCTCCAGGACCTCGACCGCCCGGCGCGAGCCACCGCGGGTGGGCACCGTCCGGCCGCACCGCCAGTTGCTCAACGTCGTGACGCTGACCGGAACCCCCGCCAGGTCGAGCCGGTTCCGCACCCGTGCCAGGCTCAGGCCGCTGCGGTCGATCGCCAGGGACAGCGCGTGGTGGAACGGTCCCAGTGCCAGCGCCCGGGCCAACCGCTCGTGCGGACCCGGCCAGGGTCGGTTGATGATCGCCATGACGCCTCGTTCGCGCACCGGGAGCAGCCGGGGCGCCACCCTCCGTGAACGTCTGGTGCTATCACGCCGGATCTTCTTGCCACAACCCGACTTTCGCCGGGTCGTTTCCAGTTGAAAACCGTGCTACTTCCAGCGGGGTTTCTCCGCCGGACGGCCGATCTACGTTCGTCCGGTACCACCGGATCACCGATCCGGACCCCTGCACCCTGCACCCTGCGGGTCATCCGAAGGAGAACCCATGCGTCAGTCTCATGGGCGGCTCGTCCGCGCGGCCACCCTGCTCGCCGCCGGCGTCACCGCACTGAGCGCGCTCACCACCGCCACCGCCGTCGCCGCGCCGACGACGCCGACGGGCACGTCGCCCGCCATCATCGGCGGCAGCACGGCCCAGAACCCGGGCTACATCACCAGGTTCAACGGCCACTCGGGCACCTACACCTACTTCTGCACCAGCACGCTCATCGCGGCGCGCTGGGTGCTGACCGCCCGGCACTGCGTGTTCGACAGCAACAACCGCCAGATCTCCGACATCGACCTGTACGTCGGGTCGAACCAGTCCAACGGCGGCACGCACGTCAAGGCGTCGGCGGTCTACACCTACGGCAGCGGCGACCTGGCCCTGCTCAAGCTCAACGCCAACGGCGGCACCACGTTCGCGAAGCTGGCGTCCGGCACCGGCGACGCCAGGGTCAACGACGCGGCCACCGTCTACGGCTGGGGCTCGACCAGCAAGGACAACGAGGGCCAGAACCAGTCCCCGGTGCTGAAGAAGGCGGAGGTGACCATCTCCAGCGTCAACTCCCAGGACTACGTCGGCGGTCCGTCCATCCAGGCCCGCACCCCCAACGGCGCGGTCGCGGGCGGCGACTCCGGCGGTCCCATGCTGGACAAGGGAATCCAGGTCGGCGTCGCCTCCACCAGCAACCGCTCCACGGTCACCGACTACGCCTCGGTCGGCGCGGCCCGCAGCTGGATCCGCCAGATCTCCGGCGTCTGATGATCACCAGGTCGTGCCGCGGGACTCCCCG
>NZ_JBFAEO010000022.1:14379-130895 GCF_040642015.1 Actinosynnema sp. NPDC020468
CGCGGCTCCCGCGGGGCGCGCGCCGCCTCGCCGCCTCCGCCCTCCTAGTGCGGGTTCCCTCATCCCACCCCGCGGCCCCGCCGCCCCCCCCCCCCCACGACCCCTTTCCCGCGCGCGTGCCGACGCCCGGCGCCGCGAATCGGTTCAGGCAGAAACTCTTCCTCGGTTCTGCGGACGTTCCCGCGTGCGCTTCCGCGTGGTCGCCCAACCACCCCCGCCCTAGCTTTGGGGCGTGGCCGAAAGGCGACATCGCGAGCCCACCGGACCACCGCGGCGAACGCGGACCACCGCGCCCCCAACCGAGGAGAACCCATGACGAACGACCGGCACACCCCGATCCCGGACGACGCGGAGACCGCCACCGTCACGGAGATCGATGACGCCGACCTGGACACCCTCGCGGGCGGTTCCGGCGAGTACGGCAACGGCCGCCGCCTGCCGGTGATGTAGCCGACCGGACCCCGCCGGGCGCGCCGGAACCCCCGGCGCGTTCGGCGCCGTCGACCCGAACCAGGTCGATGTCGTCACCCTGCTTCGTCCGACGGGATCGCGTCGACGTCGGCCGGAACCTCGCCGCCGAGTGCCTCCGCGATGGCTGCGAACTCGTTCAGCGCGGCCTGGAAGTCCTCCACGATCTCCTGCGCGATCACCTCGGGCGGCAGCAGGCTGTCGGCGTCGTCCAGCGCCGGGTCCTTCATCCAGGTGATGTCGAGGTTGACCTTGTCGCGAACGATGAGTTCCTCGTGGTCGAAGGACTTGAACCGCTCCGACTCGATCCGCTCGTCGCGAGGTTTGCCCGGCAGGTACGCCTCGACGAAGTCGTCCAGGTCCGCCCTGCCCAGAGGGTGCTTCTTGAGGGTGAAGTGCTTGGCGGTGCGGAAGTCGTACACCCAGAGCTTCGAGGTGTTGGGCGCGCCACCGCCGCGGGGTGGCATCTTGTCGAAGAACAGGACGTTCGCCTTGACGCCGCCCGCGTAGAAGATCCCGGTGGGCAGCCGCAGGATGGTGTGCAGGTCGAATTCCTCGAGCAGTCGGCGACGCACCTTCTCGCCCGCACCGCCTTCGAAGAGCACGTTGTCCGGGAGGACGACAGCAGCTCGGCCGGACATCTCCAGCAGGGACATGATGTGCTGGAGGAAGTTGATCTGCTTGTTGGTGGTGGTGGCGCGGAAGTCGTCCCGCTCGTAGGAGATGTCCTCCCTCTCGGCCTTGCCGTCCGTGCCGATGACGGTGATCGCGGACTTCTTGCCGAAGGGCGGGTTGGCGAGGACCAGGGACGCGTGCCGACGAGGCTGTTCGGCGAGGGCGTCGCCCACGGTGATGAGCGAGGGGCCGTCGGCGTCACCGATGCCGTGCAGCAGCATGTTCATGGCGGCGAGGCGGGCTGTGCCGGTGACCAGCTCGTTGCCCCAGATCGTGCCGGACCCGAGTGCGAGCCGCTGCTCGCGGGTGAGGTCCCGCAGGTGGTTCGCGCGGATGTAGTGGTGCGCGGCGATGAGGAAGCCGCCGGTGCCGCAGGCGGGGTCGGTGATCGAGTCGTCGGGCCGCGGTTGCATCACGTCGACCACGGCGTCGATGAGGGCGCGGGGCGTGAAGTACTGACCCGCGCCCGTCTTGGTGTCTTCGGCGCCCTTGGCGAGCAGACCCTCGTAGGCATCGCCCTTGAGGTCCGTGCCCTGGATCGTCCAGTCCTCCTTGCCGATCAGGTCGACCACGAGCTTTTCGAGGAGCGCCGGCTCGGTGATGCGGTTCTGCGACTTGGCGAAGATCGTGCCGAGGGTGGTGCCGGGGTTCTTCGCGAGCACCTCGAGGGTTTTGCGGTAGTGGACTTCGAGGTCGATGCCCTTGCGGCGGGCGAGCGATTTCCAGTCGTACGGCGGCGGTACGACGGCTCTGGCCTCCTTCTCGGTGAACGGGTCGGAGGCGATTTCGTCGGCCATCTTGAGGAAGAGCAGGTAGGAGAGCTGCTCGACGTACTCGATCGTGGACAGGCCGTTGTCCCGCAGGACGTTGCAGTAGTTCCAGAGCTTGGCCACCAGGCTGCTGGTCTGCGCGTGCACCAGGACGGGAGGGGCGGAGGTCACAGCGGTAGCTCCTGCTGAACGGTGTCGGGGGAAGCGGGGCGGGGGGCCTCCGTGTCGGCCGAGGTCCGGCGGGACGTCCGCTTGGCCTTTCTGCCCGACGCTTCGTGCTCGGCGCGAACTCGCTCGAGAAGCACGGATGCGGGCTCGTCGACGGGCATCGGGGGGACGAGCCGGCCGGTGAAGGCGCGGTCGAGGAGGGCACGCCGGAGCGTCTTGGCCTTCGCCAGTGCCTGTTGCGACAGGGCGGCCGCCGTACCGAGGATCGACAGTTGGCGTTCGATGCGTTCCACGATCACGCCTTGTATGTCACGGGGTGGCACCGGAACGGGTAGCTGTCGGATCTTCGACAGGCTGATGGAGGCGAGGTTCACGCTTTGGTTGCCGTTGACCTCGAACCAGCGGGCCGCGCCATTCGCGTACCAGGACAGCAACTTCGGGTGGATGACGTCCTGGCGGACCCGTGCGCGGAAGACGTGGTTCTGGTGGATGGCGCCGGGCACCTGGTCCTCCCAGATCCAGCCGCGACCCAGTTTGTCGCGGTCGCCACCCTCGTTCAGGAGTACGTCCCCGTACCTCAGGGCGAGGTGGAGGGCTTTGGTCCGGGGTACGCGGATGGCGGAGACTTCGGACAGGTCCAGCCAGCCGCGCTGGACGTTCGCCACGCGCAGGTAGGGAACTTCGGGAATCGTCGGGTCGGACTGCTTCTGCTTGTCCTTGGTCACCCCGCCGACCACGTCGGCGATGTCCCCCAGACGTTTCCACGACCAGGACGGCGGAATGTCGGGGAGCAGTCCGTCGTCTGCCCCGGCCGACGCGGGCGGCGGAGCGGACGGACCGCCGACCGGCACGTCGTGTCCCAACGTGATGGACGAGATGGCCTCGCCGAGGCGCCGAGCCCGGGCAACAGCCCGCGAGGTCAGTCGTTCCGCTGTGTCGAGGCGGGAGAGGTGGTCTTCGAGTGCCTCGACGATGTGGTGCTGCTCCGCGAGCGGCGGCAGGGGAAGTCCGATGTTGTGCAGTACGCCTTGGTTGATCTTGTAGATACCCGCGGTGGTACGGGCGGAGTTCTCGATCTGGTTCCTCACCAGTGGCGAATCCCAGATGTGCTTCAAGTAGCCCGGTGTGATGGCGTCGGGGTGCGCTCGCACGCGGATCATGGTGTCGGGGAACGCGGCTGCCAAAGGTGTGTGGTGCACGAGGGCTCCGCGCCCCACCAGTCGGCGGGAACCATTTCCGCGACTCAGCAGGAAATCCCCTCTGGCGGCGAGGAACGGGGCTGCCTGCTCTGCCGTCCAGGCACCGGCCTTGTGCTCGGAGAAGTCGACGCCCTCCGACTTGAGCGCGGTGAGGCGCAGGACCGGAAATCCGCCCTCCATGGTCTTCACCGACCGGCCGTTGACGAGGGGCTCGCTCAGCAGTTCCTCCAGCCGGGCCCAGACCCACCCCGCCGGTAGCTCCACCCCGCTCGGCCCGCTCAAGCCAGTTCCCGATTCACATCGCTCAACAAGGCACGGACGTCCTGCCCCGCAAAGGCGTGTGCGAACGCCCGGCCGCCGCCCCTGCCCTTGAAGGGCTCGGCGTTGAACTCGGCCGGGCTGATGCCGACGTCGCTCGACACCACGTCACCGATGGCCCGCAACCACCACAACTGCTCCTCGGAGAAGTCCGCTCCCGCCTGGCGCCGCTTCAGCAGCCAGCCCTGGAGACGGTCGTCCACTGTCGACCGGTACGGCTTCAACCCGGCGTCCACGCCGAACGCGTACCGGATGAGGGGGATGAGGTCCGGTACGCCGGCTTCCTTACCCGGGTGACGAGGTGCTTCGCCGAGGTCTTCGTAGCAGACCCACAACGACTGCGGAGTCCACGAGTACCGGCGGCGGATTTCCTGCGCGAGTTCCGCCAACGCGGCGTACGCTTCCGCCGGGGACACCGAGCGGGGACTGGTCAACGCGATGTCGATCGCGACGAGGCGGTCACGGTGCTCCTCCAGGAGTTTCTTCCAGCGGTCCACCTGTTCCCTCGCCCGCTGCTCGCGCGGGATCTCGACCACGTCGGTCACCTCGACGGGGGTGACCTCGTCGAACAGGTAGTCCTTGTCCCGCCGTATCTCGATGATGTGCCGCCGCAGCCCGGGGTGCGCGGTCAGCGGGGCGATCGCGTTCTCGATCAACTGCCGGGCCGCCGCCCGACCGCCCTCCGCCAGTGCCCGCTCCTGCGCGTCGGGGTCCACCGCCCTGACGATGGCGCCTGCGATCTCCGACAGGGTCCGCCCGCCCGCCGCCCGGGTGAGCAGGTCCCGCTCCTCGTTCGTCAACTGCTGGTTGAGGCGGGCCAGCCGCCCCGCCATGATCTCGGCCTCACCCGCGCTGATCGACTTCGTGCCGGCCTTGTCCAGCAGCCTTTCCAGCGAGACCTGCCGTTCGCCTGCCGGTACCAGTGGCTTCGCGTCGACCAGCGGGGAGTCGGTGACGCCCACCGCGTCCACCAGCACGAAACGATCTTTGCGGACCGAGCCGTCCGCGTCCGGGGTGACCTCTTGGAGGTCCGTCGCGTCGATGGTCCGGGCGCCGCGTCCCTTCATCTGTTCGAACAGGACCGCGCTGCGGACCTCGCGCAGGAAGATCACGCACTCCAGCGCCTTGACGTCGGTACCGGTGGCGATCATGTCCACGGTGACGGCGACGCGCAGCCGAGGCGAGGTCCGCAACGAGCGGATCAACTCGTCCGGGTTCTCGCCGGCCTGACGGCTCTTGTACGTGATCTTCTTCGCGAAGTCGTCCCCGCGCCCGAACACGTCCTTGACCTGGGCGAGAACGTCCTCGGCGTGATCCTCGCCGATCGCGAAGATCAAGGTTTTCGGCAGCTCGGTCCGCCCGGGGAACCAGCGCGGCCAGTTGTCCCGGTAGGCGATGAGAACTGCCCTGATCTCGTCGACCGTGACCACGGTCCGGCCGATCTGCCCGGTCGTGTAGGTGAAGTCGTCGGCCAGTTCCTGGTAGCGCTGCCGCCGGGTCTTGCGGTCCTTCACGCGAACGGTCGTTCCGGCCTCGATCGTCGCCGCGCCCTTCTCCCGGAGGTCCGTCCGCATCCGCACGACGTCGAAGTCGACGTTCACCCCGTCGGCGACGGCTTGTGGGTAGGTGTACTGGGCGACCAGGTTGCGGGCGAAGAAACCGAGCGTCTGGGGCGTCGGGGTTGCGGTCAGCCCGACCAGGTGCGCGTCGAAGTACTCCAGAACTCCCCGCCACAGGCCGTAGATCGAGCGGTGGCACTCGTCCACGACGATCAGGTCGAAGGACTCGATCGGCACGGTCGCGTTGTAGGACGTCGAGATGGGCTGGTCCGCGGCGTAATCGTCCTCGTAGGCCAGGCTGTCCGCCGCCTCGTCCGCGAGGTCGTCGTCGACGAGTGCCTCGCCGCAGAGCAGGGAGTACATCTTCTGGATGGTGCAGATCACGACCGACGAGGTTTCCTGAAGTCCCGCCGCGCCGAGCCTGTCGACGTTGTATATGTCCGAGAGCTTGCGCCCGTCGTCGGGCGTGACGAATCTGCGGAACTCGTCGTAGGCCTGCTTGCCCAGGTTGTTGCGGTCCACGAGGAACAGGACCCGACGTGTCCCGGCGTGCTTGAGCAGTCGATAGGTCTGCGCCACCGCGGTGAAGGTCTTGCCCGCTCCGGTGGCCATCTGGATCAGTGCCCGCGGTTTGTCCTGGGAAAGGGACGCCTCGAGGCCGGTGATCGCCTCGACCTGCGCCGGGCGCAGTCCGTTCGGCTCCAACACCGGGAGCCCGCGCAGTGCGGCCCGCAGGGTGGGCGTGGCGGGTGCTTCCTCGGCGCGGCGCATCCAGTCCGCGACGGTCTCGGGCCGGTGGAAGGCGAAGACCTCACGGGACCGGGGGTGGGGGTCCAACCGGTTGACGAAGTAGGTCTCGGCGCCGGTGGTGGCGTAGCGGAAGGCGAAGGGCTCGTCCTCCCGCCAGACCGCGAGACGGTGTCCCTTCAGCACACCGGACGCG
Source organism: Actinosynnema sp. NPDC020468 (assembly GCF_040642015.1). Classification (NCBI taxonomy): domain Bacteria; kingdom Bacillati; phylum Actinomycetota; class Actinomycetes; order Pseudonocardiales; family Pseudonocardiaceae; genus Actinosynnema; species Actinosynnema sp. NPDC020468. The sequence goes on from NZ_JBFAEO010000022.1 coordinate 20,480, forward strand.
TACCGGTCGTTCTGCTCGACGGCGCTGGAGAGGTGGTCACCCTCGCGCTTGGCCTCCACGACGCCGACGATCCTGCCGTCGACGTACAGGACGTAGTCGGCGCGGCCGGTGGCGAGGGCGAACTCGCGGACGGCGACACCACGGCCGGCAAGGGGGTTCACCTGATCGCGATCCTGGACGAGCCAGCCGCACGCGCGCAGCATCGCGTCGATCGCGTCGCGCGCCTGCACCTCGTTGAGGGGCGAAGGACGCTGTGCCTGGTGGACGATCGCGTCGCGGTGCCGGGCGTCGACCTGGCGCGGCTGCCTGCGTGCTTCCTCGTACCGCGCGTGCTGGGCGCTCCTGAGCTCGTCGATTTGCGCGCTCAGCTGCTCGACCTGGGCCAGCAGCGCCTCCTTGTTGGCCGCGGCACTGGCGATCAAGCGCTCGGCCTCGGCGCGAGCCCTGCGCTCGGCCTCCAGGGCGTCGGCGGAATCGGCCAGGCGGGTACGGGCCTGGGTCAGGGCCTGGCGGTGACCGTCGAGGGCTTCGCGCAACTCGGCCAACTCGGCCGGGTCCGTGACCTGCACGCCGTCACCCGGGTCGGTGGGCGGAACGAACTCGGCGATCGTCCGGCGCCCGTCGATCGCGTCGTGGAACCAGAGGCCGAGCCGGTAGCAGATCCGCACGGCGGCCAGTGCGCGCGCGGTGTCGAAAAGGTGCCGGTGTGCGGCGGTGTTCCGGTCGCGGCGAAGCCTGTCGAAGTCCTCGCGGATTCCGCTGACGAGAACGCCTGCCCGGGTCAGAGCGGTGAGTCGGTCGACCTGGCGGTCGCCTTCGACGCGCATCCCGATGCGGGCGACGAGTTCTTCGGCCAGGACTTCGCCGAACTGTCCGGCCTGGACGAGCGAGGAGTTCGGGTTCGTGAAGACGGTCGCCTCGGCCAGGGCGCCGTAGATCGACAGCAGGGGTTGGTGGCGGTACAGGAGCCCGAAGTTCGGCGAGCCCTTGCCGAAGTCACGAAGCCGGTCGTCCACGTGGTCCTTCCTGCTCCAACCGAGCACCAACTGCGTCCATGGGAGGCTATCCAGGCGTGGGTGGCACCTGGACAGGCGAACCGCAGGAGCGGTCGATCCTAGCCAGGCGATCCGCGCGGGAGCTTCGTCGCGACGCCGGCCTGCTCGGAAGCCCGGAAACGACCTCGGCCCGAGGTGTCGCCGCGGCCGAAACACACAGCCGGTTGGCCCCCGAAGTCGCACCTCGCGGGTGCCCTCGAGTACCGACCGTCCGGATGTCGATACTGCCGTCCTTGCGCGCCCCCGGCAGGACGGCAACCTGCGCTCCTGCCTCCGGCAGGGCCTAGGTTCGCGTTCGCCAGAGCCTCTACCTGCGAAAACCGTAACACGGCGAACCTGCTGCAACCTCTGCGACCTCCTGGAAGTCGGGAACACCCCGCTCGCGCGCTGAGGACTCGGGGTCGACACAGGTCCGGGGGTGCGTAGTCGGCGTGGCGGCCGGCCGGTAGGGCGGCCTTCGTGGAGATCGCGCGATCGCACCGTTGATCACCCGCAAGGTGCACGACGTCGCCGACTGTCTACTTTGGACGGATCTCGCCCCGGTCAGTGCCACGCGGTGCCGGCGAAGTCGCGCAGGAGGTTCCCGGTGGTGTCCGGATCTTCGAACATCGGTGTGTGGCCGACACCGTCGAGGATCTCGATCCGGGCGTGGGGGACCCGGCGGTAGTCCTCGGCGGACGACGGCTGCCATCGGTGGTCCTGGGAGCCGAAGATCACCAGGGTGGGCAGGTCGAGCGCGGCCAGCCGGTCGGGGATGGGCCGTTCCCGCAGGTACGTGGTGGACGCGTCGTCGGTCGCGGTGAGGCTGCGGTAGGTCATGCCCCGGACGTCGGCGACGATCCGGTCGGGTATCCGCACCTCGCGGGTGAACGCGGTGCTCAGCGCGTCGCGGATCGTGGCGTCGGTGCGCAGTCGCCAGATCAGCTGGCCGATCACCGGCGTGGCCACCAGGCTGCCGGTGACGCTGTCGCCGAGGAACGCGTCCAGCCGCGGGCCGGTGTCGATCAACGCGATCGCCGCCACGGCCTCGCGGCGCTGCTCGGCGAGCGACGTGGCGACGGCGCCGCCGGTGGAGTGCCCCACCACGATCGCGCGGCGCACCCCGAGGTCGTCGAGCACGGCCCCCACTCGGCGTGCCTGCTCGGCGATGCCGTAGCCGTCGGTCGGTTTGGCCGATCCGGCGTGCCCGAGCAGGTCCACCCGCACCACGTGCAGGTCCCGCAAGCCCGGCAGCACCGGGTCCCACCACGCCGTCGAGCCGCCCAGGCCGTGCAGGAGCACCACCGTCGGCGCGCCGGGCGGACCGTCCTGCACGACGTGGATGTCGCCGCCGGGGAGGCGCACGACCTGCTCACCGGAAGCCTCGGCCGTCTGCGTCAGCACGGACAACGTGTTCCCCGCGAGCAGGACGGCCAGCGCGGCGACGGCCGGCAGGGCGATCCGCCGCCGTCGGCTCCACCCCCGCCATCCGCGCGGGGTGTCCGCGTCGCGGGCGAGTCGGTCCTGCGGGGAGGTCGTCCGGTTCATGGCTGCTCCGTCGGTCGGTCCGTGGTGGCACCACCTTCCCGGCGGACCCCGTGACGGGTCTTGGAGAAATGTCGGCGCCTCGCGGGTCGGTTGATCGCGCCGTCCGGCCGCTCGTAGGGTCGAGGTGTGCCACCCACCGACCGGAACGACTCCACGTCGGGCTGGGAGGTCGCGCGACCGTCGGCGACCGCGCCCGGTGTCGACATGGCCGGGTTCCGCATCCGCGCCGGCCACCCCGTCGAACTCCGGGCCATCCCGCACCCGGCCGTCACCGTGGGCGTCGAGTTCGGCGACCGCCTGTTCGACATCCGCGGAGCGGCCGGCCGGATGCGCACGGGGAGTCTGGCCGCCGGGCTCGCCTTCACCGCGTTCGAGGTGCGTGCCGAGGGCGTCGAGTGCGTGCAGGTGCGCCTGTCCCCGCTCACCGCGCACCGCGTGCTCGGCCTCCCGCTCGGGGAGTTGCGCGGAGGTGTCGTCGCGCTCGACGACCTGTGGGGCCGCGACACGCCGCGCCTGCGTGAGCGGCTCCACGACGCGCGAACCTGGCCGGAGCGCTTCGCGCTGCTCGACGCGGAACTGGCCACCCGGCGCCGGGCGGGCAGGGCGGTCGACCCCGAGGTGGCGTGGGCGTGGCGCCGGATCGTCGCCAACCGGGGCGGTGTGCGCGTGAGCGACCTCGCGACCCGAACGGGGTGGAGCCGCCAGCGCCTGTGGTCGCGCTTCGGCGCGCAGATCGGCCTGACACCCAAACGCGCAGCCCTGCTGGTCCGCTTCGACCACGCCGTCCACCGCCTGGCCGACGGGCACACTCCCGCGCGGGTGGCCGCGGACGGCGGCTACGCCGACCAGTCCCACCTCCACCACGACATCCGCGCGTTCACCGGAACAACCCCCACCGCCGCCGCGAACGAGCCGTGGCTGGCCGTGGACGACATGGCCTGGCCCGCGCACGCCGGCGCGACCTGACCGTCGGCCCGCCGAACAGTGCTCACGGGGTGAGGTGGTCGTGCCAGGGGTGAGGGCCGACGGTGCGGGACAGCGCGTGGCTCAGCCAGGTTCGTTGGCCGGTGGACAGTGTCGGCAGCGCCGCGAGGAAGTCGGTGTGGTCCTTCGGAGCGGTGTTCCTCGCCTTGTAGTACAGCTGGATCTCCGGCGCGAGGTACGGAATGCCGTCCGGGGTGGTTCGCCCGATCGTCGCCACAGCCCGCCGGACGCCGGGGTCGCGCCGTGACACCCACTGCCCGCCACCGGTCTCGTCGAGCATCACCTGCACGCCCCACGGCCGACCAGGACCCGGGCGGCACCAGATGTCGTGGACGGACGCCGGAAGGACCTCTCCCGGTCGCCACGGGCGCAGCACACCGGGCGGGTCGGCGGCCCAGCACTCCCAACCCGCTAGGGCCTCGTGCAAGTGGTGTTGGTCCGGGCGCAGCACCATCACGTCGATGTCTCCGTGCCGGCGGACCCGGTGGCCGACCGCGAGCTCGATGGCGTACCCGCCGGCGATCCACCAGGAACACGGCATCGCCGCCAACAACGAGACGATCCGAGCAGGCGTCAACGGCTCCCAGCGCCCGTGCGGCGCGACGATCGACGTCGTCACCTCGCGCCCACCTCCGCATTTCCACCGGACGCCCGCGGGGCCGACCTGCGCGGGTGGGTCGAGCAAAGGGCAGGACGGTAAAACAGAACTCGCGTCATGACCGGTGTCATGACGCGAGATTCACAGGTCTTGAACCGACTGGAAGGCCAGGTCAAGGATGGTGCCCCCGGCAGAATTCGAACCTGCGCTCCCGCCTCCGAAGGGCCTAGTTCTGTATTCACATAGGCCTCTACCTGCGTAAACAGTAACACGGCGACCCTCTGTAACCTCTGCGACCGCTCGCGCCAACCACGGTTCGTGTCACGACCGGCGTCACGAAGAAGATCATCATCCGTGCGATTATGGGGTGGCTAAGCCCACCCGTGCGAGTTTCACCCGTTTGGTGGTACCAACGACCTCGGGCTATGGCACCCCTGCCCGTACAGGGAAGGCCATAGGGGTGATGTCGGCGCGCATCAGGCCGAGTGGAACACCTCCGCTCGCGCGAGTAAGACACGGTCCGGTGCAGGCGGGTGCGGAATCCCCGCTCGCGCCGGGGAAGACGTGCTTGAGCACGTCGGCAACCAGGCCCAGCAGGGAACACCCCCGCTCACGCGGGGAAGACGTGAGCGCACCGCCCGGGACTCTTTGCTGTCGGGAACACCCCCGCTCGCGGGGGGAAGACCGCACGCGACACGCACCGACCAGTTTCACAGAAGGAACACCCCCACTCGCGCGGGGAAGACGAGTTCGCACGTCTGGATGAGCGATCACGCGCACGAACACCCCCGCTCGCGCGGGGAAGACCTTCGCGTAGTCGACGTACCCGCCGTACTCCGGGGAACACCCCCGCTCGCGCGGGGAAGACCCGTGCTCCCACTGTGGCGCCACATCGCCGGTCGGAACACCCCCGCTCGCGCGGGGAAGACAGGCTCATGGCCGTGCTGCTGGCCGTGATGATGGGAACACCCCCGCTCGCGCGGGGAAGACTCACGCGCCCGCGAGGCGCACCGAACGATGGCAGGAACACCCCCGCTCGCGCGGGGAAGACCATCCGCGCCGTCACCAGCTCCAGCACCAACCGGGGGAACACCCCCGCTCGCGCGGGGAAGACACTTGCTGACCTGGTGGTTTACGAAGTTACTGGCTGGTTTTCGTTCAGTTTGTGTTAACAAGACCAGACACAGTGTGAGCCTGGATTGGCACTGTTCTCGACACGAGGCATTGCACACAGTCCTGCCCGACCGGCCTTTGGCTGGTGCGGCGCGTTCATCGGCGGTTGCCGTAGCGGCGTCGGCGGCCTGCGGTGCTCCACGAGGTGCTCGGCGTCGTTGTGGTGTCCGCGTCCGGTGACGACGTGGCCGGCCGAAGCATGAGCTGGATGCCGTCGAAGTCGACGGGGTGCCAGTCGTGGTGGTGGACCTTGAAGCCCAACCCCTGTTCGTTGTCGGCTCGGTGGACCATGATCGCCCGGCCGGTGCGGACGAGTTCGGTGACCCGCGACCACATGAGGTCGCGGACCCGGGCCGTGACGTTGCCGACGAAGACCCCGGGGGAGATCTCCAGTAGCCAGTGGGTGAGGTGGCCTCGCAGACCCACGGGCAGGCTGCTACAACGATTACGGTCACAGAAGGTCGTCCTGGTCGTCGTAGTTGGTTCCGCCGGCGACCGCACGACCGCTGTCGTCCCAAAGCAGGACGACGTTGGACGGTGTCTCGTCGTAGGTGTCGAACGCTTCCGGACCGTAGATCGTGGTTCGTGTCACGACCGGCGTCACGCAGAAGATCATCATCCATGCGGTTTCGCGCGGGAAGACGGATTCTGCCGCGCCTTATCGAGTTCCACCGACCCGGCATACGCAATTCTGCGGCCAGCTTCCGTTGAATCCCTCCGAGTCGGTGGATTTCCCGGCGACGTCGCACCCGATGTGACGACACGCCGCCTGGCATTCCGTCGTGGATGCCGGGAGTGTGCTCTCATCCCTCCGGTCGAGGTTCGCCGGTGTGCGGGAGGGGTGCGTCAGTGCCCGAGTTATGGGCGCCCTGGGGTAAAGCATCGGGGGAGCGGGTGCCGCATCCGCTGGTGTGCCACGTCTTGGACACCGCCGCGGTGGCCGAGTTGCTGCTGCCGGTGCTGCTGAGCCCGTCGACCTTGGCCGAGTTGCGGTCCGCGTTTTCCTCCCTGGGTGACGAGGACGGGTGGATCGCCCTGTTCTGCGGACTTCACGATCTCGGCAAGTTCGGAGTGGGGTTCCAGGCACTGCGCGCGGACGTGGTCGCGCGGCGATTCGACGGCGTCGCGGTCGAGGATGTACGTCATCTGGAGCGGCCTAAAGGAATTCCGCGCGTCGACACACCGCACGGAACCGTGACGGCGTTGCACCTGGGTGGCATGTTGCGGGGCTGGGGGATGCGGGCACGCGACGCGGTGCGGATCGCCACGGCACTGGGTGGGCACCACGGCTACTTCCCGGACAGCAGCCAGGTCGGCCAGGCAGGCGACGAGGTCAACGACCACGGCGGGGTGCGGTGGGCCGGGTGGCGCGACGAGTTGGTGCTCGCGACCGCACGGGTGTGGGGTTTGCCCGAGCCGGAGGCGCTGCCGTGGTCCCTGGTGAGGTTCGGTCCGGTGGCCGGCGTCGGTCTGGCCGCCGTGACGGCGGTCAGCGACTGGATCGCCTCCGACGTCAGGAACTACGTGTCACCCGAGGGCGCGTTCGACATCGTCGGGTATGCGGCGCGAGCACGGGAACAGGCGCGCAAGGCCGTCGCGACGGCCCGACTGGTGAGGTGGTCGGCCCCGTCGGACACCTCGTTCGCCGCGTTGTTCCCCGACGACACCGACCAGCGGCCCGCGCAACAGGTCGCCGAGCGGCTCGTGGCCGGGATGTCGGAACCCGCGGTGTTCGTGGTGGAGGCGCCCACGGGCGAGGGCAAGACCAAGTTGGCGTTGCAGGTCGCGTCGACGTTGGTGCGCTCCCTGGGTTTGGGTGGGATCTACGTCGGGATGCCGACCAAGGCGACCAGCCACCAGTTCCTGGAGGTGGTCGAAGGCCTCCTCGTCCGGCTGGGCGACCCCGCCACCGTGAAACTCGTGCACTCGGACGCGCGGGCGTACCTGGAGGAAAGGGCGGTCGAACCCCGGGAGGTCGGGCGGGACGACCCGCTCGACTCGGATGAGGCCGCCGGCGAGTGGTTCACCCGGAAGAAGAGCCTGTTGGCACCGCTGGGCGTCGGAACGGTCGACCAGGCGCTGCGCTCGGTGGTGCGGTCCGGACACGTGTTCGTCCGCTTGGCGGCGTTGTCCAACAAGGTCGTCGTGTTCGACGAGGTTCACGCCTACAACACGCAGATGTCCGCGTTGCTGGACCGCCTGCTGATGTGGCTCGGCCGGCTCGGCACCTCGGTGGTGGTGCTGTCGGCCACGCTGCCATCACACCGCCGTCAGGACCTGGTCGCGGCGTGGCAGGCCGGACGACTCGACCGTGCGCCGTCCGGGGTGCCGCGTGGCGGTTCCGACGCGGTGTACCCGCAGATCACGGTGGCCCAGGCGGACCCGCCGAAGGTGGTGGGCGTGGCCGCGTCCGAGCTGAACGAGAACCGGGTTGTGGTGTTGGACAAGGAAGTCACCGACGACACGATCGTCGACTGGCTCGTCGAACGGGCGCGTGGTGGCCGCGGGGTCGCGGTGGTGCACAACCTGGTGGCCCGTGCCACGGCGACCTACGACGGCGTCCGCGCCGCCGTCGAGCGGCTGCCCGAGAGCGAGCGGCCCGACGTCGAGCTGCTCCACGGCCAACTAGCCACCAGGCGCCGGAGCGAGGTGGAGGGCCGGTTGCGCCGGTGGTTCGGCGCGGGCGGGACGCGGCGGCACGCGATCGTGATCGGCACCCAGGTGTTGGAGCAGAGCCTGGATCTGGACTTCGACGCGATGGCGACCGATCTGGCGCCGGTCGACCTGATCGTCCAGCGCGCCGGACGGGTGCACCGGCACACCCGCGACGGTCGCGGCGACCTCGTGCTCGGCGTCATCGGGGTCGAGGACACCGATGACGGTCCTCGGTTTCCCCGCTACCTGCACTCCGTGTACGCGCTCCACGTCCTGGCCAGGACGTGGGCGCTGCTCAAGGACCGCCCGGCGATCACCTGCCCGCAGGACGTGCCCGGCCTCGTGGACGCGGTCTACGGACCGCACGAGGCAGTCGCCTGCCCGCCGGGTTGGGAAGCGCTGTGGGAACGCACCGCAGAGGCCTACCGCAGCGCGATCGCCACCGCTCAGGACCAGGCGAAGCAGTGGTACGTCCCGATGCCCGCGGCGGTGGAACGGCTGACCGAGTTGACCGGTGTCGCCCAGCGGATCGGCTCGGTGCGTGGCGGGCGGAGCCGTCGTGACTGAACCGCCGCAACCGCCGAGGCGCACCGTGCGGGTGGTCATCCTGAACCGGGTAGCCTCCGGAGGGTTGACCGCGGTGTCCGGCTCACTGCCCGTCGACCTCTGCGCGGATCGCCTGTCGAACGTGGCGCTGGAGGAGTTGCTGGACAGCTCCGCGGAGTTGTCGGCGCCGGACGGCGTGCCGGACGAGGTCGTGCGCGACGTGTGTGCCATGGCGGCGCCGCCGCTGCTGTCCGGTGCTTCCTGGCTGCGCCACCACCGCGCGCTGGTGTTCCAGGACGGTGTGTGCCGGGTGGGGGCGTGGGTTCTGCGCTACAGCGAGGAGCGGGGCGTGCGCGTGGACGGTTACCTGTGAGGGCCTTCGACCTGACCACCGAGCGGTGGGTTCCGGTGCTCGACGGGAGTGGCGACACAGTCGAGGTCGGTTTGGAGGAGCTGCTGACGCGCGCGCACGAACTGCGGTCCATCGTCGGCCACACACCGCCGATGACCGCCGCCCTGTACCGATTGGTATTGGCACTGGTGCACCGCGCCTTCGGCCCGCCGGACGACGAGGGTTGGGACGAGCTGTGGTCGGCCGGGGCGTTACCCCGCGGACCATTGACGAAGTACCTGAAATCGACGCGGCCTCGGTTCAACCTGTTCGACCCGCGTCGCCCCTTCTTCCAGTGCCCGGCTCTGGGCGCGCTGACGCCCTCGACCCCGGCCAAGCTCGTGCCGCACCTGGCTGCGGGCAACAAGGTCACTCTGTTCGACCACACCACCGCCGCCGATCGAGTCACGATGACGCCGGCCGAGGCGGCACGGTGGCTGGTCACGGCCCAGTGCTTCGACCCCGGCGGGATGAAGACGCCGTTCCTCAAGGACAAGTCGTCGCAGAAGGCACCCGGCAACACGATGGGGGTGGTGGTTGTCGAGGCCGGGACCCTGAAGGACACCCTGCTGCTCAACCTCCTTCCCTACCAGCCGGAGCTGGACCGCCCGACGGGCAACACCCCAGAGGACCGACCGGTGTGGGAGTGCCCGGAACCTCCCGGCGGAGAACCGGGATCCCGCCCGTCACGCGGGTGGACCGACCTGCTGACATGGCCGTCCCGGCGCATCCTGCTGACCCACCGCGAGGACGGAGATCGCCATGTGGTCGACGGCGTGGTGATCACCCCCGGCGACCGTTACACGGGGTCGCAGGTGGTGGACGAGTGCATGGCGGCGTTCCGGCAACCGGTCGGGGCCAACGGCAAACCGTTGCGGGACAAGCCACTGCTGCCGGTGCGGCTCGTGCCCCTGCGCGGTGTGTGGCGGCACAGCCTCGAGTTGCTCCTGGTCGACCGCCGGGAGGACAACCGGTCCCGCCTGAGACCGCGCACCCTGCACAAGATCCCCGACCACGTGGCAGACGGGCAGATCGGGGCCGACGAGGTCTACACCCTGCGTGTCCTCGGCCAGCAGTTGGACGACAAAGGCTCGGTGGTCGAGGCCTACCTGGAAGAGCGCGTCCCGGCGCCGGTGGCGTTGTTGCGCGCCGACGACGGCGCGTTGCGGGCGTTGGTCGGCACCTCGATCGCGCTCGCCGACAACGCCGGGGCCGCGCTGCGCCACATGGAACGGGACTACCGCAAGGACCGGCGTGCCCCCCCGTCGAGCAGGTTGGACCTCGACTACTGGCCCACGCTCACCGACGAGTTCGCCCGCCTGCTCCGGGATCTGGCGAAGGCCTGGCCGCGAGGCGGGGAGTCGACCCGTGCCACGGCGGCGTGGTCCCGCCACGTCCGCGAGGTCGCGCAGCGCGCCGCCGAGCGGTGGGCCACCGGATCGGAGGTGGAGGCGACGGACCTGATCCCGATGGCCAAGCACTTCGAGCGGTTTCTGACCAGGCTGGCCTCACTCGTCCGCACCTTCGACCACGAGGTGCGCAATTACATCCCCCGGGAGGAGGAGTGACCGAACCCGTCCCTGTCCACGGGCGTCGCAAGGCCTTTGTGGACAGTCTTCACCAGTTCGAGTCCGACGCGAGGTCGAAGAACCGCAAACGCGCGGCCGAGGCGCGCCAGGCCTTGGCCCGGATGCGTCGGATCTTCTCCGGACCGCGGCAGCAGGCGGAGGCGCTGGAGTACGTGTTCAAGCACGACCCACCGCAGTCCGAGCAGGACGTCTGGCTGCTGGTCGCGGGACTGTTCGCGCTCAACCCCCGTCAGCCGCGTGCCGGAACGCACCGCCGCAGCATGGGCGCGTCGATGGGCGAGTTGAAAGCCAGGACCGGGGCCGCCGCCGACCGCCGCTTCGTCCAGCTGCTCGCCCGCGACCGGGACGGCCTCGCGCACCACCTGCGGCAGACCGTCCGCCTACTTGCCTCCCACGACATCCGGGTCGACCACCACCGACTCCTCGGTGACCTTGTCGTGCTGCTGGGTGAGAGCAGCAGCGACGAGTCCCACCGGGTCCGGCTGAAGTGGGCCCGTGACTACCACCTGCCGGTCACCCGTTCCACCGCGCCGGGCACCGATGCCGCCGAACCCGTACCCGAACCCGAAGCCGCACTCGGAGACCAGACGTGATCCTCGAACTGCACCTCCTGCAATCCTTCCCGGTCAGCAATCTCAACCGCGACGACGTGGGCCAGCCGAAGACCGCGACCTTCGGCGGCCACAACCGCGCGCGCATTTCGAGCCAGTCGCTCAAGCGCGCCGCACGACTGCTGTTCAACGACTACGGCCTGGACCACACCGAGACGGGTGTGCGCACCAAGCGCCTGGTCGGCAGCACCACCGAGGTGCTGACCGCGCAGGGCCGTCCCGCGGAGGAGGCCAGGCGGGTGGTCGTCGCCGCACTCGGTCGTTTCGGATTCGGTGTCGACACCAAGGACCTGACCCAGTACCTGCTGTTCGTCGGGCGCGCGTCGATCGACCGCCTCGCCCGGTACTGCGTCGAGAACTGGGACGCACTCGCGGCGGCGGACAAGAAGGGCGTCAAGGCCAAGCCCGACAAGGCGACCGCGGCTGCCGCCAAGCACGTCCTGGACGGCGTGGGCGCGGTCGACGTGGCGCTGTTCGGGCGGATGATCGCGGACAACAAGGACTTCAACGTCGACGCCGCCTGCCAGGTCGCGCACGCCCTGTCCACTCACGCCGTGGTCAACGAGTTCGACTTCTACACCGCCGTTGACGACCTCAAGGCCGACGAGGACTCGGGCGCGGACATGATCGGCACCGTCGACTTCAACTCCGCGTGCTACTACCGGTACGCCAACGTCGACCTCGCCCAACTGAGCCGCAACCTCGGCGAGGACGACGACCTGGCCGCGCGAGGTGTCAAGGCGTGGCTGCACGCGTTCGTGCACGCGGTGCCGGGGGGCAAGCAGAACTCCACCGCCGCGCGCACCATGCCCGACACCCTGCTGGGGGTCGTGCGGGACGCGGGCGCCTGGAACCTGGCGAACGCCTTCCTGAAGCCGGTCACCGGTTCGGACCTGATGGTGACCTCGACCGAGTTGCTCACCCGTCACTTCGCCCAGCTGAGGCGCTTCTACGGCGACGGCGGGTTGCGCACCGTCGTCGCGGCGTCGGTCAGCGGAACCGTCCCGCACCTGTCCGACGAGGAGGTCGTCACCGACATCGAAGAGTTCACCGGTCGACTGCTGGCCGGCACTACCGCATGACCGCCTCGCTAGCCCTGTGCTTCGACGCGCCCATGCAGTCCTGGGGCACGAGGTCACGCGGGGTCATCCGCGACACCACGCGGGAACCCACCAAGTCCGGGGTCGTGGGCCTGCTCGCCTCCGCGCTCGGCATCCGGCGGGGCGACACGAAGGCCCTCGCCGGACTGGCCGACCTTCGGATGACGGTAAGGGTGGACCGCGAAGGCATCCTCGAACGCGACTACCACACCACGCAGAACGTGCCCACCACCGAGGGCAAGGGGCATCGCACGGTGGTCAGCGAGCGCTACTACCTCGCCGACGCGCTGTTCCTGGTGGTCCTCGAAGGCGACCCCGCCCTGCTGACCCGTCTGCACGGCTGCGTCGACCGCCCGCAGTGGCCGGTCTTCTTCGGCCGGCGCGCCTTCGTACCGGCCCGACCGCTGCGCACGGCCGACTCGTTGTCCGACGTGCCGGCGGGCGAAGTCGTCGCCACGCACCCGTGGCTGGAAATCGACCCCGATGCCCGCGAAGCCGAACGCCGCAGGGCCCGGCGGACCCCGCTGCGCACTGTCAGCGACTGCGCGCCGACCGATCCCCGCGCCGAACCACGTCATGACCACCCGGTCGACTTCGCAAGCCGTGCCTTCCGCACCCGCCACGTCCTCGTGGACACCACCGAGTTGACCGACGACATGATCGGTGCAGGAGGACCCCTGTGCACCTGACCAGACTCAGCCCGAACGTCAGGTCGCGCGAGTTCCGCCGCGACTTCGCCGACGTCCACGACATGCACCGCACCCTCATGTCCGCGTTCCCCGACGTCGTCGCGGGCACCCCGGCGCGCCATACCCACGGAGTGCTGTGGCGCCTGGACCCCTCGACCGCCGGCTACACCCACTACGTTCAAAGCCTCACTGCTCCCGACTGGGGCAAGCTTCCGGCGGGCTACCTCGCCCGACCTGCCGAGACCCGGTCCCTGAAACCGGTCGTCGACGCCGTCGCCCCAGGCCGCAAGCTGATGTTCCGCCTCCAAGCCAACCCGACCCGGGACAGCCGTCCACCGGAGCTCGAGGGCAGCTCCCGTCGAGTGGCCCACCAATCGGCGGACGACCAGGTGGCCTGGTTGTGCCGCAAGGGCGAACTCCACGGCTTCGTCATTCCCACGGCCGCGGACGGCCGACCCGACGTGGCCCCGTCACCCCTGCCCCGCCTCAGCGGTCAGAAGGACGGCACCAGGATCACCGTCGACGCGGTCCGCTTCGACGGCCACCTGGTCGTCACCGACCCGATCGCGTTCAGGGAGGCCCTCGTCAACGGAATCGGTCGGGCGAAGGCCTACGGTTGCGGGCTCATCACGTTGGCGGTACCGCACACGTCCTCCGGGTGAGGCCACCGTCGAACGACCGCGACCTCACCCAGAGCGACGTCAGGAGATGAGCTTCTGGAACGAGGAGAGCGCCTTGATGAAGCTGGTGGTGAACACGGCCAGGAACGTCAAGCCGCCCACCACCGCGGACAGGCCCGGCCGGCCGAGTCGATCGGCGCCCAACCACGCCCCGATTCCCGCGGGCACCCCGGTCAGGGCCGCGACCAGCACGGCGCCCAGGAGGATGCCGAACAACCTCGGGTCGATCGGTCCTCTACCCTCGCCCGGGTCACGTTCGCCACGTAACATGGGTCTCCTTCCTCGCAATCACGGATGGACGTGTTCGACGGAAGAAGAACGGCCTCTCCGCTGGCACGGAGGGGCCTGTTCGTTACAGGGCCCCGGTCGGCCGTTCTACTGTGCGACGACTTCTCTCGCCGCGACCCCCGCAGGCGCGGGGAATGTGCCAATAGCTGACATCGGTAGGACTGCCGGCTCGGGCCACCCCTCGCTGCCGTCGATCCGCTCGATCGAGGGCGATGAGGGAGTAAGACTGTCGGCTGTTGCCCGGTCGAGCCTAGCGCATCACCGCGAGCCTCTTGCGCGACGCTTCCACCAGGACTGAATCTGCTGACAACAGCCGAATGGCGTTGCGATATTCGGCTCAGCGCGGCGTGTGGCAACAATTTCTGGGTGCCGCGAACGACGTCGAAGGCCTCTCGTGCCACCGTTTCACCGTCGCGGTCGATCTCGCCAACCGGTCATGGCTGATCGACACACGCACACGACGCCGTGGTCGAGACCGTGGAAGCCGCCGACCGTACCGGCCGGCTGCGCAGCATCCTGGACGCGGTCCGTTCCCACCGGGTCGAGGACGACTTCTCCGGCCACTGGTCGTACGCCCGTGAGACGTCGAACGCAAGCTGCACGGCAAACGACGCAAGGCCACAGTGCCGTCCAGAACGGCAGTTACCGCAACAGACTGTAGTCGACCTCTAATGGACTTTTCGGGTGCTCGATACCCTCGGCTACAAAGAACCCAGGCCAATCAGCGACGACCCTGCATGACCGAGGAGGAGCACCGCCGTAGGAACGTTGGTGTTTCGCGGTGAGCCGTGTGTTGATCATCTGGATTGCGCTGCGGAATTCGAGCCTTCCGAGGGTGGTGGAGGCGCGTTGGTCGGCTTCATCGACCCAGGCCGCGTACATCTTGAGCGTGGTGGTTCCGCCGCCGAAGTGGCCGGGTCTTCCCGCGACGGTGCGGATGTCCACCCCGCCCGCGATGAGGTTGGAGGCGGAGTTTGTGGAAGGTGGTGGTGATGCCGAGTTTGGTGACCATGCGGCGGGTAGCGGTGGCTGATCGCCGGCGAGGACGTGGGCGCGCGGGGTACCGGAAGGCAGCGTGTCGATGCTGCCCGTTCCCGTCGCGGTGCGCTGGTCGGCCTGGCCATGGACGGGACGGTAAACGAAAAACTCGCGTCACGACTTGTGTCATGACGCGAGGTTCACGGGTCTTGAACCAGCCGGAAGGCCAGGTCAAGGATGGTGCCCCCGGCAGGATTCGAACCTGCGCTCCCGCCTCCGGAGGGCGGTGCTCTATCCCCTGAGCTACGGGGGCCGTAGCTACGGGGCAAAGCTTAGCGCACTCGGGGGAGTCGGTTTCACCGGGGGTCGGCCCGGGGATCGGGGCTGGTGGGGTGGGGTCCGACGAGGTTGATGGATCCGTGGGGTTACGAAGTGTTGTGACCGGTGAGGGGGTTCACCCGGATCGGGGTGGGTGGCTGGACCGTTCGTGGTAAGTGCGGGCGTTGTTGGTGGTGGGTGCTGGACACGTGGGCTGGGAGGCAGGACGCTCGACGCCTGGGGTTCGTGCTTGGGGCGTTGACCTGGGTAAAAGTCAACGATCGGGCGCGTCACGATTGAGTTGCACTCATGCGCATGTGACTATATGTTCGCGGGCATGGGTCACGGACACGGCCACGGTGTGTCGGGGGGCGCCAAGCACCTCGGCCGGCTCTGGGTCGCCTTCGGCATCGGCGCGGCGTTCATGGTCGTGGAGTTCGTCGTCGGGCTCGGCACGGGCTCGCTCGCCCTCATCTCCGACGCCGCGCACATGTTGACCGACGTGCTGGGGGTCGGGATGGCCCTCGCGGCCATCGTGCTCGCCCGGCGCACGTCCACCACGCGCGGGCGGACGTTCGGGTTGTACCGGGCCGAGGTGCTCGCCGCGCTCGCCAACGCCGTGCTGTTGTTCGGGGTCGCGGGGTACGTCGTGGTCGAGGCCGCGGGGCGGTTCGGGAACCCGCCCGAGGTGCCGGGGTTGCCGGTGGTGCTGGCGGCCGGGGCCGGGCTCGTGGCGAACATCGCGTCGTTCTTCATGCTGCGCGGCGGTGCCAAGGAGAGCATCAACGTCCGGGGCGCCTACCTGGAGGTGCTCGCCGACCTCATCGGCTCGGTGGGCGTGCTGCTCAGCGGCGCCGTGACGTTGCTGTTCGGCTGGCGGTACGCCGACCCGGTGATGGGTGTCGCCATCGGCCTGTTCGTGCTGCCCCGCACCTGGAAGCTCGCCGCGAGCGCGCTGCGCATCCTGTTCCAGCACGCGCCCGAACGCCTCGACGTCACCGAGGTCCAGCAGGAGCTCAGCGGGCTGCCGGGCGTCGAGGAGGCGCACGACCTGCACGTCTGGACGCTCACCTCCGGCATGGAGGTCGCCTCCGCGCACCTCACCACGTGCGGCGGCGCGGATCCGGGCGAGGTGCTGCGGGCCGCGCAGGCCCTGCTGGCCCAGCGGTACCACATCGAGCACGCCACGTTGCAGGTCGAGGCGGGCGACTCCGCCCAGCGGTGCCGCGAGATCTCCTGGTGACCGCCGGTCAGACCAGCAGTTCCACCTCGGCCAGCTCGACCTCGGCGGGGAACTCCAGCAGGTAGTGCCGGAACGGGCCGGGCGCGGTGATCCGGAACGGCCTGGTCTGCTGCCGCCACGGGAACACCTCGCCGGTCCGCGAGTCCACAGTGGACCAGGAGACGCCGTCGTCCGAACCCTTCAGCACCCACGACACCGGGTCGGCCGAACCGCGGGCCGACGTCAGCGTGTAGAACGTCGCGCACTCCGGCACGTCACCCGACACCCGCACCCACGACACCCGCCCGGACGTGCGCGACGTGTCGTCCACCAGCGGTCGCGGGTCGCGCGACGCCGTCACGGTCCACGTCGCGGTCAGGTCCCGCCACGGTCCGAAGCCGGGCGCGACCGGCGGTGGCACGGTGTCCGCGCCCCAGCGCGACGGGGTGTCGCCCATCACGAACTCCAGCGTGCCGCCCGACGCGATCTCGGCGTGCGGCAGGTACGCGAGTTCCCACGGCTTCCCGTTGACCCGCAACGAGCGCACGTACACGTTCCGCGCGCTGTTGCCGACCGCGGTCACCACCAGGACGCCCCCGTTGTCCAGTCGCACGGTGGCCTTGGTGAACAACGGCGACCCGATCGCGTAGGTCCCGCTGCCCAGCTGCACCGGGTGGAAGCCGAGTGCGCCGAACAGCCACCACGCCGACTGCTCGCCGTTGTCCTCGTCACCGGGGTAGCCCTGCCCGATCGCGCTGCCCAGGTACAGCCGGGACAGCACCTCGCGCACCTTCTCCTGGGTCTTCCACGGCTGACCGGCGTAGTCGTACAGGTACGGGATGTGGTGCGCCACCTGGTTGCTCTGCGCCAACTGCCCCATCCGCACGTCGCGCGCCTCGGTCATCTCGTGGATCACCCCGCCGTAGGACCCGGTGAACCGCGCGGTCTCCGGCGTGGCGTAGAACGCGTCGAGCTTGCACGCCAGGCCTTCCCGGCCGCCGTGCAGCCGCGCCAACCCGCCGGGGTCGTGCGGCGCGGAGAACGCCATGGTCCAGCCGTTGCTCTCGGTGTAGTCGTACCCCCACACGCGCGGGTCGTACGAGGCGGCGGGCACCCGCCACGTCCCGTCCGGCCTGCGGCCGCGGAAGAACCCCGTCCCGGCGTCGAACAACCGCGTGTAGTCCAGTGACCGCCGGGTGAAGTACTCCTGGTGGGCGAGGTATTCCGGGTCGCCGGTGCGCGCGTGCAGCACGCCGGCCAGCGCCGCGACGCCGAAGTCGTTCAGGTAACCCTCGACCGCCCACGACATGCCCTCGGGCGTCGCGGTCGAGGTGTAGCCGGTGAACACCGAGGTTTCCAGGCCCTTGCGACCCACGCCGGGGTTCGGCGGCGCGACGGTGGCGTTGCGCAGCGCGGCCCGGAACGCCGACACGAGGTCGAACTCCACGCCCGCCACCGCCGCGTCCGCGAACGCCACGTCGGAACTGGTGCCGGTCATCAGGTCGGCGTAGCCGGGCGAGGACCAGCGCGGGATCCAGCCGCCGTCCCGGTAGTGCTGCACGAACCCGTCGACCAGCTCACCCGCCCGCACCGGGGTCAGCAGCGCGTACGCGGGCCAGCACGTGCGGTAGGTGTCCCAGAAACCGTTGTTGACGAAGATCTTCCCGTCCACCACCCGCGCGCCGGTCCGGGTCGGCGTCGACGGTCCGGCCGGGCTCACCGGCGAGGCGTACCGGTACCGGGGCTCGGCGGCGGTGCCGGTGTTCTCGTGGCCCGCGTTCGGGTACAGGTACAGCCGGTACAGGTTCGAGTACAGCGTCACGAGCTGGTCCTCGGTCGCGCCCTCGACCTCGACCCGGCCCAACAGCTCGTCCCACGCCCGCCGCGCCCGGTCCCGCACCGCGTCGAACGTGTCCGAAGTGGACACTTCCAGCTCCAGGTTGTGCCGCGCCTGGTCCACGCCCAGCAACGAGGTGGCGATCCGCAGCGTCACGGTCTTCACCACCGACGTGTCGAACCGCAGGTACCCGGTCACCGCGTCGCGCCCGTACCCGGTCAGCCGACCACCGACCGCCGGCCGGTCCACCACGCCGTAGACGAACAACCTGGTGGCGCCGACGGACAACCCGCTGCGCACGTCGGAGAACCCCGTCACCACACCGGTTTCCGGGTTCACCGACAACCCGCCCGCGTCGGACGCGTTGTCGAACACCAGGTTCCCCGCGTCGCCGGTGAAGGTGAACCGGAACACCGCGGCGTGGTCGGTCGGCGCGACCTCGGCGCGCAGGCCGTTCTCGAAGCACACGCCGTAGTAGTGCGCCCGCGCGATCTCGTTGTCGTGCCGGAACGGCAGGGCGCGCGCCGCGCGGTCGGCGGTGGGCGTGCCGACCGACGGCATCACCTGGAACGTCTGCCGGTCGCCCATCCACGGGCTCGGCTGGTGGCTCGCGGTGAACGCCTGCAACCGCGGCAGGTTGTCCTCGTCGTTGGCGCGCGCGTACTCGTAGAACCACGTCGTGGAGCCGGCGTCGGTCATCGGCGCCCAGAAGTTGAACCCGTTCGGCAGCGCGGTCGCCGGGAAGGTGTTGCCGCGCGAGAAGGTCCCGGTGGAGTTGGTGCCGCGGGTGGTCAGCACGTGGTCCGACGGGCGCGGCCGGTCGACCACCGCCGGCGCGGACCGCACCACGACGTCGTCCACCCAACCGCCGAAGCTCGCCGGGCCGCGCGGGTTGTCGTACGCCACCAGGATCCGCCGGATCCGCCGACCCGCGGCCGCGCCGATCGACGCCACCACCCGGTTCCACTGGTTGGTGTACAAGGATTTCGCGGCGCCCTGCCCGCGCGGCGACAGCTCGAAACCGCCGTGGTCGGGCACGCCGAGGTCGCTGAGGTAGGTGCCGTCGTCGAACGCGAGGTCGACCGCCACGTACGTCGACGCGTAGTCCTGGTCGAAGTAGGACGGGAAGACGAGGTAGGACAGCTCGGTCGTGCGCGTGACGGGGAGGTCGACCTCGAACACCTTGTTGTAGGCGTAACCCCGGCCGCTCGCGCCGTGCTTCCCGCCGTACCGCAACGCCTTGCGCCCAGTGAACCCCACGCCGGACTTCGCGGCGTACCCGCCGGTCGCGCCCTTGCCGGTGGTCGTGCGCATGGTCCGCGGCGGTGTCGTGGTCGAGCCGTCGGAGAAGCGGACCTCGGCCAGCTGGAGGATCGGGCCGCCCGCGTTGCGGGTGATCTCCAGCCGGTACCGGGTGAACGCGGCGGTGCCCGCGGTGGCGTAGACCTTCCGCTGCAACCGCGCGGTGAACCCCTCGCCGACCCGGGAGTCGACGGCGGTCCACGCGACGCCATCGGTCGAGCCGAGCAGGGCCCAGTCGCGCGGGTCGCGCTCGGGCGCGTCGTTCGCCGACGTCAGCGCGTACCCCCGCACCACGACCGGCCCGGCGAACGCGAACTCGACCCGCCCGGTCCGGGCGAAGGTCAACCACTTGGTGGTGGGGCTGCCGTCCACCAGGTTGTCGCCGACCTCGCCGCCGCCCGGGTTCTCCGCGTCCACCACGACGTCGACCACCAGGTCGGTGACGTCGCCGGGCAGCGCGGCGGGGTCGGACCCGTCGACGCCGGCGGTCCGCGGCACGCCGTCCGGGCCGGTGTCGGCGGTGCTGGTCCAGCGGGGCTGGGGCTGTCCGTCCTCGAAGGACGAGGCGAAGAGGATCTCGCTCACGGCCGGCTCCCCCCGTGCGGTGGTCGCGGGAGACCAGCCTGCCACGCACCCGCGTGCCGGCGCAGCCGTCGTCAGGGCGACAACGAGGCGCGGGCACCCCGGAACCGCCGACGGTCGGGGCAGGGTCGCCTGCTCGACCGGGGCCACCACCGGGGTGCCGACGGCCGGGTCGGCGGGGCGCGGCCGCCTTCCGGACACCGCCGGTGCGCGTCGGGTCGCGCGATCCGGACCCGGCCTCCTCGTGCGCGCGCCGAGCCGCTGTCAGGCTGCCGCGTCGACCGGACACCGCCGCCGCACACCGAACCGAGCCGCCGCCCGCCGTCTGCGCGCTCCGCCCTGACGCCGACATGCGTGGATCGGCTGTTGACAACGTTGTCGAGCCCGCAGATCGGCAACCCCGAGTGTTGTCCACAACGCTGTCCAGTCACCCCTTCGGGAGATCTAGACTCACTCGCCGTGACAGTCCGGAAGGCGCCCCGAGCGGGCACCCCCGCGGGCATGCGGGTGCTGAACCAGCGCGCCGTGCTGGAGCGACTGCGCGACGGCGGGCCGGCGACGCGGCCGCAGATCGCCAGGGCCACCGGGTTGTCCAAGCCGACCGTCGGCCAGGCGCTGCTCGACCTGGAACGGCGTGACCTCGTGCGGCCCATCGGGCGGACCACGGCGGGGCCGGGGCGGTCGGCCGTGGTGTACGAGCCGAACCCGGCCGCCGGGTACGTGCTCGGCGTGGACATCGGCCGGCTGCGGATCCGGGCGGCGGTCGCGGACCTGGCCGGTTCGGTGGTCGCGCGGGTGGACGAGCGCAACCGGTGCAGGTCGGCGTCCGCGCTGGTCAAGACCGTGAAGGAACTCGCCGAGCGCACCGTGGCCGACGCCGGGCTCGGCTGGTCGGACCTGGTGGTGAAGGTCGTCGGCACGCCCGGTGTGCCCAACCCCGCCGACCGCACGCTGACCCGCGCGCCCAACCTGCCCGGCTGGGAGCGGCCCGGGTTGCTGGACGACCTGGAGGCCGTGCTGGGGCCGGGGCTCGTCGTGGAGAACGACGCCAACCTGGCCGCCGTCGGCGAGCGCGCCTACGGGGCCGCGAAGGGTGTCGACGTGTTCGTGTGCGTCACCGTCGGCACGGGCGTCGGGATGGGCATCGTGGTCGACGGGCGGCTGTTCCGCGGCGCGTCGGGCGCGGCGGGGGAGATCGGGTACCTGCCGTTCGGTGAATCGCGGGAGGGTGACACCCGAACGAGGGGCAGCGTGGAGGCCGCGGTGGCCGCGGACTCGGTGGTCGCGCTGGCCAGGGCGCACGGGCTGACCGCGAAAACGGCCAAGGACGTGTTCGCGTCGGCGCGCTCGGGCGACGGTCGGGCGCTGCGCGCGGTGGCCGACGAGGCCGAGCGGCTGGCCTACGTGGTGGCCTCGGTGGCGGCCGTGGTGGACCCCGAAGTGGTGGTGCTGGGCGGAGGTGTGGGCACGAACACCGACCTGCTGCTCCCTCCGCTGGAGGCCGCGCTACGCCGTACGACGCCGTTGACACCACGCGTGGTGGCGGGTGGACTGGGTGACGGCGCGGTGCTCAGCGGCGCCGTGGCGATGGGTCTGCGCTCGGCGCGAGACCTCGTTTTCGAACGCCGTGAACCAGTCACTCTCTGAGAGTAATCACACTCCTTCACCTGGTGATTCACTCAATTGGGGGAAGTGTGAAAGTCAGCGTTAAGACGTAGCGTTACCGCACCTCCTCCTGGAGGGTGTTGTGTCCTTCCGTTGTTGCAAGGGGAGTCTGGAAGGGAGTACGGGGGACGTGGTCCCTTCCAGACCGTCGCACGGGGCAGGTGCCGCGCCCGCATTCACCTGCCCCGTGTGCCAACGGAGAGCACTCCCGGCCGCACGAGGGCCACGACGCGCGTAGAAGCGCACCGCGTGAGGGGAAACCTGCGGCGGGGTTACGGCAGCGGACCGGCCCCGCGGGCGGTCAACAGCTGCTTCATGTACTCGGACTCGCTGGTCTGCGACTTCAGCATGTTGTCCGCGAGCGTCCGCACCACGGCGAGCGAGGCGTGCGTGGCGCCGTACTGGGCCATCGGCGCGCCGCCCTGGTGGTGGCGCAGCATGAGCTGGAGGAAGTAGACGTCGAACTCGGTCCCGGACAGCGACCGCAGCTTCGACAGCTCCGCCGACGTGGCCATGCCGGGCATCAGGTCGACGCCGCCGGTCGCCTCGGCCGAGCCGTGCGCGTGCGAGGAGGACTCCTCCATCCACGCCATGTGCGTGCCGTCCGGCGACTGCTCCGGCATGCCCCACAGGGACAGCCAGCCCTTCATCCGACCCACCTGCTCCTGCTGGGTCGACTCGATGTCGAACGCCAGCTGGCGGATCGCGGTGTCCGCGCTCTTGTCCCGCGCCAGGTTCGCCATCGTCACGCCCTGGAGGTGGTGGGCGGCCATGTCCTGGGAGAAGCCCACGTCCACCGAGTCCTTCGCGGGCGCGCCGCCGTCCGAACCCGGGAGCCTGATCAACAACCCCACGGCGGCGCCGAGCAGCAGCACGGCCACGACCGCGACCGTCACCACGACGGCGCGGGTGGCGGTCACCCCGCGCTGCTGCCCGACGTCGCTCATCAGCTGCTCGGCTGGGTGGACGGCGCGGCCGAACCGGTGGTGGCAGGCGCGGACGGGTTGACCGACGCCGTGTTGCCGGTTTCCTGGTTGTCCACGACGCCACCGTCCATCGGCACCGCGTCGGTGCCCGGCTTCTCGGCGACGAACGCCGGCGGGTTGTCCACGTCGAACGTGGACGAGTCGCACGAGGCGCCGACCTCGGGGTAGGTGTACTGGTTGCGGCGCAAGGACTTCACGAACTGGTCGATGCGCTCGTCGTCGGCCGAGTCGACCTTGAGCTGGTGGCCCCAGGACTGGAGCGAGATCGGCTTGTCGAGACCCGGGTAGGGCGACAGCATGGTGAACTGCTGGCCGTCGGCACGGGACTTCAGCTTGTCGAGCGCCTCACCGGACACCTGGTCCGGGTTGTACGCGATCCACACGGCGCCGTGCTCGAGCGAGTGGACCATGTTCTCGGTGCGCACGGCCTTGGTGTAGACGACGCCCATGCAGCTGGCCCACGTGCTGTCGTGCGGGCCGCCGTAGGGCGGGGTCAGGTCGTAGGCCACCCGCTGCGTCGGCTGCACGTGCTTGCCGGCCGGGTACTCCTTCTTCACCACGCCCTGGATCTTGTCCGAGGGGTCCTTGTTGGTGTCCGAGGGGACCCACTGGGCCAGGGCCGCTTCCTTGGCGTTCTTCTCGGAGATCTTCGAGTACGCGTACCCGAAGACGGAGCCCGCCAGCGCCAGGACGGCGACCACCGCGATGATGGTCCCCCACGGCTTCGACTTCTTGGTCACCACAGAGGAGCGCGCCGCCGCCACGCTGGAGCGCGCGGCCTTCGTCTTCTTGCCGCTGGTCATGTCCGCCTCAGGTCTCGTGTTACGCCCATGCCGCCGGTCAGTGTAGGGACCCCGTGTCTGGTCGCCGTCAACTGCCGGTCACCCGCCGTTGACATCAACAGCGGGCCTCCCACCTGCCGGGACGCGCAACCCGGTCGAGACCAGCGACAACAGTTCCCTAGACTTGTCGGGTGACTCCCGCTGCACTCGCTCAACTGGTCCGGGAGACCGCCGTGGACGTGCTGTCCACCCGCGGTCTCGACCCCGCCGCGCTTCCCGGGGCGGTCACGATCGAGCGACCCCGCAACCCCGAGCACGGCGACTACGCCACCAACCTCGCGCTCCAGACCGCCAAGAAGCTCGGTGTCGTGCCCCGCGACCTGGCCGGTTGGCTGGCGCAGGCGCTGACCGCGACGGACGCCATCGCGTCCGCGGACGTGGCCGGTCCCGGCTTCCTCAACATCCGCCTCGCCGCCGACGCGCAGGGCGACATCGTGCGCCAGGTGCTCACCGAGGGTGACCGCTACGGCCGCGGCGACCAGCTCGCGGGCACCCGCGTCAACCTCGAGTTCGTCTCGGCGAACCCGACGGGCCCGATCCACCTCGGCGGCACCCGCTGGGCCGCGGTCGGCGACGCGCTCGGCCGGATCCTGGCCGCCAACGGCGGCGACGTGACGCGCGAGTACTACTTCAACGACGCGGGCGCGCAGATCGACCGGTTCGTCCGGTCCCTGATCGCCGCCGCGAAGGGCGAGCCCGCGCCCGAGGACGGCTACGCGGGCGGCTACATCTCCGACATCGCGGCCGAGGTGCTGCGCCAGGAGCCGAGCGCGCTGACCGCCCCGGACAGCCACGAGGTGTTCCGCCGGGTCGGCGTGAACCTCATGTTCGAGGAGATCAAGCGCGACCTGCACGACTTCGGCACCGACTTCGACGTGTACTTCCACGAGAACTCGCTGCACGAGTCGGGCGCGGTCGGCGCGGTCGTCGAGCGGCTCAAGGCCTCCGGCTCGCTGTACGCGAAGGACGGCGCCTGGTGGCTGCGGTCCACCGAGTTCGGCGACGACAAGGACCGGGTGGTCGTCAAGAGCGACGGCGACACCGCCTACATCGCCGGCGACATCGCGTACTTCCTGGACAAGCGGTCGCGCGGTTTCGACCTGTGCATCTACATGCTCGGCGCGGACCACCACGGCTACATCGGCAGGCTCAAGGCCGCCGCGGCGGCGGTCGGCGACGACCCGGCCGCGGTCGAGGTGCTGATCGGCCAGATGGTCAACCTGGTCAGCGACGGCAAGCCGGTCCGGATGAGCAAGCGCGCCGGCACCGTGATCACCATGCAGGACCTGGTGGAGGCGGTCGGCGTGGACGCCGCGCGGTACGCCATGATCCGGTCCTCGGTGGACTCCTCGCTCGACGTCGACCTCGACCTGCTGCGCAAGCGCAGCAACGACAACCCGGTGTTCTACGTGCAGTACGCGCACTCCAGGCTGGCGTCGCTGCTGCGCAACGCGGCCGAGCTGGGCGTCGAGCCCGGAGACGCGCTCGACCTGCTCACGCACGACCGCGAGGGCGACCTCATCCGCACCCTCGGCGAGTTCCCCCGGGTGGTCGCGGCGGCGGGCGAGCTGCGCGAGCCGCACCGGGTGGCCCGGTTCCTGGAGGAGCTGGCCGGCACCTACCACCGGTTCTACGAGGCGTGCCGCGTGCTGCCGCGTGGCGACGAGGAGGTCGGCGAGCTGCACCGGGCCCGGTTGCGGCTGTGCGCGGCCACCAGGCAGGTCTTCGTCAACGGCCTGGCGCTGCTGGGCGTGACCGCTCCGGAGCGGATGTGATGCGCGCGCACCCCGCCGGTCCCCGGCACGCCGACGTCCTGGTCCCGTCGAACACGGCGGGCAACCGACCGTCCACTCCGGACGACCTCGACCGGCTGCACCCGCAGGTGTGGCCGCGCAACGCCGAGCGCGGCGAGGACGGCGTGGTCCGCCTCGCTGGCGTCGACGTGCGCGCGCTCGCCGAGCAGCAGGGCACCCCGCTGTTCGTGGTGGACGAGGCCGACTTCCGGTCCCGCTGCCGCGACCACGCCGACGCGTTCGGCGACCCGACGCACGTGCACTACGCGTCCAAGGCGTTCCTGTCCGTCGCGATCGCGCGGTGGGTCGCCGAGGAGGGCCTGAGCATTGACGTGTGCAGCGGCGGCGAGCTGGCCATCGCGCTGCGCGCGGACTTCCCGGCCGGGCGGATCGCCTTGCACGGCAACAACAAGTCGCTCGCCGAGCTGACCGCCGCGGTCGAGGCGGGCGTCGGCGCGGTGGTGCTGGACTCGTTCCACGAGATCGCCAGGCTGGACCAGGTCGCGCGCGAGCGCGGTCGCGTGCAGCCGGTGATGATCCGGGTGACGGTGGGCGTCGAGGCGCACACGCACGAGTTCATCGCGACCGCGCACGAGGACCAGAAGTTCGGCTTCTCGCTGTCCTCCGGCGACGCCGCCGAGGCCGCGCGCCGGGTGCTCAAGTCCGACGGCCTGGAGCTGATCGGGCTGCACAGCCACATCGGCTCGCAGATCTTCGACGCGAGCGGGTTCGAGGTGGCCGCGCGCCGGGTGATCGGCCTGCTCGCGGAACTGCGCGACGAGCACGGCGCCGGGATCCTGGACCACGTGTCCACGGTGGACCTCGGCGGCGGGCTCGGCATCGCCTACACCGCGGACGACGACCCGCCGCCGCCCGCCGAGCTGGCCCGTCAGCTGCGCGACATCGTGGCCAAGGAGTGCGAGCACGCCGGCCTGCCGACGCCGAAGATCGCGGTCGAGCCGGGCCGCGCCATCGTCGGACCCGGCACGGTGACGCTCTACGAGGTCGGCACCATCAAGGACGTCGCGCTCGACGCGGGCGCCATCCGCCGGTACGTCAGCGTGGACGGCGGCATGAGCGACAACATCCGCACCGCGCTGTACGACGCGGTGTACGACTGCAGGCTGGTGTCCCGCGCGGCGTCGCCGGACGCGAAGGCGGTGCTGTGCCGGGTGGTCGGCAAGCACTGCGAGTCCGGCGACGTGGTGGTGCGCGACTGCTGGCTGCCCGACGACCTCGCTCCCGGCGACCTGCTCGCGGTCGCCGCGACCGGCGCGTACTGCTACTCGATGGCCAGCGGCTACAACCGGCTACCCCGGCCCGCGCTCGCCGCCGTCGTGGACGGCACGTCCCGGTTGCTGCTGCGCCGGGAGACCGAGGAAGACCTGTTCCGCCTGGAGGTATGACGTGCCCGGGAAAGCCCTCGGCGAAGACTCGCCCGACCGCAAACCCATCAGGGTGGCGCTGCTCGGCTGCGGCACGGTGGGCACCGAGGTGGTCCGGCTGCTCACCGGGCAGGCCGACGACCTCACCGCGCGCATCGGCGCGCCGGTCGAGCTGGTCGGCATCGCCGTGCGCAAGCCCAACAAGCACCGGGACGTCCCGGCGGAGCTGCTGACCACCGACTCGGCCGCGCTGGTGGCGGGCGACGTGGACGTGGTCGTGGAGCTGATCGGCGGCATCGAGCCCGCCCGGACGCTGCTGCTCGACGCGCTGCGCGCGGGCAAGTCGGTCGTCTCGGCGAACAAGGCGCTGCTCGCCGAGCACTCGGCCGAGCTGTTCGAGGCGGCCGACGCCTCGGGCGCCGACCTGTACTTCGAGGCGGCGGTGGCGGGCGCGATCCCGCTGCTGCGGCCGCTGCGCGAATCGCTCGCCGGCGACCGCATCACCCGGGTGATGGGCATCGTCAACGGGACCACGAACTTCATCCTGTCGGGGATGGACTCCACCGGGGCGAGCTACTCGGAAACCCTCGAGGAGGCCACCCGGCTCGGGTACGCCGAGGCGGACCCGACGGCCGACGTCGACGGCTTCGACGCGGCGTCCAAGGCCGCGATCCTGGCCTCGCTCGCGTTCCACTCGCGGGTGACCGCCTCGGACGTCTACCGCGAGGGCATCGCCTCGGTCAGCGCGGCGGACATCGCCGCCGCCAAGGGCCTGGGCCGGACGGTCAAGCTGCTGGCGATCTGCGAGCGCGTGACGCGGGACGGCCACGAGTCGGTGGCGGTGCGCGTGCACCCGGCGATGATCCCCCGGACGCACCCGCTGGCCGGCGTGAACGGCGCGTTCAACGCGGTGTTCGTGGAGGCCGACGCGGCCGGCGAGATGATGTTCTACGGCCAGGGCGCCGGTGGCGCGCCGACCGCGAGCGCGGTGCTGGGCGACCTCGTCGCCGCGGCCCGCAACCGGGTGGTCGGCGGGCGCGGACCCCGCGAGTCGGCGTACGCGGGCCTGTCCGCGCGGCCGATGGGGCAGACTCCGACGCGGTACCACATCAGCCTCGACGTGGCCGACCGGCCAGGTGTGTTGTCGCAGGTGGCGGCGGTGTTCGCGGAACACGACGTGAGCATCGCGGCCGTGCGACAGGAGGGGCGGGTGGACGACGCCAGCCTGGTGATCGTCACCCACGCCGCGACGGACGCGGCACTGCGGTCGACCGTGGACAAAATCGGCGGACTGCCCGTGGTACGGGAAGTGGTCAGTGTGATGCGGGTGGAAGGCGAAGAGTCATGACGATCCAAGCGGGCGTGCGACCGGGCTGGCCCGGCGTGATCCACGCCTACGCGGACCGGATCCCGCTCCCCGAGGGGGCGAAGGTCGTCACGCTGCACGAGGGCGGCACGCCCCTGGTGGCCTCGGACTACCTGTCCGACGTCACCGGGTGCCGGGTGTACGTGAAGGTCGAGGGCGCGAACCCGACGGGTTCGTTCAAGGACCGCGGCATGACCGTGGCCATGACCTACGCGCTGGCCAGCGGCATCAAGGCGGTGATCTGCGCGTCGACGGGCAACACCTCGGCGGCGGCCGCCGCGTACGCGGCCAAGGCCGGGCTCACCGCCGCGGTGCTGGTGCCGCAGGGCAAGATCGCGCTGGGCAAGCTGGCCCAGGCGGTCGCCTACGGCGCGCGGATCCTCCAGATCGACGGCAACTTCGACGACTGTCTGGAACTGGCGTCCAAGACCGCTGCCGAGTACCCGATCACGCTGGTCAACTCGGTCAACCCGGTGCGGCTGATCGGCCAGAAGACCGCCGCGTGGGAGATCTGCGACGTGCTCGGCCGGGCGCCGGACGTGCACTGCCTGCCGGTCGGCAACGCGGGCAACATCACCGCGTACTGGCGCGGCTACTCGGAGTACGCGGCGGACGGCGTGGTGGCCTCGACGCCCCGGATGTTCGGCTTCCAGGCCGCGGGCTCCGCGCCGCTGGTGCTGGGCGAGCCGGTGCCGAACCCGGAGACCATCGCGACGGCCATCCGGGTCGGCAGCCCCGCCTCGTGGACCGGCGCGGTGACCGCCAAGGACGAGTCGGGCGGCCTGTTCGAGGCCGTCACCGACGAGAAGATCCTCGAGGCCTACCGGCTGCTCGCGTCCCACGACGGGATCTTCGTGGAGCCCGCCTCCGCGACCAGCGTCGCGGGCCTGCTGGCGACCGCGGCGGACGGCCGGCTGCCCCGAGGCTCGGTCGTCGTCTGCACGGTGACCGGCCACGGCCTCAAGGACCCGGGCACCGCCCTGCTGGGCATGGCCGAGGTCGAGCCCGTGCCGGTCGACTCCGGAGCGGTGGCGTCCGCGCTGGAACTCGGGTGAGCGGCGTCCGCGTCCGGGTCCCGGCCTCGACGGCCAACCTGGGGTCCGGCTTCGACGCGCTCGGCCTCGCGCTGGGCCTGCACGACGAGCTGGAGTTCCACGTGGTGGACGACGGCCTGCTCGTGGAGGTCTCGGGCGAGGGCGCGGACGTGCCGACCGACGAGTCGCACCTGGTGGTGCGGGCCTTCGTGGCGGCGTCCGAGGCGCTGGACCTGAAGGTGCCCGGCCTCGTGCTGCGGTGCCGCAACGCGATCCCGCACTCGCGCGGTCTCGGCTCGTCGGCCGCGGCCGTGGTGGCCGGGGTGGCGGCGGCGTACGCGCTGGCCGGTCGCGAGTTGGACACGAGCGCGTTGCAACTCGCCGCCGAGTTCGAGGGCCACGCCGACAACGCCGCCGCCAGCATGTTCGGCGGCGCGGTCGTGGCCTGGACCTCGGCGGGCCGGTACCGGGCCGTGCGCCTGGACACACACCCGTCGCTCGCGCCGGTGGTGTTCGTGCCCACGCAGGAGTCCTCGACCAAGACCACCCGCGGTCTGCTGCCCGCCGTGGTGCCGCACGAGGACGCGGCGTTCGCCGCGGGCCGGTCGGCGCTGGCCGTGCACGCGCTCACCAGGGACCCGTCGCTGCTGCCGGAGGCCCTGGACGACCGGCTGCACGAGCCGTACCGGCAACCGGCCTGGCCTGCGACGACGGAGCTGGTGCGGGCGTTGCGGGCGGCCGGGACGGCGGCCGCGGTGTCCGGTGCCGGACCGACCGTGCTCGCCCTTCCGGAGGGCGGCGTGCTGCCCGACGGGGTGGGGTATTCCGGCTTCACCGCACTCCGCGTGCCGGTGGATCAGGACGGGGTGTGCGTTGCGCCACTCGGTTGAGTGAGGCGACGCGCCGAGCCCCGGTTGTTGCACCTGGCCGGGGCTCCGTCTACCCTCGGGGCCATCAGTCACCGCGCGCACGGGCGCCGGTGTGGTGCCCGGACGTTCGTTCCGGATCGCATTCCTCCAGTGACCTGGCCCTGTGCCGTACGGACGGGGTCGCAGCTGGAAGGCACCCGCTCGCCGTGTGACCGAAAGTCCCGTACTCGTGGACTCCGCTTTCGCGCGCGCAATCGCGCCGACGAGGTCTGCCTGCACCGGGGCGAAACTGCCGGACCGCATTCCGTCGGACGGCAGGTCCGCTGGGCCGCGTAGGAGGCGCGGTCCGGTCAGGAAGGACATGTGTGAGCAACACTGATGTGCTGAGCAGCGAAGCTCCAGCTGCTCCCAACGCCGCTGCCAGTTCCGGAGCCGAGGAGAACGTTCTGTCCACCCCTTCGAACGGCAGCGCCCCGCCGCGCAAGCGAGCCGGCCTCTCCGGAATGGTGCTGGCCGAACTCCGCGAACTGGCCGGCCAGCTGGGTATCACCGGGACCGCCGGTCTCCGCAAGGGCGACCTGATCGCGGCCATCAAGGAGCGGCAGGGCGGCACCTCCGGTCGGGGCAGTGCCGCGACGCCGCCCAAGGCCGAGAAGAAGGCCGCCCCGGTGGTCGAGAAGCCCACCGAGGCGCCCGCCGCCGAGAAGCCCGCCGTGGTCGCGGAGAAGGCGGTGGAGAAGCCCACCCAGCAGCAGTTGGACGTCGCCGAGCGTCCCTCGTCCCCGGAGGAGGAGGGCGGTCGACGCGGCAACCGGCGTCGTCGTTCGGCGAACCGGCCCGCCGGCAGCCCGGAGGCGCCCGCGTCGTCCGAGGCTCCCGCCGCGCCCGTCGAGCAGCCGCAGCAGCCCCAGCAGCAGCGACCCGAGCGCCAGGACCGGGCCGAGCGGCAGGACCGACCCGACCGCCAGGACCGGTCCGAGCGCCAGGAACGGCCGGACCGGGCCGAGCGCCAGGACCGCCAGGACCGCGGTGAGCAGCGCGAACAGCGCCAGGACCGGGGCGACCGGTCCGAGCGCGGCGACCGCGGCGACCGTCCGGACCGGGGCGACCGCCAGGAGCGCAACCGGGACCGGGGCAACCGCGAGGACCGGGGCGGTCGCGGCGATCGCGACCGCGACCAGAATCGCAACCGGCAGAACGTCGTGCAGGAAGACGACGACGAGGAGGGCGGCCGTCGCGGCCGTCGCTTCCGGGACCGCCGCCGTCGTGGCGGTCGTGGCGAGGACACCGGTCGCGCCACCGACACCGAGGTGCGCGACGACGACGTGCTGCTGCCCGTCGCCGGCATCCTCGACGTGCTGGAGAACTACGCGTTCGTCCGCACGTCGGGCTACCTGGCCGGGCCGAACGACGTCTACGTGTCGCTCTCGCTGGTCCGCAAGTACGGCCTGCGCCGCGGCGACGCGATCATCGGCGCGGTCCGCCAGCCCCGGGACGGCGAGCAGCAGCGGCAGAAGTTCAACCCGCTGGTGCGCGTCGACAAGATCAACGGGCTGGACCCGGAGGAGTCGCGCAACCGGCCCGACTTCACCAAGCTGACCCCGCTGTACCCGAACGAGCGCCTGCGCCTCGAGACGGAACCGCACATCCTGACGACGCGCGTCATCGACCTGGTGATGCCGATCGGCAAGGGGCAGCGCGCGCTGGTCGTGTCGCCGCCGAAGGCGGGCAAGACCTCGGTGCTCCAGTCGATCGCGAACGCGATCACGACGAACAACCCCGAGTGCCACCTGATGGTGGTGCTGGTGGACGAGCGTCCCGAGGAAGTGACCGACATGCAGCGGTCGGTGAAGGGCGAGGTCATCGCCTCCACCTTCGACCGCCCGCCGTCGGACCACACGACGATCTCGGAGCTGGCCATCGAGCGGGCCAAGCGCCTGGTCGAGATGGGTCACGACGTGGTCGTGCTGCTGGACTCGATCACCCGCCTGGGTCGCGCGTACAACCTGGCGGCGCCGGCGTCCGGCCGCATCCTGTCCGGTGGTGTCGACTCGACGGCGCTCTACCCGCCGAAGCGGTTCCTCGGCGCGGCGCGCAACATCGAGGGCGGCGGCTCGCTGACCGTCATCGCGACGGCCCTGGTCGAGACCGGGTCCGCGGGTGACAGCGTGATCTTCGAGGAGTTCAAGGGCACCGGCAACGCCGAGCTCAAGCTGGACCGCAAGATCGCGGACAAGCGGACCTTCCCGGCGGTGGACGTCGACTCGTCGGGCACCCGCAAGGAGGACCTGCTGCTGTCCCCGGACGAGCTGGCCGTGATGCACAAGCTGCGTCGCGTCCTGCACGCCCTGGACAGCCAGCAGGCGATCGACCTGCTGCTGGACCGGCTCCGCAAGAGCCGGACCAACATCGAGTTCCTGATGCAGGTGGCGAAGACCACCCCG
The DNA here is from genome assembly GCF_040642015.1 of Actinosynnema sp. NPDC020468. NCBI lineage: Bacteria > Bacillati > Actinomycetota > Actinomycetes > Pseudonocardiales > Pseudonocardiaceae > Actinosynnema > Actinosynnema sp. NPDC020468. The sequence continues at coordinate 52,989 of NZ_JBFAEO010000022.1, forward strand.
GGTCAGGACGGCGTCTGATCCACGCGGTCGTCGAGGGCCCCGTCCGGCAGCACGCCGGGCGGGGCCTTCCTCGTCGGGGTCAGGAGGACCAGCCGCTCGTGTGGTCGGAGCGGGTCCGGCGGCGTTCCACGACGTAGGCGCGGACCAGGGAGAGCAGCACGGGCACGCCCAGCAGGAGCGCGACGACCAGCGGGACGCGGACACCGTCGAGCAGCACGCCCGCGGTCAGCACGGCGGCCAGGTAGGCCCACCGCAGCCAGCGGGCGACGGGCCAGGCGACGTGGTCGGCGCAGGCGGCGGCGACCGCGACACCCGCGGCCACGTGGATCGCGGAGAGGCCGACGGGGCTGAAGTCGCCGAGCGCGGCGGTCAGGATCGAGACGAGGCCGAGCACGGACAGCGCGAAGGCGAAGGGCACGACCAACCAGGTGGTCGGACGCATCGGGCTCCCGGTTGTACAGAACACGCGCACAGTCTGGGGTCCGAACGGCCCATCCGAGAACCGCGCGTAGTCGAACGGCGCCCCTGAGCGCTCAGTGGCCGCTGGGGGACGACCAGCGGCGCGCGGGCGCAACGACGGGAACAACCGCGGCCGGCACCGTGTTGCAGCGATCGACGGCGTATCTGGCAGACTGTCAGGTCGAGTCCGGCTCCGGTTCACCCACGGCTACAAGGGACCCGGCGGCCACCATCCGAAAGGGACAAGACGTTGAAGACCGGCATCCACCCCCAGTACGTGCCGACCCAGGTGACCTGCGGCTGTGGCAACTCCTTCGCCACCCACAGCACCAAGGGCACCGGCTCCATCCAGGTCGAGGTCTGCTCCAGCTGCCACCCGTTCTACACCGGCAAGCAGCGCATCCTCGACACCGGCGGTCGCGTGGCGCGGTTCGAGGCCCGCTACGGCAAGCGCGCCAAGTAGCCGACTTCAACGGCGTCCAACCCCGGGCCGCACCGGGGGTGGGCGCCGTTTCGTCTTTCCCACCGAAGAAGGACCGAGGACATGACCACCCTGGACGCACTGCTCGCCGAGCACGCCGAGCTGGAGGCCAAGCTGGCCGACCCGTCGGTGCACGCCGACCAGGCGGGCGCGCGCAAGCTCGGCAAGCGCTACGCCGAGCTGACGCCGATCGTGCGCACCGCCCGCGAGCTCGACCAGGTCCGCGAGGACCTGGAGGCCGCGCGCGAACTGGCCGACGAGGACGCGGCGTTCGCGCAGGAGGCGGACGAGCTGCGCGGCCGGATCCCGGGGTTGGAGGAGCGGCTGACCGAGCTGCTGCTGCCGCGCGACCCGCACGACGGCGCCGACGTGGTGCTGGAGATCAAGTCCGGCGAGGGCGGCGAGGAGTCCGCGCTGTTCGCGGGCGACCTGCTGCGGATGTACCTGCGCTACGCCGAGCGCCAGGGCTGGAAGGCCGAGGTGCTCGACGGCACCGACTCCGACCTGGGCGGGTTCAAGGACGTCACGGTCGCGATCAAGTCGAAGGCGGTCACCCCGGACGGCGTGTGGTCGCGGCTGAAGTTCGAGGGCGGCGTGCACCGGGTGCAGCGGGTGCCGGTGACCGAGTCGCAGGGTCGGATCCACACCTCCGCCGCGGGCGTGCTGGTGTTCCCGGAGACCGAGGACGTCGAGATCGAGATCGACGAGAACGACCTGCGGGTGGACGTGTTCCGCTCGTCGGGCAAGGGCGGTCAGAGCGTCAACACGACCGACTCGGCGGTCCGCATCACGCACCTGCCCACGGGCATCGTGGTGTCCTGCCAGAACGAGCGGTCGCAGTTGCAGAACAAGGCGCGCGCGATGCAGGTCCTCCAGGCCCGCCTCACCGCGCTGGCCGAGGAGAAGGCGCAGCAGGAGGCGTCCGACGCCCGGCGCACCCAGATCCGCACCGTCGACCGGTCCGAGCGGGTGCGCACGTACAACTTCCCCGAATCCCGCATCTCCGACCACCGGGTTGGGTACAAAGCACATAACCTGGACCAAGTGCTCGACGGCGATCTGGACGCGGTGCTCGACGCCCTGGCGTCGGCGGACCGGGCGGAGCGGCTCGCCGGGGGCTGACGAGCTGGAGGCTCGATGGCGGAGATCCTGGTCGATCCCCGGACGGCGCCCTTCGACACCGCGCTCTCGATCCTCGTGACGGGGTTGCCCGCGCACGAGTCGGTCGTCCTCCGCGCCTCCACCGGTGATCACGCCGCCGAGGCCGAGTTCGTCGCGGACGAGCGCGGCGTGGTGGACCTGTCGGTGCACGCGCCGATCGCGGGTTCGTACTCCGGCGTCGACCCGATGGGCCTGTTCTGGTCCATGACGCCCACGGGGGAGCGGCCGGGGCCGACGGTCGTGTCCGCCGACGGGGTCGGCGAGGTCGTGCTGGACCGGCAGACCGTGCCCGCCGGAGTGCGGCGCACGGAAGTCCGCGAGGGCGGGCTGGTCGGCGTGCTGTTCGAGCCGGACGACGAGGCCACCCATCCGGGCGTGGTCGTGCTGGGCGGCAGCGAGGGCGGGCTGCACGAGCTGGACGCGGCCCTGCTGGCGGGTCACGGGTTCGCCGCGCTGGCGCTCGCGTACTTCGGGCACGAGGGCGTGCCGGACGACCTGGTCGAGATCCCGCTGGAGTACGTCGGCGACGCGGTCCGGTGGCTGGGCGCGCGGGCCGGCGCGGTCGGGGTGATCGGCGGCTCGCGCGGCGGCGAGCTGGCGCTGCTGGCCGGCGCGACGTTCCCCGAGATCCGCGCGGTGGTGAGCGTGGTCGGGTCCGGGGTGGTGACGCAGTGCGTCGGTCCGGGACACCTGTTGCTCAAGAAGCTGGACCACGAGGCCGCGTCGTGGACGCTGGGCGGGCGGCCGGTGCCGTACCTGCCGTACTCGATCCCGGACGAGCTGCGCGCCAAGGTGGTCGACGGCGACCCGGTGCCGCTGCGGTTGGCCTACGACCTCGGCGACGGCGTGCCGGAGGCGGCGGAGATCCCGGTCGAGCGGATCGCGGGCGGTGTGTTGCTGCTCTCATCCGGGCGCGACGGGGTGTGGCCGAGCACCGAGCTGAGCGAGGTCGCGGAGGATCGGCTGACCGCGCACGACCACCCGCACCGGCACGAGCACGTGGTGTACCCCGAGGCAGGCCACCTGATCGCGGGTCCGGTGTACCGGCCGACGACCGGGGTGACGGGTCCCGGGCCGGGTGTGACGTTCTCCTACGGCGGTTCCCCGGAGGCCACGGCGGCCGCGCGGGAGGACGCCTGGAGGCGTGCCGTCGAGTTCTTCTCGGACCAGCTCGACACCTAGTGTGTCGGGCATGAGCGCACACTTCGACGTCGTGGTCCTCGGTGCTGGGCCAGGCGGTTACGTCGCCGCGATCAGGGCGGCCCAGCTGGGACTGAAGACGGCCGTCATCGAGGAGCGTTACTGGGGCGGTGTGTGCCTGAACGTCGGCTGCATCCCGTCGAAGGCGCTGCTGCGCAACGCGGAGCTGGCGCACCTGTTCACCCACGAGCAGAAGACCTACGGCATCAGCGTCGAGGGCTCGGTGACGTTCGACTACGGCGCGGCGTTCGACCGCAGCCGCAAGGTCGCGGACGGGCGCGTCAAGGGCGTGCACTTCCTGATGAAGAAGAACGGGATCACCGAGTACAACGGTCGGGGGACCTTCCTCGACGCCAACACCATCAAGGTGGGCGACGAGACCGTCACGTTCGAGCACGCGATCATCGCGGCCGGCGCGACCACCCGCCTCCTTCCGGGTACCTCGCTGTCCGAACGGGTGGTGACCTACGAGGAGCAGATCCTGTCCTCGGAGCTGCCCGGCTCGATCGTGATCGCGGGCGCGGGCGCCATCGGCGTCGAGTTCGCCTACGTGCTGCACAACTACGGCGTCAAGGTGACGATCGTGGAGTTCCTGGACCGCGTGGTGCCGCTGGAGGACGTGGAGGTCTCCACCGAGCTCGCCAAGCGGTACAAGCGGTTGGGCATCGACGTGCGCACCGGCACGCGCGTGGAGTCGATCGACGACAGCGGCGACAAGGTCCGCGTGACGGTGTCCAAGGGCGGCGTCGAGGAGGTGCTGGAGGCGGACAAGGTCCTCCAGGCCATCGGCTTCCAGCCGCGCACGCAGGGCTACGGGCTGGAGAACACCGGCGTCGAGCTGACCGAGCGCGGCGCGATCGCGGTGGACGCGCGCGGCCGGACGAACGTGCCGAGCATCTACGCGATCGGCGACGTGACGGCGAAGTTGATGCTGGCGCACGCGGCCGAGTCCATGGGCGTCATCGCGGCCGAGACGATCGCCGGCGCGGAGACCCAGGAGCTGGACTTCGTGATGATCCCGCGCGCGACGTTCTGCCAGCCGCAGATCGCGAGCTTCGGCTACACCGAGGCGCAGGCGCGGGAGAAGGGCTTCGACGTCAAGGTCGCGAAGTTCCCGTTCACCGCCAACGGCAAGGCGCACGGTCTCGGCGACTCGGCCGGGTTCGTGAAGCTGATCTCGGACGCGAAGTACGGCGAGCTGCTCGGCGGTCACCTGATCGGGCCGGACGTGGCGGAGCTGTTGCCCGAGCTGACGTTGGCGCAGCAGTGGGACCTGACCGTGCACGAGGTGGCGCGGAACGTGCACACGCACCCGACGCTGAGCGAGGCCGTGAAGGAAGCGGTGCACGGCCTGGCCGGGCACATGATCAACTTCTGACGCTCTACGCTGTGGTTTCGTGACCCGACACCCGCTGCGCCTGGCCATTCTGGAAGCCGAACGGATGCTGGCCGCAGCGGGTGTCGACAGCCCGCGCGTGGACGCGGAGCTGCTGGCCGCCCACGTGCTGGGCGTGCCCCGCTCCCGGCTCGCGCTGATCCCGCTGGTCGACCCGTCGGTCGTGGACGCGCTGCACAAACTCGTGGTGCAACGGTGCCACCGCGTGCCGCTGCAACACCTGACCGGCAGCGCGCACCTGTACGGCGTGGACCTGCTCGTCGGCCCCGGCGTGTTCACCCCCCGCCCGGAAACCGAGCTGCTGCTGGACTGGTCGCTGTCCGTCGTGGACACCGCGCCGCTCGTGGTCGACCTGTGCACGGGCTCGGGCGCCATCGCGCTGGCGTTCGCCCACCATCGTCCACGTGCGACGGTGCACGCCGTGGAACGCGACCACACAGCCCTTTCCTGGGCCCGCCGCAACGCGAACGCCCGTGCCGCGGCCGGCGACACCCCGATCCACCTGCACGCCGCCGACGTGACGGAGCCGGGCGTGCTGTCCGATTTGGACGGTCAGGTGGACCTGGTGCTGTGCAACCCGCCCTACGTCCCGGAGGGCACCCCCGTGCCGCCGGAGGTCGCCGACCACGACCCCCACGACGCGGTCTTCAGCGGCCAGGACGGCCTGACCGTCATCCGCCACGTCGTCACCCTCGCCGCCCGCCTGCTGCGCCCGGGCGGCCACGTGGCGATCGAGCACGACGACACCCAGGGCGACGCGGTCCCGGCCCTCCTCACCACCCGCAAGGTCCTCACCGACGCCAAGGACCACCCGGACCTGACCGGCCGCCCCCGCTTCACCACGGCCCGCCGCGCCTGACCCGGCCGACCGACACCACCCGCCGCGCCCGACCCGGTCGCCGCTTCGCCACGGCGCGCCGCTCCTGGCCCCGACAGGCCCGCGGACACCACCCGCCGCACCGCCGATCCCGCGCCACCCGCCGCCTCCGACCCGATGACGGACCACGAAGGGTTCGTCCACGGCCCTCGGTCTTTCCGCGCGCACTCGCCTGCCTGGTCTGCCTGCCTGCGCCTGCTCGCGCGCCTGCCCGGCCGCCCGCCTGCGCGGCCGCCGTCGTGCCCCGCCTGCCCGGCCGCCCGCCTGCGCGGCCGCCGTCGTGCCCCGCCTGCCCGCGCCCACTCGCCTGCCCGCCCGTCTGCCCGCGCCCGCCGACCCTCCCGCCCACGCCCGCCCATCTGCGAGGCCCACCGTCGTCCCGGCCTTCCGCCCCTCCCTTCCTCCTGCCGGGCGTGCGTTCCGCTCCGCCGTCGGTGAAACGGCGAGCGTGGTCGGGTCACCTGTCGGTGTGATGGGGGAATGCTCCTCGCCCACCTCAGCGACACCCACCTGCGCGCCGACGCGCTGCGCGACGGGCCGGTTGCGGCGTTGCACCTCGCGCTCGGTCGGGTGCTCGCGGTCGACCCGCGGCCGGACTGCGTGGTGATCACCGGTGACCTGTGCGAGTACGGCCACGACGCCTACGGGCTGTTGCGCGACCTCCTCGCCCGCTTCCCGATCCCGGTGCACCTCGTGCTCGGCAACCACGACGACCCCGACGCGTTCGGCCGGGCGTTCCCCGGCGCCCCGACCCGCTACGCGGTCGACTACCCGGACGCGGCGGTCGTGGTGCTCGACTCGCGGCGGCCGGACGGTCCCGGCGGCCTGCTCGGCCCCGACCAGCTCGAGTGGCTCGACCGGACGCTGGGCGCGAAGCCCGCGTACGTCTGCCTGCACCACCCGCCGGTGGCCGTCGGCCTGCCGCTGCTGGACGCGATCAACCTCGCCGACGCCGCCGACCTGGCCGCCGTCCTCGACCGCCACCCCGTGGTCCGGGTGCTCGCGGGGCACGTGCACCGGCCGGTCACCGCGCCGTTCGGCCGCACGCTCGTCACCACCGCGCCGAGCACCTACCGCCAGACGTCGCTGACCCTGCGCGCGGACCGCGTGACCGGCTACACCCGGGAGCCGACGGCGTTCCTGCTGCACCGCGACGACGTCACGCACGTGGTCCAGGTCAGCCACGCCACCCCGCTCGAAGGGGCGTTCTGAGACGTGAGCGCACAACCCGTGCGACCTGAGCGCACGACTCGCGCCGCCGAACCGGGCCCGAGGGGAGGACTCGCGGCGGTTGCGGAGCGTGGCTGTGCCAGGATTCACGGGTGAGCACGGTCTACGACTGCGGTGAACTGGCGGATCGGGCGGCCGGCCTGGCGGCGGCGTCCGGGGCGGTGCGGGCCGGGCGGATCGTCGTGCTGCCCACCGACACGGTCTACGGGATCGGTTGCGACGCGTTCGACGCGCGCGCCGTCCGCGGCCTGCTGGAGGCCAAGGGGCGCGGGCCGGACATGCCGGTGCCGGTGCTCGTCGGCTCCTGGACCACGGTGGACGGGCTGGTCATGTCCGTGCCGCGGCAGGCGCGCGCGCTCATCGAGGCGTTCTGGCCGGGCGGGCTGTCGATCGTGCTCCAGCACGCGCCCTCGCTCGCCTGGGACCTCGGCCACACCCGCGGCACGGTGATGCTGCGCATGCCGCTGCACCCGGTCGCGCTCGAACTGCTGCGCGACGTCGGCCCGATGGCCGTCTCCAGCGCGAACAAGTCCGGCTTCCCGCCCGCCGTCACGGCCGCCGACGCCGTCTCCCAGTTGGGCGAAGAGGTGTCGATCTACCTCGACGGCGGTCGGTGCGCGGACAACACCGCGTCCACCATCGTGGACCTGACCGGCCCCGATCCGCTGGTGCTGCGCGAGGGCGCGGTGCCGGTCCAGGACGTCCGCGACGTGCTCGGCGGTCAAGTCGAGGTCGCGCGCTAGTGGATCTTCACGCTCGGAGTAGCGTGGTGGCATTACCGATCCACCCGAGGAGCTAGCTTTCCCGTGGGCCAGTTGCCTGCCTCGTCCACCGTCCTCCCGGTCCGGGAGTACCTCCTCGTCGCGCTGACCGCCGCCGTGGTCACCTTCCTGCTGGTCGGACTCGTCCGCGCCCTGGCCTTCCGGATAGGCGCGGTCGCCTACCCCCGGCAGCGCGACGTGCATGTGAAACCCATGCCCCGAATGGGCGGTCTCGCCATGTACGGCGGTGTGCTGGGCGGGATGCTGCTCGCCCACCAGCTGCCGGTGCTGCGCTCCGCGTTCGACTTCTCCGACGACCCGTACGCCGTCATCGTCGGCGGAGGCGTGATCGTCCTCGTCGGGGTGCTCGATGACCGGTTCGAGCTCGACTCCCTGACGAAACTCGCCGGACAGGTCACCTCAGCCGGGATCCTGGTCCTGTTCGGGCTCCAGTGGCTGGTCTTCTGGGTGCCGTGGGGCGACCAGGGTTCGGGCACCGGCTCGCTGCTCTCGCTCGACCAGAACCAGGGCGCGCTGCTGAGCGTGCTGCTCGCCGTGACCATGATCAACGCGATGAACTTCGTGGACGGCCTCGACGGGCTGGCGGCCGGCATCGGGCTCATCGCCGCGGCTGCGACCTGCGCTTTCTCCATCGGACTGCTGGCCAACAACGGTGGCGACGTCGGTGCGTACCCCCCGGCCCTGATCGCCGCCACGCTGGCCGGCGCGTGCCTGGGCTTCCTGCCGCACAACTTCAACCCGGCCCGCATCTTCATGGGCGACTCGGGCTCGATGCTGATCGGTCTGATGCTCGCCGCGGCCACCACCTCGGCCTCGGGCAAGCTCAACTACGAGTCGCTCCAGGCGACCGACGTGCTCGGCCTTTTGTCACCCCTCGTGGTGGTCGCGGCGGTGCTCTTCGTCCCCCTGTTGGACCTGGTCATGGCGGTCATCCGGCGTACCCGCCGCGGCGAGTCGCCGTTCTCCGCGGACAAGATGCACCTGCACCACCGGCTCCTGGAGATCGGCCACTCGCAGCGCCGCGCGGTGTTGTTGATCTACTTGTGGGCCGGCGTCCTGGCGTTCGGCGCGGTGGCGCTGACGCTGTTCGACGTCTCGGTCGTGCTGTGGTGCCTTGCCATCGGACTGGTGCTCGCGTTCCTCGTTTCGGCCGTCCCCCGTTTGCGCGAGGTAAGGCGGTCCTGACCCCGCCTGAAGGTCCCTCACCAAGTGCCTTTTACACTCGGCACCAGGTAGTGGGATGAGGTGACATGAGCCAGGTCAGCCAGGAGTGGACTCACGAGACCGTCGTGCGGCGGCTCGCGGGTGAGATGTTCCGCGCCGCGATGTGGGCCTCGGTGGCCACGGTCGCCGTGTGCGCCGTCGTCTGGACCGTCGTGGCCGGTGTGAACGGCCTGGTCGGGGCGTTGATCGGCGGCGCGCTCGCGTGCCTGTGCTCGGTCGGCACGCTCTTCCTGATGCGACAAACCGCCGCGCTGCCGCTCCAGGTGATCATGGTCGCCGCGTTCAGCGGCTTCCTGGGCAAGCTGGTCCTGCTGGTGGCGGCCATGTTCCTGCTGCGGCGCTTCCCGTTGCTGCACGTGAACGCGTTCGCGCTCACCATGGCGGCGACGATCGTGGTGGCCACCTTCCTGGAGGTGCGCGCTTCCAAGCGCAGTCGCAGTCAGATCGTCATCCCGACGTCCCCCGAGAACACCTGATCCAGCGGCTGGTACGGTCCGCGCGGGACGGGACACCCAGGTAAGAGGGGGTGCCTCGGCAAGCGGCTGCGGTCCGTAAGGTACGTTTAGTCCCGATCGTGACGATTCCCCCGGCGGAGTGAACGCCGGCCGGGAGAACCGGAAGGAACACAGTGACCACGATGGTGCTGGCTGCGGGTGATGAGTTCGTCGCGCCCGGCGTACAGGACTTCTTTCTCCCGCCGATCTTCGGCAGTGTCACCAAGCCCATGGTCCTGCTGGTCTTGTCGATCATCATCATCGCGGGCTTCTTCCTGGCCGCGTCCAGCAGGCTGAAGCTCATCCCGGGCAAGTTCCAGTTCGCGGCCGAGTCGCTTTACGACATCGGGCGCAACTCGATCGCCCGGGAGCAGATCGGCGGCAAGGACTTCAAGCCGTTCGTTCCGCTCATCCTCTCGATCTTCTGCTTCGTCCTGGTGAACAACCTGTTCGGGCTCATCCCGATCGTGCAGTTCCCGACGATGTCGCACATCGGCTTCCCGTTGGCCGTCTCGTTGCTCGTCGTTTACCCGGTGTACCACTACGTCGGGTTCAAGCGGCACGGCTTCGTCGGCTACCTGAAGCACCAGACCATGCCGCCCGGCGCGCCCTGGTTCGTGCTTCCGCTGCTGATCCCGATCGAGTTCTTCCAGAAGTTCGTGCTGAACCCGCTCACGCTGGCGATCCGAGTGTTCGCCGCGATGTTCGCGGGCCACCTGCTGCTGCTGGTGTTCACCCTCGCCGGTGAGTTCCTGCTGCTGAACGGCGGTGTGACCGTCGTCGTCGCGCCGATCGCCTTCATCTTCGCCATCGCGCTGACGTTCCTTGAAGCGCTGATCATGGTGCTACAGGCCTACATTTTCGCTCTGCTGTCCGCCAGCTACATCGGTATGGCGCTGGCGGAAGAGCACTGAGAAACAACAAGCCTCCGATCCGCGAGTGTTCGCGGACCGAGTTGGAAAGGGAACAGCACAAGTGAGCGCAATCGTTCTTGCCCAGGAAGCCGTCAACCTGAACAAGGGCCTGGCGGCCATCGGCTACGGCCTCGCTGCGATCGGCCCCGGCATCGGTGTGGGTCTGATCTTCTCCTCCGTCATCAGCGGCACCGCCCGCCAGCCCGAGGCCCGCGGCGTGCTGCTGAGCCTCGCCTGGACGACGTTCGCCATCGTCGAGGTCCTCGCGCTGCTCGGCTTCGTCGTGTACTTCCTCGCGACCGGCGCCTGAGCTACTTCATCGCAGACAAGAAGGGCTTGTGATGAACACCCTCATCGTGGCTGCGGAGACGCCGAACCCGGTCTTCCCGCACCCCGCAGAGATCATCCTCGGCCTGATCTCGTTCCTGATCCTGTTCTTCGTCCTCAAGAAGTTCGTCTCACCGCGCTTCGAGGCGATGTACGAGGAGCGGACCGCCAAGATCGAGGGCGGCATCGAGAAGGCCGAACAGGCGCAGGCCGAGGCGCAGAAGACGCTGGAGCAGTACAAGGCGCAGCTCGCCGAGGCCCGGGCGGAGGCGGCCCGGATCCGCGACGACGCCCGTATCGAGGGCGAGCAGATCATCAGCGAGCTGCGGACCAAGGCGCAGGAGGAGTCCGCGCGGATCGTCGCGCAGGGCCAGACCCAGCTGGAGACCCAGCGGGCGCAGATCGTCGCGGAGCTGCGCGGCGAGCTGGGCAAGCTGGCCATCGACCTGGCCGACCGCGTGGTCGGCGAGTCGCTGGAGGACGAGGTGCGCCGCCGGGGCACCGTCGACCGGTTCCTCGCGGAGCTGGACGGCACGTCGGCTCCGGCCGTCAAGTGAGGGAACGCCGATGACGCTGCACGCCGCTAGCCGGGACGCACTGGCCGCCGCCGAACTGCGGTTGCTGGAGGTCCTCGACAACCCGGCCACCACGCCGGGCACCCTCGGCGAGGAGCTGTTCGCGGTCGTGGACCTGCTGTCGGGTCAACCTCCGCTGCGCCGCGCGCTCGCGGAGAACTCGTCCGACCCGTCGGTCCGCGAGCAGCTGCTGCACGGACTGCTGGGCGACAAGGTCTCCGACGCGACGCTCCAGGTGCTGGCCACGGTCGTCACGTCCCGCTGGTCCAGCCCCCGCGAGCTGGTCGACGGCGTCGAGTCCCTGGCCCGCACCACGCTGCTGGTGCGGGCCGAGCGCGAGGGCAGGCTGGACGCGGTGGAGGACGAGCTGTTCCGGCTCGGCCGCATCGTCGCGGGCAGTCACGAACTCGAACTCGCGCTGTCCGACCCGACGGCCGCCCCCGCGGGCAAGGTCGCCCTGGTCGACAGCCTGGTGGCGGGCAAGGTGGACGAGGTCACCAAAACCCTCGTCGACCAGCTCGTCCGCGATCCCCGCGGACAGGGTGTCGTCAACGGTCTCGGTGACCTGGCCGCGCTCGCGGCCAAGCGCCGGGAGCGCTCGGTCGCCCACGTCCGCTCCGCCGTCGAACTCGACGCGGAACAGCAGGACCGTCTCGAAGCCACGCTGACCCGGATCTACTCCAGGCCGATCGCGCTGCACGTGGAAGTGGATCCCACGCTGCGCGGTGGACTGCTGATCAAGATCGGCGACGAAGTGATCGACGGAAGCGTGGCCGGTCGGCTGGCGGCACTGCGCCGCGACCTCGCCGGCTGACCGAACCGGAACCGCGGCTTCGAAAAGCCCCTTTCCCAGAACGAAGTGAGAGCAGGAACGACATGGCGGAGCTGACGATCTCGTCGGACGAGATCCGCAGTGCGATCGAGAAGTACGTCTCGAGCTACTCCCCGGAAGTCAGCCGGGAAGAGGTCGGTGTCGTCGCCGAGACCTACGACGGCATCGCCATCGTCGAAGGCCTGCCGGGGACGATGACCAACGAGATCCTGGAGTTCCCGGGCGGGGTCCTCGGCGTCGCCCTGAGCCTCGAGGTCCGCACCATCGGCGCGGTCATCCTCGGCGACTTCGACAAGATCGAGGAGGGCCAGGAGGTCAAGCGGACCGGCCAGGTGCTCTCGGTACCGGTCGGCGACGGCTTCCTCGGCCGCGTGGTCAACCCCCTCGGTCAGCCCATCGACGGCCTCGGCGACGTCGTCGCCGACGACAACCGCGCCCTGGAGTTGCAGGCCGCGTCCGTGCTCCAGCGGCAGCCGGTCGGCGAGCCGATGCAGACGGGCATCAAGGCCATCGACTCGATGACCCCGATCGGTCGCGGTCAGCGCCAGCTGATCATCGGCGACCGCAAGACCGGCAAGACCGCGGTCTGCATCGACACGATCATCAACCAGAAGAAGGCCTGGGACTCGGGCGACCCGCAGCAGCAGGTCCGCTGCGTGTACGTCGCCGTCGGTCAGAAGGGCTCCACCATCGCGGGCGTCAAGGCCGCGCTGGAGGAGGCCGGTGCCCTGGAGTACACGACCATCGTCGCGGCGCCCGCGTCCGACTCGGCCGGCTTCAAGTGGCTCGCGCCCTACACCGGGTCCGCGATCGGTCAGCACTGGATGTACCAGGGCAAGCACGTCCTGATCATCTTCGACGACCTGACCAAGCAGGCCGAGGCGTACCGCGCGATCTCGCTGCTGCTGCGCCGTCCGCCGGGCCGCGAGGCCTACCCGGGCGACGTCTTCTACTTGCACTCGCGCCTCCTCGAGCGTTGCGCGAAGCTGTCCGACGACATGGGCGGCGGCTCGATGACGGGTCTCCCGATCATCGAGACCAAGGCCAACGACGTGTCGGCGTACATCCCGACCAACGTCATCTCGATCACCGACGGCCAGTGCTTCCTGGAGTCGGACCTGTTCAACGCCGGTGTGCGCCCGGCCGTCAACGTGGGCATCTCGGTGTCCCGCGTCGGTGGCGCCGCGCAGATCAAGGCGATGAAGACGGTCTCCGGCTCGCTGCGCCTCGACCTGTCGCAGTTCCGCGAGCTGGAGGCGTTCGCCGCCTTCGCCTCGGACCTCGACGCGGCCTCCCGCGCCCAGCTGGAGCGCGGCGCCCGCCTGGTCGAGCTGCTCAAGCAGGGCCAGTACTCCCCGGTGCCCGTCGAGGAGCAGGTCGTCTCGATCTACCTCGGCACCAAGGGCCACCTCGACTCGGTGCCGGTGGGCGACGTCCGCCGCTTCGAGGCGGAGTTCCTTGACCACCTGCGGCGCAGCCACGACGCGGTGCTCTCGGGCATCCGCGAGGGCAAGACGTTGTCGAAGGACGCCGAGACGGGCATCGTTGACGCTGTCAACGCGTTCAAGCAGCAGTTCACCGCCTCGGGTGGTGCCTCGGTCGTCAACGAGGCGCCCGCGGAGGCGTTGGACGCCGACCAGGTCGGACAGGAGTCGGTGAAGGTCAACCGACCCGCTCCGGCCAAGAAGTGACGTAGGCATGGCGGCACAGATTCGCGAGCTGCGCACTCGGATCCGCTCGGTCAACTCGACCAAGAAGATCACGAAGGCGTACGAGCTGATCGCCACCTCGCGCCTGGCGAAGGCCCAGGCGCGGGTCGCGGCGTCGCGCCCTTACGCGGACGAGATCACGAACGTGCTCTCCGAGTTGGCGACCGCCTCGGCGAACCTCGACCACCCGCTGCTGACCGAGCGCAAGGCGCCCAAGCGGGCCGGCGTCATCGTCGTGACCAGCGACAAGGGCATGTGCGGTGGCTACAACGCCAACGTGCTGCGGGCCGCCGAGGAGCTGATCGCGCTCCTGCGGTCCGAGGGCAAGGAGCCGGTGCTCTACGTCATCGGCCGCAAGGGCGTGAGCTACTACAAGTTCCGCCGCCGGGCGATTTCCGGCGAGTGGACGGGGTTCTCCCAGCTCCCGCACTACGTGAACGCGGTCGAGGCCGGTGACGTCGTGGTGCCCGCCTTCGTGGAGGGCACCGAGGACGGCGGCGAGGGCGTCGACGAGCTGCACGTGGTCTACACCGAGTTCAACTCGATGCTGAGCCAGACCCCGGTCGCCAAGCGGATCGCGCCGATGGTGGTCGAGTACGAGCCGGAGCGCCCCAAGCTCCGGTCGGTGTACTCGTTCGAGCCGAACGCCGAGACGTTGCTGGGCGCGCTGCTCCCGAAGTACGTCAAGACCAGGCTGTTCTCGGCCCTGCTCGACGCCGCGGCGTCGGAGTCGGCCGCGAGGCGTACCGCCATGAAGGCGGCGACGGACAACGCCTCGGAGCTGGTCCGCACCCTCAGCAGGCAGGCGAACGCGGCCCGTCAGGCCCAGATCACCCAGGAGATCAGCGAGATCGTCGGTGGCGCCTCCGCGCTTACCGGTGGCGCAGGAAGTGATGAGTGACATGAGTGCTACTGCCACCACCACCCGCACCGGCCGTGTGGTCCGGGTGATCGGCGCCGTGGTCGACGTGGAGTTCCCGCGCGACTCGGTTCCGGTGCTGTTCAACGCCCTGAACGTCGAGATCACCTACGAGGCTGTCGCGAAGACGCTGACCCTGGAGGTCGCCCAGCACCTGGGTGACAACCTGGTCCGCACCATCTCGATGCAGCCCACCGACGGCCTGGTCCGCGGCGCGGCGGTCACCGACACCGGTCGCGCGATCAGCGTGCCCGTCGGCGACGTCGTCAAGGGCCACGTCTTCAACGCGCTCGGCGACTGCCTCGACCAGCCCGGCCTCGGCCGGGACGGCGAGCAGTGGGGCATCCACCGCAAGGCGCCGTCGTTCGACCAGCTCGAGGGCAAGACCGAGATCCTGGAAACGGGCATCAAGGTCATCGACCTGCTGACCCCGTACGTCAAGGGCGGCAAGATCGGCCTGTTCGGCGGCGCGGGCGTGGGCAAGACGGTGCTCATCCAGGAGATGATCACCCGTATCGCCCGCGAGTTCTCCGGCACGTCGGTGTTCGCCGGCGTCGGCGAGCGCACCCGTGAGGGCACCGACCTCCTCCTCGAGATGGAGGAGATGGGCGTGCTCGGCGACACGGCGCTCGTCTTCGGTCAGATGGACGAGCCGCCCGGTACGCGTATGCGCGTCGCGCTCTCGGCGCTGACCATGGCGGAGTACTTCCGCGACGTCCAGAACCAGGACGTGCTGCTGTTCATCGACAACATCTTCCGCTTCACCCAGGCCGGTTCCGAGGTGTCGACCCTGCTGGGCCGCATGCCGTCGGCCGTGGGTTACCAGCCGACGCTGGCGGACGAGATGGGCGAGTTGCAGGAGCGGATCACCTCGACCCGAGGCAAGTCGATCACCTCTCTCCAGGCGATCTACGTGCCCGCGGACGACTACACCGACCCGGCGCCCGCCACCACCTTCGCCCACCTGGACGCGACGACGGAGCTCTCCCGTCCGATCTCCCAGAAGGGCATCTACCCGGCCGTCGACCCGCTGTCGTCGAGCTCCCGCATCCTGGAGCCGTCGATCGTGGGCGAGGAGCACTACCGGGTGGCGCAGGAGGTCAAGCGGATCCTCCAGAAGTACAAGGAACTCCAGGACATCATCGCCATCCTGGGCATGGACGAGCTGTCCGAGGAGGACAAGGTCCTCGTCGGCCGCGCCCGTCGCCTGGAGCGCTTCCTCGGCCAGAACTTCATCGTGGCCGAGAAGTTCACCGGCCAGCCCGGTTCGTTCGTGCCGATCAAGGACACGATCGAGGCGTTCGACCGCGTCTGCAAGGGCGAGTTCGACCACCTCCCGGAGCAGGCGTTCTTCTCCTGCGGCGGGTTGGACGACGTCGAGGCCAACGCGAAGAAGCTCGCCGAGAAGTGAGTTTCCCGCGCTAGGACGGGCCGTCCCCTTCGAGGGGGCGGCCCGTTCCGCTTTTCAGTGCCGCCACCCCAACGCCCGCGAGATGGCCAGCCCGCACGTCCGCACCGCGGGCACCACCGAGTCCGTGGTGGTGTCGACGGGCACGACGACGGACACCGACGCCACCACCTCCCCGTCCGCGTCGCGCACCGGCGCCGCGACCGAGTAGGTGATCATCTCGATCTGCCGGTCGCTGATCGCGTACCCCGACCGCCGCACCCGGTCGAGCGCCTCGCGGAGTTCCCGCCCGGTGGTGATGGTCCGCGGCGTGAACGTCCTCAGTGGACCGTCTAGCACCTCGGCCACCACCTCGGCCGGCGCGTGCGCCAGGAGCACCAGTCCGACCCCGGTGGCGTGCAACGGCATCCGGCTGCCGGTCCGGGTGACGACGTTGACCGCGTCGGGCGCGGACAGGCGTTCCACGTAGAGGGTGTCCAGGCCGTCCCTGATGGCCAGCTGGACGTTGTGCCGGGTGACCTCGTACAGGTCCTCCAGGAACGGCACGGCGCGCTCCCTGAGGTCGAGGCTGCCGGGCGAGAGCGCGCCGAGCTCCCACAGCCGCAATCCGATCCAGAACCGCCCGTCCGCGCCGCGTTCGAGCGCGCGGTGCGCCACCAGCTCCCGCACCAGCCGGTGCGTGGTGGTCAACGGCAGGCCGCTGGCCCTGGCCAGCTCGGACAGCGTCGCCGCCGGTCGTTCCGCGGTGAACACGGCGAACAGCGCGAACGCCCGCCCGAGCAGCGACCGAGGTGTCGACATCGACCCAGTCTGCCGCATTTGCCGTGGTGAGGGCGTTTTCGGGGGTTCGGCGACCGGTTGCCCGACGTCCTGGGGCCGGCTGGTGGCGCAACGCCCGGAAGGCACCGTTTAGACTGCACCTGACTCCAGTCTGACAAGGGAGATTCGCGTGGCCGAGATGACCGTCCAGTTGGTCGCAGTGGAACGCCGCCTGTGGTCCGGCAGCGCCACCTCGGTGGTCGCGCAGACGACCGAGGGCGAGATCGGCATCCTGCCGGGGCACGAGCCGGTCCTGGGCCAGCTCGTCGAGGGTGGCGTGGTGCGGATCAAGACCACGGAGAACGAACTCGTGACGGCCGCCGTCCACGGCGGCTTCCTGTCCGTGACGGGCGAGGGCGTGAGCATCCTCGCGGAGGATGCCGAACTGGCCGACGAGATCGACGTCGAGCAGGCCCGTGCGGACGCGGGCAACGCCGACGAGGTGGACCGCCTCCGAGCGGCAGCCCGCCTCCGGGCCGCCGGGCACTCGGCCTGATCCGGCCGTAGCGGACGAGCGGACACGCCGTGGGGATCGCCGAACTCGTAGGGTTGGTCCTCTTCGTCGCGGTCGTCGTCCTCGCCTACCTGACGTGGCGCCGCCTGCGCCTGCTGCGCGCGGGCGGCGTGCACGTGGCACTGCGCACGAAGATCGATGACACGGGCCGGGGCTGGCACCTGGGCGTGGGCCACTACAAGGGCGACGAATTCGTCTGGTTCCGAGTCCTGAGCCTCCGCGGAGGCCCGGACAAACGAATCAACCGCGACGGCTTCGAAATAGACGACCGCCGCTCCCCGACGACCCCCGAGGCCTACGCCATGCCCCACGGCGCAGTAGTCCTGCGCTGCAAGGGCTCAGAAGGCGAACCGGTAGAGATCGCCATGGGCCCAGACGCCCTGACCGGCTTCCTGAGCTGGCTGGAATCGGCCCCCCCAGGCCGCTCCATCCCCTGGGCCTCCTAGCGCCCACACACACGCACGCACGGTCACGCTGACCAAGCCGGTGGCCTCGTGTTCTCCCCGTATGGCCTGGGCGAAGCCCAACCGCATGTGTCAAGGGGGCACATTAGGCGCTACCGCCGGCCAATCTCACCAACGGCCCCCTTGACGCATGTGGTTGCCTCAGGCAGGCCATACGGGGAGAACACGACGCCCTAACCCCCGGAGGCGCTGCCCGTCCGGCGAGGACGCTTTTACGCCCTAAACGCAGGCCAACACCCTCACCCCACCAGACTCACCCGTTGGCCCAGACTCACCCCGTTGGCCCAGACTCACCCGTTGGCCCCGGGCTTCCACAACACATCCCCATCAGGGTTGGCGACCCGAGCCAAAATGAAGAGCAGATCCGACAACCGGTTCAAGTACTTCGCCGGCAACACGGACGTATCACCGGGCGACTCCTCCACCAACGCCCAAGTAGACCGCTCAGCCCGCCGAGACACCGTCCGCGCCTGATGCAACAACGCAGCCCCAGCCGTCCCCCCGTTCAGGATGAACGAATCCAACTTCGGCAACCGCTCGTTGAACGAGTCACACCACCCCTCCAACCGATCGACGTACGCCTGGGTAACCCGAAGCGCCGGATACTCCGGGTTCTCCACGACAGGCGTACAAAGATCCGCCCCCACGTCGAACAGGTCGTTCTGCACCAGCCGAACCACGTCGAACACGTCCGAGGCCAACGAACCCAGCGCCAACGCCACCCCCAGCACCGCGTTCGTCTCGTCCACGTCCGCGTACGCCGCGATCCGGGCCGAGGTCTTGGGCACCCGGGAGAAGTCGCCGAGCCCGGTGGTGCCGTCGTCGCCCACACGCGTGTAGATCTTCGTCAGGTGAACCGCCATACCAGCACTGTAGGGGTCAACCCGCCCCTGACTCGATCCACCGCCGACCGTAGGATCCCCCCAAAGCCAACAGAGGAGATTCCTTGGTGAGCGAGCACTTCCGGGTACTTGGCGGTGCGCGGCTGGTCGGTGAGGTCGACGTCGTCGGCGCGAAGAACAGCGTCCTCAAGCTGATGGCGGCCGCCCTGCTGGCCGAGGGCACCACGACCATCACGAACTGCCCGGAAATCCTCGACGTCCCGCTGATGGCGGACGTGCTGCGCAGCCTGGGCTGCGAGGTGGAGCTCAAGGGCGACGTCGCCACCATCACGACCCCGAAGACCCTCAACCACCGCGCCGACTCCGAGGCCATGGGCAAGCTGCGCGCGAGCGTGTGCGTCCTGGGCCCGCTGGTCGGCCGCTGCAAGCGCGCCGTGGTCGCGCTGCCCGGCGGCGACGCGATCGGCTCGCGTCCGCTGGACATGCACCAGAACGGCCTGCGCAAGCTCGGCGCGCACAGCGAGATCGCGCACGGCTGCGTGGTCGCCGAGGCCGAGGGCCTGCACGGCGCGCAGATCTGGCTGGACTTCCCCAGCGTCGGCGCGACCGAGAACATCCTGATGGCGGCCGTGCTGGCGGACGGCACCACGGTGATCGACAACGCGGCCCGCGAGCCGGAGATCATCGACATCTGCGAGATGCTCGTGCAGATGGGTGCCCGGATCGAGGGCGCCGGCACCTCCACGCTGACCGTGCACGGCGTCGAGCAGCTCGAACCGACCGAGCACCGCGTGGTCGGCGACCGGATCGTGGGCGCGACCTGGGCGTTCGCCGCGACCATGACCCGGGGTGACATCACCGTCCGCGGGGTGAACCCGCACCACCTCGAGCTGGTGCTGGAGAAGCTCCGGACGGCGGGCGCCGAGGTGACCACGTTCGACGACCACGCGTTCCGCGTCGTGCAGCGCGAGCGCGCCGAGTCGGTGGACTTCGTCACGCTGCCCTACCCGGGCTTCGCGACCGACCTCCAGCCGTTCGCGATCGCGCTGTCGGCGGTGTCCGACGGCACGTCCATGATCACCGAGAACCTGTTCGAGGCCCGGTTCCGGTTCGTGGAGGAGATGATCCGGCTGGGCGCCGACGCCCGGACCGACGGCCACCACGCGGTCGTGCGCGGCGTCGAGAAGCTCTCCAGCGCGCCGGTGTGGGCCTCGGACATCCGCGCGGGCGCGGGCCTGGTGCTCGCGGGCCTGTGCGCGGACGGTGCGACGGAGGTCTACGAGATCTTCCACATCGAGCGCGGCTACCCCGGTTTCGTGGAGAACCTGCGCCGGCTCGGCGCCACCGTCGAGCGCGTGGGGGCCTAGAGCCCCCGCAGCACCAGCTTCGCGTCGCGGACGTCGGCGGGGAACACCAGCAGTCGGTGCGCCCCGCCGCGCCGCACGACGGTCGTCCTGATCCCGGCCGACCGCAGCCGGGCCGCCAGCACGTCGGCCGCCTCGACCGTCGGCAGCACGGCCACCTCGGTCAGCAGCCCGAAGTCGTCGCCGGTGTGGTCGGGTACGGCACGCCGGTCGCTGCCGAACGCCCAGCGCAGCCCGAGTCCCAGCAGCACGAAGACGATCACCAGCAGCAGGAACGGCGTGAGCGCGGTCACGTCGTCCATGCTCCCGCAATCTCGATTCAGTGAGCAACGGCACGCGCGACTTGTGTTACCCGTCAGTACGCTACGGGGACCGACGACGTGGGAGGTTGCCGTGCCCTACCCGGCCGACCGAGAGCGGGATCGCCCCTGGGTGATGCGCACCTACGCGGGTCACTCCAGCGCCACGGCCTCCAACGAGCTGTACCGGCGCAACCTCGCCAAGGGTCAGACCGGCCTGTCGGTGGCGTTCGACCTGCCCACCCAGACCGGCTACGACCCGGACGACGAGCTCGCCAGGGGCGAGGTCGGCAAGGTGGGCGTCCCGATCGGCCACATCGGGGACATGCGGGCGCTGTTCGACTCCATCCCGCTCGGCACGGCCAACACGTCGATGACCATCAACGCCACCGCGATGTGGCTGCTCGCGCTGTACGTGAGCGTGGCCGAGGAGCAGGGCGCGGACCGCGCCGCCCTGTCCGGCACCACGCAGAACGACATCATCAAGGAGTACCTGTCCCGCGGCACGTACGTGTTCCCGCCCGGGCCGAGCCTGCGGCTGATCACCGACATGGTCGCGTGGACCGTGTCGAACGTGCCGAGGTGGAACCCGATCAACATCTGCTCGTACCACCTCCAGGAGGTCGGCGCGACGCCCGCGCAGGAGATCGCGTACTCGATGTCGACCGCGATCGCGGTGCTGGACTCGGTGTTCGACTCCGGCCAGGTGCCCGAGGAGCGGCGCGGCGAGGTGGTCGCCCGGATCTCGTTCTTCGTCAACGCCGGGGTCCGGTTCGTCGAGGAGATGTGCAAGATGCGGGCGTTCGTCCGGCTGTGGGACGAGATCACCCGCGACCGGTACGGCATCGCCGACCCGAGGCACCGCCGCTTCCGGTACGGCGTGCAGGTCAACTCGCTCGGCCTGACCGAGGCGCAGCCGGAGAACAACGTGCAGCGGATCGTGCTGGAGATGCTGGCCGTGTCGCTGTCCCGCGACGCCCGGGCCCGCGCGATCCAGCTGCCCGCGTGGAACGAGGCCCTGGGCCTGCCGCGGCCGTGGGACCAGCAGTGGGCGTTGCGGATGCAGCAGGTGCTGGCCTACGAGACGGACCTGCTGGAGTACGAGGACATCTTCGCGGGTTCGCACGTGGTCGAGGCCAAGGTGGCCGAGATCGTGGCCGGCGCGCGCGAGGAGATCGACCGGGTGCAGGCCATGGGCGGCGCGGTGGCGGCCGTCGAGTCCGGCTACATGAAGTCGGCGCTGGTGTCCTCGCTCGCCGACCGGCGGCGTCGGGTCGAGTCCGGTGAGGACGTCGTGGTCGGCGTGAACCGGTTCGACACCACCGAACCCTCGCCGCTCCAGGCCGAGGGCGCGAAGGCGATCGAGACGATCGACCCCGAGGTGGAGAAGCACGCGATCGCCGCGATCCGCGAGTGGCGGGCCGGTCGGGACGAGGCCGCGGCGAAGTCCACCGTGGACGAACTGCGGGCCGCCGCGAAGACCGACCGCAACCTGGTCGAGGCCACGATCGCGTGCGCCCGTGCCGGTGTCACGACGGGGGAGTGGGCCTCGGCGCTGCGCGAGACGTTCGGCGAGTACCGCGCGCCCACCGGGGTGTCCGCCGCCTCCGCGTCCGGTGAGGCCGGTGCCGAGATCGGCCGGGTGCGCGACCGGGTCCGGACCACCGGCGAGGAACTGGGCGAGCGTCTGCGGATCCTGGTCGGCAAACCCGGTCTCGACGGGCACTCGAACGGTGCCGAGCAGGTCGCCGTCCGGGCGCGCGACGTCGGTTTCGAGGTGGTGTACCAGGGGATCCGGCTCACCCCGGCGCAGATCGTGTCCGCCGCCGTGCAGGAGGACGTGCACGTGGTCGGCCTGTCGATCCTGTCCGGCTCGCACCTCGAGGTGGTGCCGGCGGTGGTCGACGGGTTGCGCGCGGCGGGCGCGGGCGACGTGCCGGTCGTCGTCGGGGGGATCGTCCCGCCCGACGACGCCGACACGCTGCGGGAGCGCGGTGTCGCCCGGGTGTTCACGCCCAAGGACTACGAGCTGACCCAGATCATGGACGAGATCGTGACCGTGGTGCGGCAGGCCAACGGTCTCGACTAGCCCGTGATGTCCACAGTGGACACGATGGAGGCGAAGCCGCCGCCGCGCAGGTTGGTCGCGGTCGCCTCGGAGAGCTGGTCCGCGGTCAGGTCCTCCAGGTCGAACGTGAACGTGGCGTCCAGCACGACCTTGACGTCGTAGCCGAGGTTGCCGCCGACGCGCGCGGTCGTGTCGACGCACATGTTGGTCTGGATGCCCGCGAGCACGATCTCGGTGATGCCCCGGTCGGCCAGCCACGAGTGCAGGTCGACGTGGCCGTGGAACGCCGAGTTGACGTTCTTGGAGAACACCAGGTCCGGCTGCGCGCCGTCGAGTTCGGGCTTGAACCGGTTGCCGTCGGTGCCGGGCTCCAGCGGCGAGCCGGGCTGGAGCGAGTCGTGCCGCACGAGCACCAGCGGGCCGGTCCAGAAGTCCAGCAGCGCCGCGATGTTCGCCTCGGCGGCGGGGTTGTTCCGCTTGCCGAGCACCGGGAGGTCGAAGCCGCGCTGCACGTCGATGAGGATCAGGGCCGTGTTGGTCATGGCTTCATCCTCGGGGGTGCCGCGTGCGCTCCGGGAGTGGCAGGAGCGGCGCGATCCGGTACTTTCCTGCCATGCGCACCGTGGGAGTCCTCGTGCTGCCGGGCAGTCGGCTGTTCGACATCTCGGTGGTCAGCGAGGTGTGGCTGGTCGACCGCGTGGACGCGGGCGTCGGCCCGTTCGAGCTGCGGCTGTGCGCGCCCGGCCGGGTCGCCACACCGGTGCACCCGATCGGCGTCGTGCCCGCGACGCACGGTCTCGCCGGGTTGGCGGGCTGCGACCTGGTGGTCGTGCCGGGTCGCGTCGACCCGTTCGCGCCGGTGCCCGAGCAGGCGCTGCGCGCGCTGCGGTCGTTCGACGGCACGGTGGCCGCGCTCTGCTCGGGCGCGTTCACCCTGGCCGCGGCCGGGATGCTGGACGGGCGGCGGGCCACCACGCACTGGAAGCTGTTGGACGCGCTGGAGGAGGTCGCGCCGCGCGCGGACGTGCAGCGGGACGTGCTGTTCACCGACGAGGGTGACGTGCTGACGTCGGCGGGCGTGGTCGGCGGGCTCGACCTGTGCCTGCACCTGGTGCGCCGGGACCTGGGCGTGGACGCCGCGTCGTCGTTGGCGCGCCGGCTCGTGATGCCACCGACCCGCGAGGGTGGTCAGCGCCAGTACGTGGAAACCCCGTTGCCCGCAAGGCCTCGCGGTATCTCGTCCACTGTGGACTGGGCGGTGGACCGGCTCGGCTCGTCGATCGGGGTCGCCGACCTGGCCGCGCACGCCGGGTTGAGCGAACGCACGTTCCACCGCACCTGGGTGGCCGCGACCGGGAGCACCCCGGGCCGGTGGCTCCAGGTGCAGCGGGTGCTGCTCGCGCAGCGGCTGCTGGAAACCACCGACCTGCCGGTGGACCGGGTGGCCGAACGCGCCGGCCTCGGCACGTCGGCCAACCTGCGGCGGCGGTTGCGCGCCGAGATCGGCGTGGCGCCGGACGCGTACCGCCGCACGTTCCGCGTGGTGCCGAGCGCCTCCTGACGGCGCGGCGCCCGGCGGCCGGCCGAAGCGCGTGGGGCGCGGCGCCCGGCGGTCGGCCGAAATGCGTGGGGCGCGGCGCCCGGCGGTCGGCCGAAATGCGTGGGGCGCGGCGCCCGGCGGTCGGCCGAAATGCGTGGTGTCGAGCGCTTTTTGACGGCGCGGTGCCCGATGGCCGGCCGAAATGCGTGGTGCCGAGCGCTTCCTGACGGCGCGGCGCCCGGCGGTCGGCCCAAGCGCGTGGTGCCTCGCTCGGGAGCCACTTCGTGCCGCGCCCGGTGGCGGTCCGGGCGCGGCACCTCGGCCGCTCGCTACCGCTTGGTGACCGGCACGACGCCGCCGCCGGTGTCCAGCAGCAGGCGCGCGCCCAGCGGCTTGGCCAGCTTCACCTGGTAGGCCTGGGTGTGCAGGGCCAGGTCGCGCGGGCAGTCGCCGACCTCGCCGTTGATCTTCACGCTCACGATGACCGACTTGTCCGACTCGTGCACCACCGGCTCGGCGGTCGCGGGCTGGTCGCCCGGGCACGGCGACGGCGCGGACTCCATCACGACCTCCAGCGTCGACCCGCTCTCGGTCGCGCTCGGCGCGCTGGTCGACGGCTGGTTGATCCCCATGCCCCAGAACGCCTCCGGCACCGGCGCGGGCCACACCAGCTCGGTGCCGGACTCGGTGGTGAACCGCCACGACGGCAGCGCGAGCTTGCCCCGGTCGCTGAGGAACTCGTAGGTGCCCTCCTCGGCCTTGACCAGCTTGACCGGGTTGTCCACCTGCTCCACGGACATGGCCCGCACCGCGTCCAGCGCGCTGATCAGCGACAGCTTCACCTGGCCGTCGGGCAGCTGCACGTCCTGCGGGTCCGGCGTCTTGGGCGGCGTGCCGACGAACGTGAACCCGCCGCGGCCGACGTCCGCCTTCTCCGCGTCGGTGTGGAAACCCTTGTCCACCACCAGGGGCGACCCGACGAGCACGATCGGGCGCGGCTTGGCGTCGATCGGGAAGCCGGTGTCCTTCGGCGCGATGCCCGGCACGGTCGTCTCCTCGGAGGCCTGGGTGGGGTCGGACGGGGTGGCGGTGCCGGCTCCGGGCTGCTGAGCGGAGGCGCCACAGCCCGCCAGCAGGACGGCCAGCACGAGCAGTCGAAGTGTCATGCCCCGAGGACGGAACGAGGTCGCCCGGCGGTTGCACGCGCGCACTACGGTCGACCCCATGGCCGACTACCAGCACATCCGGGTCGAGCGCACCGGCGACGTCGCGCGCATCACGATGGCCAGGGCGGCGCGGCGCAACTCGCTGTCCGTCGAGCACCTGGCCGAGCTGCTCGCGGCGTTCCGCGAGGTCGCGGGCACCGACGCCGCAGGCGTGGTGCTGGCGGGCGAGGGGCCGGTGTTCTCCGCCGGGCACGACTTCGCCGACGTGGCCGCACGCGACCTGGACGGGGTGCGGGAGATGCTGACCCTGTGCACCGAGCTGATGCGCGCGATCGGGTCCGTGCCGCAGGTCGTCGTCGCCCGGGTGCACGGGCTGGCCACCGCCGCCGGGTGCCAACTGGTGGCCTCGTGCGACCTCGCGGTGGCCGCCGAGGAGGCCGGGTTCGCGCTGCCCGGCGGCAAGGGCGGCTGGTTCTGCCACACCCCGGCCGTGCCGGTCGCGCGGGCCGTCGGCCGCAAGCGGCTGATGGAGATGGCGCTGACCGGCGACGTGGTGGACGCCCGCACGGCGCTGGAGTGGGGCCTGGTGAACCGGGTCGTGCCGGCCGCGGGGCTGGACGCCGCGGTGGACGACCTGATGGCGCGCGCGACGCGGGGCAGCCGGGCGAGCAAGGCGCTGGGCAAGCAGACGATCCAGGCCCAGCTCGACCGGCCCGAGGCCGACGCGTACGCGATCGCGGTCGAGGTGATGGCCGCCGCCTCGCGGACGCCCGCCGCGCGCGAGGGCATGGCGTCGTTCCTGGAGAAGCGCGCGCCGGAGTGGACCGACTGACAGCCGACCGACCGGGGGGCGGGGACGACGACCCCGCCCCCCGGCTCACAGCTTCTTGTAGAAGTACGTGGTCGGCTTGAGCGCGCCGTCCGGGTCGGCCGCGAAGTCGGGGATCGTGCCGACCTCGGTCCACCCGGCGGACCGGTACAGCCGCTCGGCGGGCGAGCCCGTCTCGGTGTCCAGCACGAGCAGGGTCTGCCCGCGGCGGACCGCCTCGCGCTCGGCGGCGTCCAGCAGGGCCCGGCCGACGCCGTGCCCCCGTGCCGCCCGGGCCACCATCAGCTTGGCGATCTCGGACCGGTGCGCGCCGTTGGGCATGGTCCCGAACTTCAGCTGGACGGTGCCGACGATCCGGTCGTCCACCCGCGCGACCCAGCACACCAGCGCGCCGTTGGCCAGCGGGGCGGCGCTCGTGCGCCACCACGCGGCCGCCCTCGCCGCCGTCAGCCCGGACCGGAACCCGACCGACGAGCCGCCCGCGACCACGTCGGCCAGCAGCGCGCCGAGCTCGTCCGCGGCGGCGAGCAGGCCGGCCGAGGTCACCTCCTCGACGGTGGTCACGGCTGGGCGTGCTCGTGCAGCAGGAGCAGGGTGTAGGCGGCGATCGACTGGGCGTCGGTGATGTCGCCGCGCGCGATCATCGCCTCGAACTCCGCGCGCGGGAACCACGCCGAGCGCATGTCCTGCTCCTCGTGCTCCCGCTCGTGGAAGCCCTCGGTGAGCTTCGTCGCGAGGAACACCCGGCCGCGCTGGCTCGTCATGCCCGGCGCCACGTCGAGCAGCCCCAGCTCCACGAGTTCGCCCGCGCGCAGCCCGGTCTCCTCGCGCAGCTCGCGGGCGGCCAGCTCCAGCGGGTCGGCGGCACCCAGGCCGGGCGCGGTGCCCTGCGGGAACTCCCACCGGCGGAGGCCGAGCGGGTAGCGGTACTGCTCGACCAGCCGCAACCGCTCGCCGTCGAGCGGGATGACCAGTGCGTAGTCGGGCTTGTCGACCACGCCGTAGATGCCGGTGCTGCCGTCGCTGCGGCGGATGGGGTCCTCCCGGACCGTCATCCACTGGTTCGCGTACACCTGACGCGATCCGAGGGTTTCCACGATCACTCTCCCTGTGCCGGTCGGCGGACATCGCGGTCCGCCACCGGAAGTACACCACCGGGGCCGCGGCGCGCCGGTGCCGCCACGGCCGACGGTACCTGCCCGTCGCGCGCCGCTCGCACCCCGTAGCCTGTCGGCCGTGCGCCTCGTCATCGCCCGCTGCCAGGTCGACTACGTCGGCCGGCTGACCGCCCACCTGCCCATGGCCCAGCGACTGCTGCTGATCAAGGCGGACGGTTCGGTGTCCATCCACTCCGACGACCGCGCGTACAAGCCGCTGAACTGGATGAGCCCGCCGTGCTGGCTCATCGAGGAGCCGGACCTGTGGGTGGTGCAGAACAAGGCGGGCGAGAAGCTGATCATCAGCCTCGACGAGGTGCTGCACGACTCGAAGCACGAACTGGGCCCCGAGCCGGGCCTGGTCAAGGACGGCGTCGAGGCGGACCTCCAGAAGCTGCTCGCCGAGCACGTGCACACCCTGGGCGAGGGCTGGACCCTGGTCCGCCGCGAGTTCCCGACCGCGATCGGCCCGGTCGACCTGATGTGCCGCGACGAGGGCGGCGTGTCGGTGGCCGTGGAGATCAAGCGCCGCGGCGAGATCGACGGCGTCGAACAGCTGACCCGCTACCTGGAACTCCTCAACCGCGACCCCCTGCTGGCACCGGTGAAGGGCGTGTTCGCGGCCCAGCAGATCAAACCCCAGGCGCGAACCCTGGCCGAGGACCGCGGGATCCGCTGCGTGGTGCTGGACTACGACGCGCTGCGCGGCATCGAGTCCGACGAGTTCCGGCTGTTCTGACCCCGAGGCGCGAGCCCGTGCGACCGGCGCACGTCGTTTGGCTGAACGGCGCCGATGTCCGGGATTCCGGGTGGGCCCGCCGCTAGAGTGATCCCACTGCGGTAACAGCGTTTCCGTATTTTTGCGGAATTCGGGAGCGGGGGTCGTGTTGGCGCACACGGACTACTTCCAGGTCGCGATCGTGTCGTGCGACATCAGCGGGCACTCCACGGCGGACGGGCCCGTGCAGCACCAGCGGATCAGCGAGATCAACGAGATCGTCGGCGCCACCCTCGACCTGTGCGCGCCCGGCGACGTCGTGTGGTCCTCCGGCGGCGACGGCGGGCACGTCGCGTTCCGGCACGCCGACTGGCACTCCGACGCCCTGTCGCTGGTGGACGTCCTGGTGCACTGGACGAAGGCGCGCGGCGTGCCGCTGCGCATCGCGTGCCACGTCGGCGAGGTGTCCGAGATCGTCGGCGCGGACGGCCGGGTCCAGCTCATCGGCGGCGGGATCAACTACGCGGGGTGGCTGCTGGGGCAGATCACCGCCGGCCGCGTGGTGGCGTCCGAGGACTTCCGCCGGCACGTCGAGGAGGCCGGCACGCCGCCGGAGGTGCGGTTCGGCGAGGCCAGACCCGCGCCGAGCCGGGTGACGACGACGCTGTGGCTGTACCCGATGACGACCGACGGCGGTCCGCCCGACTGGCCCGTCGACATGCTCGACGACCGGCGCCGGCTCGGTGACCGCAAGCGGGACAACTGGGAGGTGCTCTACCTCGCCAAGCGGGTCTGGCAGGTCGACTCCGGCGACAAGGCGGTGATCGGCAGGCTCACCGCCGCGGCGGGCAACCTCTGGTACCACGACACGAACACCAACAGCACCAAGGCGAACGAGGTGCTCAACCGGCTCTACCCGGACGACCTGCGGGCGATGCTGCGGCTCGCGCAACTGGTCGAGCGCAAGGAGGGCGAGTACCTCTGCCGGTTCGACGAGCCCGGCGACGCGCTGTTCGTGATCCTGCGCGGCCGGGTCGGCGTCTACAACTCGGAGAACAGCGGGTACCGCAGCGAGCCCGACTACGTGAACGGTCCCGGCGAGATCGTCGGCGACCTGGCCTACGCGCTCGGCCGCAACCGCACCGCGGACCTGGTGGCGCTGACCGACGTCGCGGTGCTGTCGTTCACCAACGAGGACGTGCGGGCCAAGGTGCTGGGCGACGACGCCGGCCGGTCCGCCGCCGGGCTGTTCCTGGAGTCGATCTACGCCAAAACCCTGGAGCACGTCAGCGACAACGCGCCGTACCTGCTCGGCCGGGACAGCGGCGGTCCGCTCGGCGAGGGCCCGGACTACGAGGACGACCCGCTCGAGCCGTTGCGCCGGCACTGCGACCTCGTGCCGCTGGACGGCATCTCGCCGCTGACCCTGGACCACGTGCCGCCGCCGTACGACAGCCCGCACAAGGGCGTGTGCATCCTGGTGACGGGTTCGCTGCGGGACGACGAGGGCCGTGC
Organism: Actinosynnema sp. NPDC020468; assembly: GCF_040642015.1. Taxonomy (NCBI): domain Bacteria; kingdom Bacillati; phylum Actinomycetota; class Actinomycetes; order Pseudonocardiales; family Pseudonocardiaceae; genus Actinosynnema; species Actinosynnema sp. NPDC020468. Next base: position 82,272 of record NZ_JBFAEO010000022.1, read on the forward strand.
CGAGCTCAAGGGCACCGGGTTCCCGCTGCTGTGGGTCGACCTGCCCGACCTGAGCCTGGAACCCGCGACCTACCACGCGCTCGACCGCAAGGTGCAGGCGCTGCGGATCGGTCCGCGCGGCGTGGAGAAGCTCAGCCCGCGCCAGCACGAGGCGCTGCTGCGGGAGTTGCCGCACGCCCTGCGGCACCCGCGCGACGAGCGCGCCTACGACGTGTTCCTCTACCACTCCAGCCTGGACCGGCCGGTCGTGCTGCGGCTGCGCGAGGAGTTGGAGGCGGCGGGGGTGCGGTGCTGGTACGACGAGCACGACAGGTGGGAGGGCGACCGCACCCGCGACGTGGCGCAGCAGGGTCTGCACGACAGCAGGCGGGTGCTGCTGTGCGTGAGCGACAACTTCTTCAGCTCGCGCCGCGCGGACTGGGAGCGGGACGTGTTCGCGCCGTCGCAGGCGAAGCAGTCGCAGCCGCGGGCGATCCAGGTGGTCGTGCTGGACGAGGGGTTCGACGAGGACGGCCACCTGCGCGGGCTGATCGGCACGTTCCAGCGCACCCACTACCGCAGGCCCGGCGCGGTCGAGCGGCTGATCCACAGCCTCCGGTCGTGAGCCGGGTCCGGTCCGACCCCGCACCCGCACGAGGTCGGACCGGATTTCCCAGTGGCCCCCTGACCAGACAGTCGTCGGCGGCGGGCGGACGTGACACCGGTTCACCCGTTCGGTGGTGCCAAGATCACCCGATGCGCTGGGCCGTTCGGGTGCATGGCGGAGGATGGTCCGCGATATACGCTGTCTGCCCGGTGTCCCGGTGGGGAGGCGTTGTGCGAAGACCCTGGTTGCCCGCTGTGTTCGTGCTGGTGTTGGGCGGGTGCTCGGTGGAGAGCGGTCCGGTGCCGATCGCCACACCCGTACCGGTGCGGAAGGTGGACACGACCTCCACGACACCCGCGCCCGCGCACCTGGCCGCGCAACCCATGGCCGGCAAGGCCGGTTTCCCGGTCGACATCAGCGGTGACGGCTTCCCGCCCGGTCGGCCGGTCGTGATCACGTTCAACGGCCAGAAGGTCGGTGAGGCCTCCGCCGACCTGGCCGGTGCCTTCACCGCCGTCTCGGTCACCGTGCCCGCGTCGTACGGCGACTCGGCGCCCGGCACGCAGTACTTCATCCGGGGCACGTCCGGCCCGCAGTACGCCGAGGCGCCGTTCGTGCTCACGAGGTAAGCCACCCCCCGCGGATCCGCGCACGGCCCTCTTCGCCGTGCGCGGATCCGCCGTTCCCACCGGGGGTTTAGGCCCGGGTAGTTCAGATCGGCGAGGTCGACCGGCCTGCACTACGGTCGCGACACGCGCTGTGCGCTACTGCTCAGTAGCGTTCGGGTCTGTTCGAACCGGGAGGTGGGCGACGGTGCCCGTGCTGGCCGAGGCGGATCTCCGGTTGGACGCCGGACCGCTGGACTACGCGTTGCTGGCGGTCTACTTCGTCTTCGTGCTCGGCATCGGCTTCCTGGCCAGGCGGTCGGTGTCGTCGTCGCTGGACTTCCTGCTGTCCGGCCGCTCGCTGCCCGCGTGGGTCACCGGGTTGGCGTTCATCTCGGCCAACCTCGGCGCGATCGAGCTGCTCGGCATGGCGGCCAACGGCGCGCAGTACGGCATGGCGACCGTGCACTACTACTGGATCGGCGCGATCCCGGCCATGGTGTTCCTCGGCCTGGTGATGATGCCGTTCTACTACGGCTCCAAGGTGCGCAGCGTCCCCGAGTTCCTCCGCCGCCGGTTCGGCACCGGCGCGCACCTGGTCAACGCGATCAGCTTCGCGGTGGCGCAGGTGCTGATCGCGGGCGTGAACCTGTACGCGCTGGCGTTCCTGCTGAACCTGATGCTCGGCTGGCCGATCCCGCTGTCCGTGGTGATCGCGGCGGTGATCGTGCTGGCCTACACCACCCTCGGCGGCCTGTCGGCGGCGATCTACAACGAGGTGCTCCAGTTCTTCGTGATCATCGCCGCGCTGACGCCGCTGACCGTCGTCGGCCTGCACAAGGTGGGCGGCTGGCAGGGGTTGGTCGACAAGGTGACCGCCGGGCCCGGTGGCGCCGAGCAGCTGTCCGCGTGGCCCGCGACCGAGCTGACCGGCATCGCCAACCCGGTGCTGAGCGTGATCGGGATCGTGCTGGGGCTGGGCTTCGTGCTCTCGTTCGGGTACTGGACGACGAACTTCGCCGAGGTGCAGCGCGCGCTGTCGGCCAAGTCGATGTCCGCCGCCAAGCGCACGCCGATCATCGGCGCGTTCCCGAAGGCGTTCATCCCGTTCGTGATCATCATCCCCGGCATCATCGCGGCGATCGTGGTGCCCGAGCTGGCCGCGCTGAAGGCGGGCGACGGGTCGTCCGGCATCGTCTACAACAACGCGCTGCCGGCGCTGATCGGCGAACTGCTGCCCAACGGCATGCTCGGCGTGGCGATCACCGGGTTGCTGGCCTCGTTCATGGCGGGCGTGGCGGCGAACGTGTCGTCGTTCAACACCGTGTTCACCTACGACCTGTGGCAGTCCTACGTCCGCAAGGACCGGCCGGACGGGTACTACCTCAAGGTCGGCCGGTACGCGACGGTCGGCGGCATCGTGATCGCGGTCGGCACCGCGTTCCTGGCGGCCGGCTACGGCAACATCATGGACTACATCCAGGCGCTGTTCTCGTTCTTCAACGCGCCGCTGTTCGCGACGTTCATCCTCGGCATGTTCTGGAAGCGGATGTCGGCGGCGGCCGGCTGGTCCGGCCTGGTCGCGGGCACGCTCGCGGCGGTGGCGGTGTTCGTGCTCGCCGAGACCGGCGTGCTCGACCTGCCCGGCCAGGGCGCGAGCTTCATCGGCGCCGGCGCGGCGTTCGTGGTGGACATCGTGGTGAGCGTCGCGGTCACCTCGGTCACCCGGCCGGTGCCCGCGTCCCAGCTCACCGGTCTGGTCTACGGGCTGACCCCGAAGGCGGACCGGGCGCACGAGTCCACCGGCGAGAACGCCGGCTGGTACCGCTCGCCGGCGCTGCTGGGCGGCCTCGTGATCGCCCTGACCGTCGTGCTCAACATCGTCTTCGGCTGAGGGAGGTCGTCGTGGCGCGCAAGGCAGGCCTGTTCGATCTGCGACTGGTGATCGCGTTGCTGTTCGGTGTGTACGGGATCGTGCTGACCGTCGTCGGGCTCGGGTTCACCTCGTCCGACGACCTGGCGAAGGCGGACGGGCTCAACATCAACCTGTGGTCGGGCGTGGGCATGGTCGTGCTCGCCGTGCTGTTCGCGGTGTGGAACTTCGCGCGGCCCGTGGTGGTGCCGGACGGTGACTCCTGAGAGGTCCGTCGAGAGCTGTTCGCGGTGGTGAAAGCAGGGTTGTGACCACGAACGGGCGAACCGGTCGCTACCGTGCACCCGTGCCCCGTCGCGTTCCCGCCCTCGTGCTGGCCCTGTGCGCCGTCCTCGTGCCGGCCGGGTGTGCCGGCGCGGACCTGAAGAAGCAGCCGCCCCAGGCCCGCAGCACCATCCCCGCCAACGCGGAGAACGTGACGCGGTCCTCCGGCCCGACGCCGACCGACGTGCCCTCCGGAGAGGCCGTCGACCCGGCGTTCGCGGTGGAGAAGCTGCGGCTGATCGACCCGTGCAAGCTGTTCGACCACGACGTGCTGGCCAAGCTCGGCAAACCCGCCAACGAGGACGGCGGCGGGTTCAGCCGGTGCTCCAACTTCATGAAGGACAAGAACGGCAAGGACCTCGCGATCACCGTCGAGGTGGGTCAGACGCTCACCTCCGAGGTCAGGAACGCGGACAAGCAGCTCGCCGGGTTGAAGTCCTACGAGCAGACGCTCGAGGGCAGCGCCTGCTTCGTGTCCGTCATCACGCAGGAGAAGCCGCCGCTCGGGATCACCGTGCAGATCGGCTACAAGGAGGGTGACGCGTGCGCGCCCGGCCGCACCGTCGCCGAGTCCGTGGTGAAGGCGGTCAAGGCGCGCACGGGCGCGTTCACCCCGGCCAAGGGTTCGCTCGTGACGCTCGACCCGTGCACCCTGCCGGACTCCGCGGCGGTGAGCGCGGCGGCGGGCGCGTCGGCCCGGGTGTACCCGTACGGGCTGCACAACTGCTCGTGGGTGGGCGACGGCGAGGAGATGACCGTCGACCTGCGGCAGACGTTCGTGCCGAAGAACGACAAGTTCGACGACAAGCAGACCGACGTCGACCTCGGCGGGACGAAGGCCTACCAGCTCGACAACCCGGGCGCCTACCCGTCGTGCTCGGTGCGCTGGGTGCAGCGGCGGCTGGCCGACGACGACGCCGAGATCGTGGAGGTGAAGTCGGCGGGCCCGAAGAAGTCGGAGTTCGACCGTTGCGCCAGGGCGGTGGCGTTCTCCAAGGTGTTGGTGGCGAAGATCCCCAAGGGGTGAACGGGGACTGTCGCCACTGGCAGTTACCCGTTACTGTTGAGTAACACCCGCGCACCTTGGAGGGCCCGATGACGCAGACCGCTCCGGCGCAGCCCCCGCGGGTGGACGACGGGCAGGCGCGGTTCGCCTCGCTCGACCCGCGCACCGGTGAAGTCGTCGGCCACCACGTCGTGCACACCGAGGCCGACGTGCACGAGGCGGTGCGCGTCGCCCGTTCCGCGGCCGCGTTCTGGTCCGACCTGGGTTTCGACGGTCGGAAGGCGCGGTTGGACGCGTGGCGACGGCTGCTGGTGAAGCGGTTGGACGAGTTCCAGGCGTTGATCAGCGCCGAGACCGGCAAGTCCGCCGACGACGCGCGGACCGAGGTCGCGCTGGTGATCGACCACCTGCACTGGGCGGCGAAGTCGGCGTCGAAGGTGTTGGGCAAGCGCAAGGTGTCGTCCGGGCTGCTGATGTACAACCACGCGGCGTCACTGGAATACCGACCCCTCGGTGTGGTCGGGGTGATCGGGCCGTGGAACTACCCGGCGTTCACCCCGATGGGGTCGATCGCGTACGCGCTCGCGGCGGGGAACGCCGTGGTGTTCAAGCCGAGCGAGTACACGCCGGGTGTCGGCGAGTTCCTGTCGGCCGCGTTCGGCGAGGTCGTGCCGGAGTTCCCGGTGTTCACGGTGGTGACCGGGTTCGGCGAGACCGGTGCCGCGGTGTGCTCGTCCGGGGTGGACAAGGTGGCGTTCACCGGGTCGACGGTGACGGGCAAGAAGGTCATGGCGGCGTGCGCCGGGTCGTTGACGCCGGTGCTGGTGGAGTGCGGCGGCAAGGACCCGTTGATCGTCGCGGAGGACGCGGACGTGCGGTCGGCGGCCGAGTCGGCGGTGTGGGGCGGGATCTTCAACGCCGGCCAGACGTGCGCGGGCGTCGAGCGGGTGTACGTGGCGGCGGCGGTGTACGACGAGTTCGTGCGGCTGGTGACGGAGCGGGCGTCGAAGCTGCGCCCCGGTGGTGAGCCGGACGCCGACTTCGGGCCGATCACCATGCCCCGGCAGGTCGACGTGATCGCCTCGCACGTGGCGGACGCGCTGGACCGGGGTGGTCGGGCGGTGGTCGGCGGGCTGGAGTCGGTGCGGCCGCCGTACGTGGAGCCGATCGTGCTGGTGGACGTGCCGGACGAGTCGACGGCGGTGACCGAGGAGACCTTCGGGCCGACGCTGGTGATCCGGAAGGTGGCGGACGCGGACGAGGCGGTGCGCCTGGCGAACTCGCTGCGCTACGGCCTGGGCGCCACGGTCTTCTCCCGCAACCGCGGCGAGGAACTGGCCGCCCGCCTCCGCTGCGGGATGGTCTCGGTCAACGCGGTCCTGGCCTACGCCTCGGTCCCGGGCCTGCCCTTCGGCGGCGTGGGCGACTCGGGCTTCGGTCGGATCCACGGCGAGGACGGCCTCCGCGAGTTCACCTACGCCCACGCGGTGACCAGGAAGCGCTTCGGAGCCCTCCTGGACCCCATGACCTACGACCGCGGTTCCCGCACGATGAAGCACATCATCCGCCTGGTCCGCCTCCTCTACGGCCGCTGACCTCGACGTTGACTCGTGGGATCGTTCAACAATCCCACCACGCGGTTCTTCCTGCAGCCGTAGGTCGTCCTACTTTTCCCATGTGGAATTGTTGAACGATTCTACGAGTGCTGCGCGCCTCGCGGAAGGGAATGGGGCGGAGTAGGAAGGAGGCGTCACTGCGGTCACTCGGAGGTGTCTCCCTTGAAGAAGATCATCAATGATCCGGCGACGGTGGTGGCGGACGCGTTGCGGGGGATGGCGGTGGCGCACGCGGACCTGCTGGACGTCCAGTACGAGCCCGCCGTGATCGTGCGGGCCGACGCGCCGGTGGCGCGGAAGGTCGCGCTCATCTCGGGTGGCGGGTCCGGGCACGAGCCGTTGCACGGGGGGTTCGTCGGGCGGGGGATGCTCGACGCCGCCTGCCCGGGCGCCGTGTTCACCTCGCCGACGCCCGATCAGGTGGCGGCGGCCGTGGTGCGGACCAACGGCGGGGTCGGGGCGCTGCTGATCATCAAGAACTACACCGGCGACGTGCTCAACTTCGAGACGGCGGCGGAGTTGGCCGCGGCCGAGGGGATCGACGTGCGGTCCGTCGTGATCGACGACGACGTGGCCGTCAAGGACTCGCTGTACACCGCCGGCCGGCGCGGGGTCGGCGGCACCGTGCTGCTGGAGAAGATCGTCGGCGCGGCGGCCGAGCGCGGGGTCGACCTCGACGGGTGCGAGGCGTTGGCGCGCAAGGTGGTAGGGCAGGTCAGGTCGATGGGGTTGGCGCTCGCGCCGTGCACCGTCCCGCACGCCGGCGAACCGAGCTTCACCCTCGGCGACGACGAGATGGAGCTGGGCATCGGCATCCACGGCGAGCCCGGCAGGCAGCGGGTGAAGGTGGGGACGGCCGAGCAACTCGTGCCCGCGCTCCTGGACCCGATCCTCGAGGACCTCCCGTTCACCGAGGGCGACCGGGTGCTGCTGTTCACCAACGGCATGGGCGGCACGCCGCTGATCGAGCTGTACCTCGCGCACGGCATCGCCGAACGACTCCTCGCCGAGCGCGGCATCACCGTGGAACGCCGCCTGGTCGGTCCGTACATCACGAGCCTGGAGATGCAGGGCATGAGCCTGACGCTGCTCAAGCTGGACGACGAACTCGTGGAGCTGTGGGACGCGCCCGTGCACACCCCCGCGCTGCGGTGGGGTGTCTGATGGCGTGCACGTCCGACACGGTGGTCGCCGGGATCCGGGCGGTCGCGGCCGCGGTCGCCGAGCACCGCGACGAACTCGTGCGGCTGGACCGGGAGATCGGCGACGGCGACCACGGCGAGAACCTCAACCGGGGGTTCACCGCCGTCGTCGCCAAGCTCGACCCCGTGCCCGCGACGCCGGGAGCGGTGCTCAAGCTCGTGGCGACGACGTTGATCTCCACGGTCGGCGGCGCGGCGGGACCGTTGTACGGCACGGCTTTCCTGCGCGCCGCGACGTCGGTCGGCGACGCGGCCGACCTGGACGGGCTCGCGGTGGCCAACGCGTTGCAGGCGGCGCTCGAAGGCGTCGTGTCCCGGGGCAAGGCGGTCGTCGGCGACAAGACCATGGTGGACGCCCTCACCCCGGCCGTCGCCGCCGCCGAGTCGGTGGCCTCGACGGGTGGGGACGCGGCCGCCGTGCTGGGCGCCGCGGCCGAGGCCGCCGAGGAGGGCGCGCGGTCCACCACGCCCCTGGTGGCGCGCAAGGGACGCGCGTCCTACCTGGGCGAGCGCAGTGCCGGCCACCTGGACCCGGGCGCGCGGTCGACGGCGCTCGTGCTGGCCACGCTCGCGGCGGCCGCCCGGTGATCGGGCTGGTCGTGGTGTCGCACAGCCGGATGCTGGCCGACGGCGTCGCCGAGCTGGCCGGGCAGATGGCGCCGGACGTGGTGATCGCGGCGTCCGGCGGTGACGGCTCGGGCGGGTTGGGCACGGACTACGAGGCGGTCGGCGAGGCGATCGACCGCGCGTCGTCGGGTGACGGCGTGGTGGTGCTCTACGACCTCGGCAGCGCCCGGATGGTCGCGGAGATGGCCGCCGAGGAGGCCGACGCCGAGGTGCGCCTCGCCGACGCGCCGTTGGTCGAGGGCGCGGTGGCGGCGGCCGTCGCGGCGCAGGGCGGTGCCGACCTGGCGCACGTGCTGGCCGCGGCGCTCACCGCGCGTGACTACGACGGGACGACGGGAGCGATCGCGCCGGACTCCGCGCCGGACTCCGCCGAGGTGTCCGCCGACCTGACGCTGACCAACGACGTCGGGCTGCACGCCCGGCCGGCGGCCCTCGTCGCCCGGGCGTTGGCCGGGGTGGACGCGCAGGTCGCGGTGCGGTTCGGCGAGCAGTCGGCGGACGGGCGGAGCGTGCTGGCGCTGATGGGGCTCGGCGCGCCGGGCGGCGGGTCGATCACCGTGGTGGCGAGCGGCCCCGAGGCGGCCGAGGCGTTGCGGAGAGTGACGGATTTGGTGCACCGGCGCTTCGACGAGTGAACCGGCCCTGGACCGGTCACTTGCTCGATACCGATGGTGAAGCTCACGCGAACGACCGGTGACGGCCGTGGGATAGTCGGGCCCAAGTTACCGTCTGGTAGCCACTCCGCCGCGTGGGAGGTAAACCGGTGACACGCCAGTTCAGCACGGTCGGGGTCGTGGGTCTCGGCACCATGGGCGCCGGCATCGCGGAAGTGCTCGCCCGGACCGGCCTCACCGTCGTGGCGGTGGACGTGGACGAGGAGGGACTGGCGCGCGGACGCGGTCACCTGGACCACTCCACCGGGCGCGCGGTCGCCAAGGGCAAGCTCTCCGAGGCCGACCGCGACGCCCTGCTCGCCCGGATCGGTTACGCCACGTCACTGGACGCGCTGGCCGGCGCCGACCTGGTCATCGAGGCGGTGCCCGAGCGCATCGAGTTGAAGGCCGCGGTGTTCGCCGAGCTGGACCGGATCTGCGGGCCGGACACCGTGTTCGCGTCCAACACCTCCTCGCTGTCGATCACCGAGATCGGCGTGCACACCGGGCGGCCGGGCAAGGTCGTCGGCCTGCACTTCTTCAACCCCACCACGGTGCTGAGGCTGGTCGAGGTGGTCCGCACGGTGGTCACCGAGCCGGACGTGGTGGCCGACGTGGTGGCGTTCGCGGAAAGCCTCGGCAAGTCGCCCGTCGTGATCGGCGACCGGGCCGGGTTCATCGCCAACGCGCTGCTGTTCGGCTACCTCAACCACGCCGTGCGGATGTACGAATCCCGTTACGCGACAAGGGAAGACCTCGACGCGGCGATGCGCTTCGGCTGCGGCTACCCGATGGGACCGCTCGCGCTGCTCGACCTGATCGGCCTCGACACCGCGTTCGAGATCCTGGACACGATGTACCACCAGTCGCGCAACCGGCTGCACGCGCCGGCGCCGCTGCTCAAGCAGATGATCACCGCGGGCCTGCTCGGTCGCAAGAGCGGCCGCGGCTTCTACACCTACGACGGTCCGGACTCGCCGGTCGTGGTCCCCGACGTGCACACGCCCGTCGCGGCGGACGAGGGCGAGTCGTCCCGCGAGGTGCGGCGGGTCGGCGTGATCGGCACCGGCACGATGGCGACCGGCATCGTGGAGGTGTTCGCCAAGCGCGGGTACGACGTGGTGCTGCGGGCGCGGTCGGCGGAGAAGGCCGACGCGGCGGTCGGCACGGTGCGCCGGTCGCTGGAGAAGTCGGTCGCGCGCGGCCGCCTGTCCGAGGCGGACCGGGATGCCGCGCTGGCCCGGGTGACGCCGGCCGTGGAGTTCGAGGGGTTGGCGGACTGCGACCTCGTGGTGGAGGCGGTCGCCGAGGACCTCGCGGTCAAGAGGGCGGTGTTCGAGGCGCTGGACGGCGTGTGCAAGCCGGGCGCGGTGCTCGCGACCACCACGTCGTCGCTGCCGGTGATCGAGTGCGCCGCCGCGACTTCCCGACCGGGTGACGTCGTCGGCCTGCACTTCTTCAACCCGGCGCAGGTCATGAAGCTGGTGGAGATCGTGGAGACGATCGCGACCTCCGCCGACGTGGTGGCGACCGCGCGCCGGGTGTGCCTCGACCTCGGCAAGCAACCGGTGCACTGCGGCGACCGCGCCGGGTTCATCGTGAACGCGCTGCTGTTCCCGTACCTCAACGACGCGGTGAAGATGCTCGAGGCGCACTACGCCGCGGCCGACGACATCGACAACGCGATGAAGGTCGGCTGCGGTCTGCCGATGGGCCCGTTCGAGCTGCTGGACGTGGTGGGGCTGGACGTGTCGCTCGCGATCGAGCGGACCCTGTACCTGGAGTTCCGCGAGGCGGGCTTCGCGCCCGCGCCGCTGCTGGAGCACCTCGTGACGGCCGGTCGACTGGGCCGGAAGACGGGAAAGGGCTTCCGCGACTACACCTGATGGCGCGCGCGGCCGGCGCGTTTGGCATCGTGGAGCCATGCGGCGTGCTGTGATTTCGCTCCTGGTTGCTGTCCTCGGGCTGTCGAGCGCCTGTGCCTACAAGGTGAACGGCACACCGCTGTCGGCGCAGGCGCTCGACATCGACCCGCCGTTCACCTCGGCCGTGCCGGAGCCGACCGACTCGCAGGACCCCAGCACGTCGGTCGACCCGAGCGCCACGACCTCCGACGTCGGCGACATCTGCGGGTTCGTGGGGTGGAAGGACCTGCCCTACGACGTGCCGGACAAGAACGCCAAGCCGTCGGAGACCGGGTACGACCCGAAGTACGACCAGTCGTGCAAGTGGCAGACCCACGTGGACGAGCTGGACGTGGGCGTGACGCTGCGCTTCCGGGCCGGTCGGACGATCAAGCTCGACCAGAGCAGCGGCGAGTTCGACGTCAACGGCCGCAAGCTCACCTACTTCGACCGGACCACGGACACCACGGTGCAGCCGTCCTGCGTGCTCGTCATGGACTACGCGGGCGGCGGCATCGGGATCATCGTGATCGACGGGACGTCGCGGTACGGCGCGATCTGCGACCAGGGCAAGAAGGTCGCCGAGGCGCTGCTGGCGAAGGAACCGTCCTAGCCGCAGCACCCGCCACCGCAGCACCCGCCGCCACCGGTCGCGGGCGCGGAGGCCTTGCCGGCCAGGCCGACCATGGACAGCAGCTTCACCGTGTCGTCGTGGCCGTGCGGGCAGGTCGCGGGGTCGGACGCCTCCGCGATGGGACGCTTGACGTCGAACGTCGAACCACAGGCCTTGCAGCGGAACTCGTAGGTCGGCACGGGGTCATTGTGACCGGCCGGTCGGCAGCAGCACCAGCACGGGCACCAGGACGACGCTCGTCACCGCCACGAGGGTGACCACCGGCAGCGCGTGCGCCCACCCGAGCCCGGCGGCGGCGAGGTGCGTGCCGGCGAACGGCACCAGCCAGATCCGGGTGTTCGGCCGGAGCCACACGGACGCGAGTACCGAGCCGGCGGTGATCAGCAGCATCGTGCACACCGCCAGGCGCACCCCGTGGCGGATCCGGACGGTCGGTCTGTCGATCGGCGGCACGTCCCGGAGAACGGGCAGCAGCGTGATCGCCACTTCGACCAGCAGTAACAGGGTAACCACGATCCGTTGCCACTTGCGCACGCCCTGGACCGTAGGGGATCACTCGAACGGGTGCCGGTTTACCCTCGGTTCCGTGCCACGCCGCAATCGCCCGAAGCGCGCCGACGACCCGAGTCCACCCGGCGGTCACGCCTGGGCGAGAGCGGAGACCGGGTCGGACGGCGAGTGGCTGGTACGCGCGGTGTCGGGCGCGGGCACCACGAAGACCTACCGCTGCCCGGGCTGCGACCACGAGATCCGCCCCGGCACGCCGCACCTGGTGGCGTGGCCGGCGGGCGAGTACGGCTCCATCGAGGACCGCAGGCACTGGCACCAGTCGTGCTGGAACGCCCGAACCCGCCGAGGCCCCACCTCCCGCCGCTGGTGATCTTCGCCCGCTGCTCCTCACCCGGCGATCCCCGCCCGCTGCTCCCCGCCCGCTGATCTTCGCCAGGCGACGTTCGTCTGCCGATCTTCGCCGGAGTGGGTGTGTTGCGCGAAAAAGTAAAGCGCTGTGGGGTAGTTTCGGGGTTCCGATCAAGATCGAGGGGGCGGCGTGGGCGTTCCGGAATGGGCCGTCGGGTTGTTCGGCGGGCGGGCGGAGGAGATCGGGCGGCGGTTGGTGCGGGCGTTGACCGACGCCCATCAACGGGGGTTGATGGCGCAGGAAGGCGCGCACCTCAAGACCAAGCACGCCTACGGCGGCGCGTGGACCGCCAAGTACGAGTTGGTGGTGGAGGCGTTGCGGGAGTTGCCCGGCGCCGAGGTGTTCCACCCGCACGGCGCGCACTTCGACCTGGTGCGGTTGGACGGCGCGGTGCTGTTGCCGTTCCGGCACGCGACCACGTTGTCCGTGCCGATCGGCGAGGCCAAGGTGACGACGAAGGTCCCCCGGCGCTTGGGCGAGGAGTTCCAGCCCCGGCTGCCGGAGTTGACGTTGTTCGACGTCGAGCGGGCCGAGGAGCCCGAGGACGCGGCGGAGGACGGCGACGGCGGTGCCGGGGAGTTGATCGACGTCGACACCCCGGTCGTGTACGTCGGGTTCGTCTGCAACGCCGGCAGCGACCGGTTGTTGGGCGCCTGGTGGGGCCTGGCCCCGCACCGCGACGCGGAGGGGAAGCTGTGGTGGACGCCGTCGGCCCTCCCGCTCTCCGCCCCCACGCCGCTGACCCTGGCCGGCGCCACCGGACCCGGCTTCGACCAGGGCGAGTTGCCGCTGGTGCCGGTGAAGTCGAAGGTCGACCCGGTCGATGCCCGTCGGCGGTGAGGTTCCCGACGCGGTGCGCTGGGCGTTCGACCCCGCGCGGCTGACCCAGGCCCGGCACCTGGCGGGCGTGACGAAGAAGGCGCTCGCCGAGGCGATCGGCGTGACGGCGGCGGCGGTAGGGCAGTACGAGGTGGGCGCGTCGAGGCCACGCCCCGACCTGATCCCCTTGCTGGCGCGCGAACTGGACGTGCCGCCGGAGTTCTTCGTCGCCGGCCGCCCGCACGGCAGGCTGGACACGTCCACCGCGCACTTCCGCAGCCTCCGCTCCACCCGCGCCTACCAGCGGGCCAAGGCCATCGCCTACACCGAGCAGGCCTGGGAGTTGGTGAACGCGCTGGAAAAGCGCGTCGACCTGCCCCCGGTCGACCTGCCGGGCGTCGACACCGACGACCCGCAGGCCGCGGCCCGCACCGTGCGCGCGCACTGGGGCCTGGGCGGCGGCCCGGTGACGCACCTGGTGCGCCGCCTGGAAGCGCACGGCGTCGTCGTGCTGACCCCACCCCGCGACCCGGACGCCGACTCGGTCGACGCGTTCTCCACCACCCGCCTGACCCGCCCGATCGTGGTGCTGACCCGCAACCGCGCCGACGACGTCCACCGCCACCGCTTCACCGCCGCGCACGAACTCGGACACCTGGTGCTGCACCACGAGTCCGCCGTGCCGGGCGACCCGGCGCGGGAGCGCGAGGCGGACGCCTTCGCCGCCGAGTTCCTCACGCCGCGCGACAGCATCCTGCCCGCGCTGCCGAAGCGCGTGGACCTCAAGCACCTCGCCGACCTGCGCCGGACGTGGGGCGTGTCGGTGCACTCGCTGGTGTACCGGTGCCGGGAACTCGGCCTGATCTCGGACTCGGCCGCCGGCCGCGCCTACCAGCGCCTGCACGCGCTCGCCGACACACCGGGCTTCGCGCCGGAACCCGTCGACACCTTCCCCGGCGAGCTGCCGAGCCTGCTGGCCAAGGCGTACGAACTGGCGTGCGCGCACGGCCTGGACCTCGCCGAACTGGCCACCGAGCTGTCCTGGCACCCGGCCCGGGTGCGGGAGCTGCTCGGGGTGCGGGCCGGTCGACCGGTGTTGACGTTGGTGGAATAGGGCTCCTTTCGGGAGGTTGGTGTGCACCGGCACACCGCCGAGTCCGGGGCGCAGGATCCACGCCTGCGGTGACCCGGGAGCGCCCCGCCCCGCAGCGGTGCTCGCCGGCGGTTGAGCGGGACGTCGTGCGCCCGCGCGGGTGCGGGCTTGCCCGACCGGCGCCCCAGCCGGAGCCGAGTGCCGGGCCACGGTCCGTGCCGCGGGAAGGCCGGGTGGGGCCGCCTAGCATCGGGGTGGACGCGGTGGCGTGGTGGGAGGACAGGGCGTGGGCGAGGTGCGGATCGGGGCCAACACCGTGTTGCCCGCGGTGCGGGAAGCGGTGACGTTGGTGACCGCTGACGGGGTTCGGTTGGTGGGGGAGTTCTCCCTTCCGGTCGACGGGGAGGTGCGCGGGGTGGTGGTGCTGTTGCACCCCTTGCCCACGCACGGCGGGATGATGGATTCGCACCTGCTGCGGAAGGCGGCGTGGCGGTTGCCCGCCCTGGCGGGGTTGGGGGTGTTGCGGTTCAACACCCGGGGCACCGCCAGCGCGGCTGGGCGCAGCGAGGGTGCGTTCGACCACGCCGTCGGCGAGCGGTTCGACGTGGCGGCCGCGGTGGACTTCGTGGTGGGGCGCGGCTTTTCCCCGGTGTGGTTGGTGGGCTGGTCGTTCGGGACCGACCTCGCGCTCATGCACGGGTGCCGGGACGAGGTGGCCGGCGCGGTGTTGATCTCGCCGCCGTTGCGGTGGAGCACGGCCGCGCACCTGCGGGCCTGGGTGGGGCGCCGCGTGGTGTGCCTGGTGCCCGAGTTCGACGACTACCTGCCGCCGGTGGACGCCAGGCGGCGGTTCGGTGTGGACCTCCCCACCGCGGACGTGGTCGAGTTCGCCGGCGCGCGGCACCTCATGGTCGGGCAGTCCGACGAGGTGCTCGACGCCGTCGTGTCCGCGGTGCTGCCCGAGGTGTCCACACCTCTGCCGCGCACCTGGTCCGGCCCCTGTGAGCAACGTCAGGTCGTCATCGGCACCCCCTGACGCCACAGCAGGATCGGGTGACCGTCGATCAGGACGGGCTCGCCCGCGTGCGCGAAGCCCAGCTTCTCCGCGACGCGCTGGGAGGGCTCGTTCGCCACGTCCGTCTGGATGATCACCGGACGGGAGGGGCGTTCCCGGTTGGCCCAGGCGATGGCCGCGCGCGCCATCTCCGGTGCGTAACCCCGGCCCCAGTGCTCGGGCCGGAACCGGTAGAACAGGTTGAACGCCTCCTCGCCGTCGAGGACCTTGTGGCGCAGCCCGCCGAAGCCGATGACCTCCTCCGACTCCGACAGCACCACCGCCCAGTAGCCGATGCCGTCCTTCTCCCAATCGGCCAGCCACTCCTCCAGCACCGCGCCCGTCGCCTCCGGAGTCGGCGGGCCGTACGGGTTGAAGAGGTTGGTCTCCGGGTCGGACATCACGGCCACCGCGGCACGCAGATCACCCGGGCGCACCCGCCGTAGCAGGAGCCGGTCAGTGCGGATTTCACCCGGGTTCGAGGTCATGGGTGCGAAGGTAATCAGGGGGTCCGACAATTTCGGGGTGGACAACCTGCCCCTGGTACTGCTGCACGCGTTCCCGCTCGACTCCCGGATGTGGGACCCGATCCGCCCCGAACTCGCGCCGATCACCCCTGACCTGCGAGGACGTGGTCGGACACCGGACCTGGCGGCGTTCGCCGACGACGTGCTGGAGCTGATCGAACCACTCGGACGAGTGATCCTCGGCGGCTGCTCGATGGGCGGCTACGCGACCATGGCGGTGTTGCGCCGGGCACCGGAGAAGATCGCCGGGATCGTGTTCGCGGACACCCGCGCGACCGCCGACACCCCGCAGGCGAGGGCGAACCGCCTGGTCATGGCGGACCGGGTGGAGGCGGAGGGCGTCGGCTGGGTTCCGGACGCGGTGCTGCCCGGGCTCCTCGGGCCCGACCCGACCGCGACCGCCGTGGCCGCGCTGAGGGAGATCGTGCTGGACCAGGACCCCGCCGAGGTGGCGTGGGCGCAGCGCGCGATGGCCCGCAGGCCGGACTCGACCGAGGTGCTGCGAGGGCTGGACGTGCCGGCGTTGGTGCTGGTGGGCGCGCACGACGCGGTCACGCCGCCGGACCAGGCGCGCGCGTTGGCCGGGTTGCTGCCGAGGGCGGATTACGTCGAGCTGCCGGACGTGGGACACCTGACGCCGGTCGAGGCGCCGGAGGCGTTCGCCGCGGCGGTGCGCGGGTGGGCTCAGCGCTTGCCGGACTGAGCCCTCGTGCCGGGACGGGCGATCTTCTGGGTGGGACCGTCGCCCCGGGGCTTCGCGGCGGCCGGACGTGGCGCGGACTTCGGCTGCGCGGTCGGCTCGTCGGCCACCGGCTCGGCGGACGGCGCCGCGGCCGGGGTTTCGGGCGCCGCGGCGGGTTCGGCCTGGGCCGCGGGCTCTGCGGCCGGGGTCGCCACGGCGGGCTGGACCGGCTGCGGCACCACCTGCTGCGGCGCGTGCGGCTGCACGGCGGGCTGTGGTGCCACCGGGGACTGCGGAGCGACAGGCTGCTGTGGCGGCGGACCGGCCTGGTGGGGCGGCGCGACCGGGGGACGGGGCGCCTGCCGGACCGGCGGCTTCTCCTCCTCCAGCGGATCCAGCAACGGCGTGACCTCGTGCAGCGCGGTGCGGACGTTGTGCAGCTGCTGGGAGAGCCGGTTGCGCAGCTGCTTGAGCGACTCCACCTTCTGGGTGGCCGCGCCGACCCGGCGGTTGGACTCCTCGGTCGCCTCGCGGACCCGGCGGTTGGCCTCGTCCGTGGCCTCCTGCACGCGCGCGGTCGCCTCGGACACCGAGTCGTGGCGGCGGCGGTTGGCCTCCTCGGTGGCCTCCCGGACCAGCCGGTTGGCCTCCGCGTTGGACGCGGCCTGCTCCTGGGCGATCTGCGCGCGGATCCGGGCGGCCTCCTCGGTCGCCTCGCGCACCCGCCGGTCCGCCTCGGCCTTCGAGGACGCCTCGGTCTCGGCCAGCGTCGTCATCGACTCGACGCGCCGGGCGGCCATCGCGATCTCGAAGTCCTCCTCGACGGTGGTGCGCCGGGTCAGGGACTCCTCGTCCAGCCGGGTCGCCTCGTCGCGGGACGTGCCCACGATCCGCTCGGCCTCGGCGCGCGCCTTCTCCAGCACGCCCCGGTGCTCGGCCTCCATCTCGGCGCGCCGCTGGTCCAGCTCCTCGATCAGCTTCTCGTACCGGGAGCGCAGCGCGCCCGCGTCGGCCTCGGCCTTCGCCCGGGTGTGCCCGCTCTCGGCCTCGGCGCGCGCCTTGATCTCGTTGGCCTCGTCCTGGGCCAGCCGCAGCATCCGCTGCAACCGCTCGCTCAAGCCCTCCAAAGTGGTGGGCGGCAAGGACAAGCGGTCGACCTGGCCGCGCAGCTCGCCGACCTCGAGCCGGGCGGCCTCCAACTGCCGCGCGAGGTCGTTGGTCTGCGACACCGCCGCGTCCCGGTCCGCGGCGAGCAGCCGGAGGTCCGAGTCGAGGCGTTCCAGGTGGTCGTCGACCTGGCCGCGGTCGTAGCCGCGTTTCGCGGTGTCGAAGCCGATTCCCAGGGGGACGAGGTCACGGTCGTCGGCGAGGCCCATGGGTTCACGCTACCCGCTACCGCACCGCGGCCGGCACCCCACCGGCCGCAGTGCGAAGCGGATTCGCTTTATACGCCGCGGAAACGGTTGATTTCGGTCACGTGTCGCGCGCGCAGTTCGTGATCGACCACACCGAGGCCTTCCTCGGGCGCGAGGCACAGCACGCCGACCTTGCCCTGGTGGGTGTTGCGGTGCACGTCGTGGGCCGCCTGGCCGGTGTCGGCCAACGAGTACACCTTGGACAGTGTGGGGTGGATCTTCCCCTTGGCGACGAGCCGGTTGGCCTCCCACGCCTCGCGGTAGTTCGCGAAGTGCGAGCCGATGATCCGCTTGAGGTTCATCCAGAGGTACCGGTTGTCGTACTGGTGCAGGAAACCGGAGGTGGACGCGCAGGTGACGATCGTGCCGCCGCGCTTGGCCACGAACACCGACGCGCCGAACGTCTCGCGGCCCGGGTGCTCGAACACGATGTCCGGGTCGTCGCCGCCGGTCAGCTCGCGGATGCGCGCGCCGAAGCGCTTCCACTCGCGCGGGTCCTGCTCGTGCTCGTCCTTCCAGAACCGGTAGCCCTCGGCGGACCGGTCGATGATCAGCTCGGCGCCCATCCGGCGGCAGATCTCCGCCTTCTCCGGCGACGACACCACGCACACCGGCGTCGCGCCGCCGTTGAGCGCGAACTGGGTGGCGTACGAGCCGAGTCCGCCGGACGCGCCCCAGATCAGCACCGTGTCGCCCTGCTTCATGGCGGCGCCGTTGGTCGACACGAGCTGGCGGTACGCGGTGGAGTTGACCAGGCCGGGCGACGCGGCCTCCTCCCACGTGAGGTGCTTGGGCATCGGCATCAACTGGTTGGACTTGACCAGCGCCAGGTCGGCCAGGCCGCCGAAGTTGGTCTCGAAGCCCCAGATGCGCTGCTCGGGGTCGAGCATCGTGTCGCTGTGCCCGTCCGGGTGCTCCAGCTGCACGTCGAGGCAGTGCGCGACGACGCGGTCGCCGGGCTTCCACGCGCCGACGCCCGGCCCGACCCGCAGCACCACGCCCGCGAGGTCGGAGCCGACCACGTGGTAGGGCAGGTCGTGCCGGCCGCCGTACTTCTTGAGGAACCCGAACGTGGACACCGGCTCGAAGATCGACGTCCACACGGTGTTGTAGTTGATCGCCGACGCCATCACGGCGACCAGCGCCTCGCCCGGGCCCAGCTCCGGTGTCGGGACCTCGTCCAGGTGCAGCGAGCGGCGCGGGTCCTTGTCCCTGGTGTCCAGCCCGTGGAACATGTCCGCCTCGTCGGCGTGCACCGTGACGCCGCGGTAGCTCTCGGGCACGTCGAGCGAGGCGATCGCGTCCGGTTCGTCGGCCAGGATCGCGTCGAGGATCTTCTGCACGGCGTTCCCTCCCTATCCGGGGGTCTTCGGGTTGCCGGAGGTTACCCACCGGTAACCGATTCAGACCCCGGGCGTGTGAGGTATCGCACTGCCGTTTCGCCTGATCGGGTGTCCCGCGTCAGTGGCTCTCGGCGGGCTGCACCAGTTCCACCAGCACACCTCCGGCGTCTTTCGGGTGCACGAAGTTCACCCGGCTGTTCGACGTGCCCCGCTTGGGCTGTTCGAAGAGCAACCGCAGGCCCTTGGCCCGCAGCGCGGCCGACGCGGCGTCCACATCGGACACCCGGTAGGCCAGCTGCTGGAGCCCGGGGCCGGACCGGCCGATGAACTTGGCGATGGTCGACTCCGGGGTCAGCGGCGCGAGCAGCTGGATCGCCGTGCCGGCGCCCGTGTCGCCCGGCGCGCGCAGCATCGCCTCGCGCACGCCCTGCTCCTCGTTGACCTCCTCGTGCGCCACCTCCAGGCCGAAGTGGTCCCGGTGGAAGGCGATGGCCGCGTCGAGGTCGGGGACCGCGATGCCGACGTGGTCGATGGCGGTGACGAGACCGCTCAGTTCTTCCCGCATGAGCTGGGAGGGTAGGCCCGGAATCGGTGCAGCGGGGGCTGTGCGGACCCTCACACGGCTACCGCGCGGTAACCGTGGGTATCGTGGCCAGTTAACAACCGCTTACACCCGTCGTGGAGGCCGCTGTGTCCGGTTCCGTCATCGTCGCCGGGGCCCGTACGCCCATGGGACGACTGCTCGGCTCGCTGAAGGACTTCTCGGGCGCCCAACTGGGCGGCGTCGCGATCAAGGCGGCGCTGGAGCGGGCCGGTGTCGCGCCGGAGCAGGTCCAGTACGTGATCATGGGTCAGGTGCTCACCGCCGGCGCGGGCCAGATCCCGGCCCGCCAGGCCGCCGTGGCCGCCGGCATCCCGATGACCGTGCCCGCGCTCACCGTCAACAAGGTGTGCCTGTCCGGCGTCGACGCGATCGCGCTCGCCGACCAGCTGATCCGCGCGGGCGAGTTCGACATCGTGGTGGCCGGTGGCCAGGAGTCGATGACCCAGGCGCCGCACCTGCTGCCCAAGTCGCGCGGCGGGTTCAAGTTCGGCGACGTGTCGCTTGTGGACCACATGTCGCTGGACGGGCTGTTCTGCGCGTTCGACCAGGTGGCCATGGGCGCGTCCACGGAGAAGCACAACGCCCGCTACGGCGTCACCCGCGAGGAGCAGGACGCGTTCTCCGCGCGGTCGCACCACAACGCCGCCCGTGCCGCGGCCGACGGCCTGTTCGCCGAGGAGATCGCGCCGGTCAGCGTGCCGCAGCGCAAGGGCGAGCCGCTCGTGGTCGACACCGACGAGGGCGTGCGACCGGACACCACGGTGGAGGCGCTGGCCAAGCTGCGCCCGGCGTTCGCCGCCGACGGGACGATCACCGCGGGCTCGTCCTCGCCGATCTCCGACGGCGCGGCGGCCGTCGTGGTGATGAGCAAGGCCAAGGCCGAGGAGCTGGGGCTGACCTGGCTCGCCGAGATCGGCGCGCACGGCGTCGTCGCCGGTCCGGACGCCTCGCTGCACGAGCAGCCGGCGAACGCGATCAAGGCGGCGTGCGCCAAGGAGGGCATCGACCCGGCCGACCTCGACCTGATCGAGATCAACGAGGCGTTCGCGGCGGTCGGCCTGGTGTCCACGAAGCAGCTCGGCGTCGCCGAGGAGAAGGTCAACGTCAACGGCGGCGCGATCGCGCTGGGCCACCCGATCGGGATGTCCGGCGCCCGGATCGCGCTGCACCTCGCCCTGGAGCTCAAGCGGCGTGGTGGCGGTGTCGGCGCGGCCGCGCTGTGCGGCGGCGGCGGTCAGGGCGACGCCCTGATCGTGCGGGTGCCCAAGGCGTAGGCGTGTGGCCCGTACCGTCGACGTAGCAGGACTGGTCGACCGCGCGCTGGCCGGCGAGCCGCGCGCGGTCGCCAGGCTGATCTCGCTGGTCGAGACGGCGAGCCCGGTGCTGCCCGAGGTGGCCCGGGCGTTGGCGCCGCACACCGGGCGGGCGTGGGTGGTCGGGTTGACCGGCGCGCCCGGTGTCGGCAAGTCGACCACGACGTCGGCCCTGGTCGGCGCGTTGCGCGCGCGGGGGCAGCGGGTCGGGGTGCTGGCGGTGGACCCGTCGTCGCCGTTCTCCGGCGGCGCGTTGCTGGGCGACCGGGTGCGGATGGGCGCGCACGCCACCGATCCCGGCGTGTTCATCCGGTCGATGGCCACCCGCGGTCACCTCGGCGGGTTGTCCTGGGCGACACCGCAGGCGTTGCGGGTGCTCGACGCGGCCGGGTGCGACGTGGTGCTGGTCGAGACGGTCGGCGTCGGGCAGTCGGAGGTCGAGGTCGTGTCGCTGGCGGACACGGTCGCGGTCTTGATCGCGCCCGGATCGGGTGACGGCGTGCAGGCCGCCAAGGCCGGTATCCTGGAGATCGCGGACGTGTTCGTGGTCAACAAGTCCGATCGGGACGGCGCGGACGCCACCGCGCGCGATCTCAAGCACATGATCTCGCTGGGTCGACGGGACCGGGCACCGACGTGGCGGCCGCCAGTGGTCAAGGCGGTGGCGTCGTCGGGAGTCGGGGTCGACGCGGTGGTCGGGGCGCTGGACGCCCACCTCGCCTGGATGGTCGAGCACGGCGAGCGGGACCGGCGGCGCGCACGGCGGGCGGCGGGCGAGGTCGAGGCGATCGCGGTGGAGCGGGTGCGGTCGCGGTTCGGCGGGCTGCGCGGTGGGGCGGCGCTGGACGTGCTGGCCAAGCGGGTCGTGGCGGGTGAGCTGGATCCCTACGCCGCGGCCGACCTGTTGGTGGACGGGGTCGGCTGAGCGCTGGGGTTCGGTGGATTCGGCGTGCCGTGAACCGGGACGGGACGCGGTTGGCGCCTGCCTTGGTGGCGTGGGCCGCGGTCGGTGACGGGGTGCGTGCCGGCTCGGACGGCGGTGGTCGCGGTGCGTGGCGGCCAGGGTCTGGGCGAGGCGCGGTCGGTTTGGTGCGCCCTGGTGGGTGTGCCGGATGACGTGGCGGCCGGTGGGTCGGCGTGCCCTCACGGAGGTGCCGGGCGTGGCCCGGTGGGTTCGGCGTGCCCTGATGAGGGCGTGCCGGGCGCGGGTGGGTTCCGTGCCGTGCGTGGTGATCGCGAGGCGCGGTGGAATGGTGTCGGGGGTGCCCGATAAGCGGGTGATCGGGCCCGCTCCGGGTGGCGGTGTCGCGCGCTCGGGTGGGATTTCCGGCGTCTCGTTTGGACTCGTTCGACAAATGCGCGGGATGCTCGTGTCGTGGGGGTGTCGTGCCTGGTCGGCGGGGCTGTTCCGGATTGTTGCGGTCCCCGTGGGAGGGGTGACCGATTACTTCCTCCTAGTTCGGCGGAGAACGGGGGACTTCCGCCTCTAGCCCCGGGGTGATCGCGCCAAGGAATGTTCAGGACGACGACCCGGGTGACGAAGAGGTGCGATGTACGACTCGGTTGGGCTCGAGGTGCTCTCCCGACAGGAGTGCCTGGAGCTGCTCGGCTCGACAACCATCGGCAGGCTGGTCTTCACCGACCGCGCGCTGCCCATGGTGCACCCGGTGGTGTACGCCCTCGACGGGGAGTCCGTGGTGCTCCGCGTGCCCGAGGGCAGCACCACGCTCGGCGCCCGGGACGGGATCGTGGCGTTCGAGATCGACGAGATCGCCAAGGACCTGTCGCGCGGCTGGTCGGTGATGGCGGTCGGGCACGTCACCGAGGTGCTGGACGAGGCGGTGCTGGACCGGTTGCGGGGGTTGCCGCTCGCGAGTCGGCCGCACGGGCGGGCCGACCACTACCTCCAGGTCGAGCTGGAGGTGCTGACCGGTCGGCGCATCCCGTGACGGCGTGGACCGGATAACCTCTGGTCGGGAGGGTCCGGTGAGTGGTTCCGCCGAGTCGAACGCGACGCGCCTGGACGGGCTGGTGCGCGAGTTGACCGACCGCACCGCCGAGGTGGTCGTCTCGCAGGAGCGGCTGCACCGGTTGCTCGGCGCGGTCGTGTCGCTGACCAGTGACCTCTCCCTGCCCGACGTGCTGCGGCGGATCGTGGAGTCCTCGTGCGGGCTGGTCGGCGCCCGGTACGGCGCGCTGGCCGTGGTGGGCCCGAACCGGCAGCTGCTGGAGTTCACCTACGGCGACGAGCAGCACGCGGGTCACTCCGAGGGCACCGCGTTCGACCCGGCCGCGCCCGGGTTCCTCGGCGTGCCGGTGCACGTGCGGGGTGAGGTGTTCGGCAACCTCTACCTGACCGACAAGGAGGACGGCGCGGACTTCACCCGCGCCGACCAGGAGGTCGTGGTCGCGATCGCCGCCGCGGCGGGCATCGCGATCGAGAACGCCCGGCTCTACGAGCAGTCCCGGCAGCGCGAGGTGTGGCTGCGCGCGTCCAACGAGGTCACCAACGCGCTGCTCACCGGCACCCCGGACCGGGACGCGCTGCGGTTGGTGGCGGTGCGGGCCCGGCTCGCCGCGGACGGCGCGAGCTCGGTGCTGGCGCTGCCCGACCCGAACGGCGAGCTGGCCGTGCGGGTCATGGACGGCGAGCTGCGCGGGTTCGCCGTGTCGCGCGAGGGCAGCGCGAGCCGCGAGGTGTTCGCGACCGGGCGCACGAAGGTGCTCGACCGGCTGCCCGGCCACTTCGACGGCATCGGGCCGGTGGTGATCGTGCCGCTGGCGGCCGGTGACCGGGTGCTCGGCGTGCTCGTGGTGGCCCGCGCCCGCGACCGGGCGGGGTTCGACCCCTCGGACGTGTCGCTCGTGGAGTCGTTCGCCCGGCAGGCCGCGCTGATCCTCGAGTTCACCCGGGCGACCGGCGCGAGCAGACGGCTGGCGGTGCTGGAGGACCGCGACCGGATCGCGCGCGACCTGCACGACCTGGTGGTGCAGCGGCTGTTCGGGCTCGGCCTCGGGTTGCAGGGGCTCAACGGGCTGGTCGAGCAACCGCTCGTCGCGGACCGGTTGGCGGACTTCGTCAGCGAGGTCGACCAGACGATCCGGGAGATCAGGCGCACCATCTTCTCGCTCCAGGAACCGCCCGCGGGCTCCGCGAGCCTGCGCGTGCAGCTGATGCGCGTCGTGCAGGACTCCAGCAGACTGCTGGGCTTCGAGCCCGTGCTCGCGGTGGACGGGCCGGTGGACTCGGTCGTGCCCGACCAGGTGCGGCCGGACCTGCTGGCCACGCTGCGCGAGGCGCTGGCGAACGCGGCGCGGCACGCGGAGGCGAAGAAGGTGGAGGTCGAGGTGGTCGTGGACCGGGCCGGGACCCGGTTGACGCTGGTGGTGCGGGACGACGGCGGCGGGTTGCCGACCGGTCGGGCCAGGCACACCGGAGGGTTGGTCAACATGGCGGCGCGCGCCGGCCGGTGGAACGGCACGTGCGCGGTGGACTCGGCGGAGGGGCGCGGTGTCACGGTGACGTGGTCCGTCCCGCTGGGATCCGGGTGAGGGGAAGGGACCCATGTCCATCTCGGTGCTGCTCGTGGACGACCACGAGATCGTCCGGCGCGGTCTCCAGCAGTTGCTCGCGGTCGAGGCGGACATCACCGTCGTCGGCGAGGCGGAGAGCGCGGCGGCGGCGGTGGCCGCGGCGGCCGAGCACAAGCCCGACGTCGCGGTGATCGACGTGCGGCTGCCCGACGGCGACGGGGTGACCGTGTGCCGGGAGATCCGGTCGGTCGTGCAGCCGCCGCCCGCGTGCCTGATGCTCACCTCGTACTCGGACGACGAGGCGCTGTTCGGCGCGATCATGGCGGGCGCGGCCGGGTACATGCTCAAGCAGGTGTCGGGCAACGACCTGGTGTCGGCCATCCGCACGCTCGCCGACGGCGGTTCGCTGCTGCACTCGGGCGTCACCGCGACCGTGCTGCAACGGTTGCGCGGCGGCCCGGTCGAGGACCCGCGCTACGCGGCGCTGAGCCCGCAGGAGCGGCGGATCCTCGACCTGATCGCCGAGGGCCTCACGAACCGGCAGATCGCGTCCCGGCTGTACCTGGCGGAGAAGACGGTGAAGAACTACGTGTCCTCGCTGCTGCACAAGCTGGGATTCGACCGCCGGACCGAGGCCGGTGTCTACGCCGCGCGACGGCGGCAGACCGGCGGTTCCGGGTTGTAGCGGTGGATCAGAAGACGCGCGGCAGCACCGGGGTGGTGGTGGCCGAGCGCTTCGCCGACGGCGCGGTCGGGTCGGGCAGGCCGATGCCCTCGCAGGTCAGGTCCTTCGTCGGGACCTTGCCGTCCACCAGGTACGCCTCCACGATGTCGTCGACGCACTTGTTGCCGAACCCGAACGCGCCGTGGTCGCCCTCGTTCTTCACGGTCAGCAGCCGGGAGCCGGCGAACTTCGCGTGCGCCTCGCGCGCGCCCTCGATCGGCGTCGCCGGGTCGCGCTCGGTCTGCACCATCAGCACCGGCGGGACGCCCTTGCCGGTCGGCTTCCTGAGTTGCAGCGCCGGCCGGTCCCAGAACGCGCACGCGGCGGTGATCTGGTAGTAGCCGATCAACGGGTACTGCTTGCCGAGCCGGTTGGCCTCGTTGACCAGGTACTGCCGGTTGCCGTTGAACTTCGTGTCGTTGCACAGGATCGCGTTGCCCGTGGCGTCCGCGGCGTCGGCGTACTGCGGGTCCGCGGCGCCGGCCTTCGCGACGGCGGCGACGGCGCCGGCGAGGGCCTGGGTGTCCGCGGACTCGCTGCCCGCCTGCGCCAGGGTTTGCGCCGCGGTCGCGAAGTTGTACTTGCTGTACATGCCGCCGATCAGCACGAAGTCGAGCTGCGGTCCGTCGAACAGGGTGCCGCCGGGCAGCCGGATCGGGTTCGTGACCAGCTTGGCGCGGGTGGCCTCGTAGGTCTGGCGCACCTGCTCGGCGGTCCCGCCGAGGTGGTAGAGGCCGTCGTACTTCGCGACCCACGGCGTGAAGTCGGTGCGGAACCGGCGTTCGAAGGCGTAGGGGAAGTTGTCGAAGACGTCCTGCCACGTGCTGACGAAGTTCGTGTTCGAGTCGAGCACGAACCTGTCGACGCGGTTCGGGAAGTACGTGGCGTAGTAGGCGCCCATCCACGTGCCGCCCGAGTAGCCGAGCCAGCTGATCTTCTCCCGACCCAGGAGGTGCCGCAGCAGGTCGAGGTCCTTGACGGTCTGCTCGGTGTTGACCACCGCGCCGTACTCGCCGCCCTTGACCTGGCAGGAGGTGGCCTCGAACTCGGCCGCGTCGTAGAGCAGCTTCAGGTTGGCCTTGCTGCGGTCGCGCGGATCGGTCACGTCGAGGTGGTTGAACCCACCGCAGGTGAGGTTGGTCGACGCGCCGGTGCCCCGGACGTCGATGCCGACCAGTTCGACGTTGTCCACCAGCCTGGCGTGGTCGGTGAACGCCAGAGGCAGGTCGCGGCCGGGCGCGCCGGGACCGCCGGGGTTGGTGAGGACGGAGGTCTTGGCCGGCGTGGTGCGCTTGAGCCGGCTGACCGCGATGGTGATCTTCTTGCCGTCGCCGACGCGGTTCCAGTCGCGCGGCGATCGGAAAGTGCCGCATTCCAAGGCTTCCGAGTTCGCGATGTCGGCGCACGGACCCCAGGTGATGGTCTGATCGGCGTACTGGGCCGGGAGCTTCTGCTCCTGTGCCTGGGCGTACACCGGTAAACCGGCTGCCAACAGGGTCGCGGCGGTCACGGTCACGGTGATTCTTCGCATCGTTTTCCCCTCGCAGGAACGGAGGGCTACACCCCACCCTTCGGCCGGTCGCGCGCACAACCGCCTACAGGCCCACTCGCGGAGCAACGAAAGAGTTAGTCCACTCGGCCTCCGGGGAAAGTAAGGTCGGAGGTGTGGGTATGTTCCGGAGGAAGCGGCCGGCCGCGGTCGCCCGTGAGGTCGTGCGGGACCACACCTACGACGACGCGATCCTGGACATCGCGGCGGAGGAGATGGACGCGGGCCACCTGAGAGCGGCCACCACCGTCCTCGCCGAGTGCCGTGACGAACCCGAGGTCCGCGCGTTGCGGGTGGAGGTGCTGGGCGAGCACGCGATCGGGCACGCCGACGAGCTGTCGGACCTGGCCAAGGCCAACACCGATCCGGACCTGTGGTTGTTGGCGGGCACGGCGTTCATCCGCGAGGCGTGGGCGATCCGCGGTTCGGGCCGCGCGGACAACGTCGGCAAGGACCGCTTCAAGGTGTTCTTCGCCACGCTGCGCAAGGCCGTCGGTCCGTTGCACGAGGCCGCGAAGATCCTGCCGGGCGACGCGGTTCCGTGGGCGCAGTTGCAGACCGCGGGCCTCGGCCTCCAGGTGGACCGCGAGCAGAAGGACGAGGTGTGGCGCGAGATCGCGCGCCGCTGCGCCACGCTGTACCCCGCGCACTGGACCCGGTTGCAGATCCTGGCGACGAAGTGGGGCGGCTCGGCCGAGGAGATGATGGCGTTCGCGCAGGGCAGCGCGGACCACGCGCCGCCGGGCGACCCGGTGGTGGCCATGCTGCCGCTGGCGCACTTCGAGATCTTCCTGGAGCAGTTCGAGGAGGCGGTGCAGGCGCGCAGCGCGCTGAAGATCGCGACGTTGAAGATGCGCTACTTCGGCCGGCACCGCGAGGAGATCGCGGCGGCGGCGGACAAGTGGGGCGCCTCGCCGGCGCGCCCGCACCCGCGTTCGCTCCAGGCGCACAACCTGTTCGCGGCGGCGTTCGCGCTCGCCGACGACGCGCCGCGGGCCAAGCGGCACCTGCTCGGCATGCGCGACCACGTCCACGACGTGCCGTGGTCCTACGTCGCCTACCTCGCGGACGACGTGGAGAAGGAGTACTCGGAGCTGGCGAACAAGTACCTCGACGCGTGAGCGGACGCGGCGCGGGGTCGACCGCGCCACGCCCGCCGGCGGGTCAGCACTTCTGGCGGTAGAAGTACTTCTCGTCGGCCTTGTCCTTGGTGAGCGCGACCAGTTCGGTCTGCACGTCCCGCCGCACGGAGCCGCCCTCGATCGCGGCGACCGCCTGCTCGACGCCGGTGCGGCCGATGGTCGCCGGGTCCTGTGCGATCAACGCCTGCACCACACCGGACTTCAGGTCCTGCACTTGCTTCGGCGACGCGTCGAACCCGACGAGGTTCACCGCGCCGGTGCGCCCGGCGTTGCGCAACCCGGTCGCCGCGCCCTCGCCGGTGTTGAGGTTGGTGGCGAACACGCCCACCAGGTCGGGGTTCGCGGCCAGCGTCGCGGTGACCTTCGACGCGGCCTGGTCCGGCTCGTTGTCGGTGTACTGCTGACCGACGTACTTCAGGTCGGGGTACTTGGTGATCTCGTCCTCGAAGCCCTTGGCGCGCGCGTCCGTGGTCGAGGTGCCGGCCTTGGTGTTGAGCACCAGCACCGAGCCGGGTTTGCCGCCGACGAGGTCCGCGAGCGTGCGCGCGGCGAGCCGGCCGCCCTGCTCGTTGTCCGACGAGATCGTGGACGCCGCGACGGAGGTGTCCTCGAGCCTGGTGTCCACCTCGACCACCTTGATGCCGGCGTCCTTCAACTGCCGCATCGGTCCCGCGAGCGCCTTGTCGTCGGTCGGCGCGATGAGCACGCCGGCGGGTTTGTCCGCCAGCACGCCGGAGACGATCGGCGTTTGCAGCGTGGCGTCGAACTTCGCCGGCGCCTGCACGTCGACCTCGTACCCCTTGGCCTCGGCCGCTTCCCGGAAACCGCACTCCATCGAGATGTAGAACGGTTCGGCGGCCACACCCGGGATCAGCACGAGCTTCTTCTTCGCCGCCGTGCCACCGGTGTCGCCGATCTGCCCGCCACCGCAGGCGGTCAGCACCAGTACGGCTAACAGTGCGAGAACCCTCATCGTCGCGCCCTCCTACCGTTGGTTTCGCGCCCTTCTCCGCGACTGGTCGAACCACACGGCGGCCACCAGCACCACGGCCACCGCGATCGGCTGCCAGTACACGTCCACACCGACGATCACGAACCCCTTGCGCAGCACGGCGGGGATGAACACGCCGAGCACCGTGCCGACCACCGATCCGGCGCCGCCGAACAGGCTCGTACCGCCGAGCACCACACCCGCGATGGCGTTGAGGTTGTCCGTGTCGTGCCCGGTGATCGACGCGACGCGGAAGTACGCCAGCGCCATGAAACCGGCCAGCCCGGCCAGCACGCCCGCCAGCAGGTACACCAGCACGAGGTGCCGCCGCACGGCGATGCCCGCCCGGCGCGCGGCCTCCTCGTTCGACCCGATCGCGTAGGTGTGCCTGCCGAACCGGGTGACGCCCAGGCCCAGCGCGCCCAACGCGGTCACCGCGGCGGCGAGCAGCACCAGGTTCGGCACGCCGAACCACGTGCCGGTGCCCAGTCCCTCGCCGAGCACGTCCGGCACGCCGCTGACGTTCGACCCGCCGGAGAGCAGCTGGCCCGCGCCGAGCGCCGCGCCGAACGAGCCGAGCGTCACGATCAGCGGCGGGATCCGGAACGCGGCGATCAGCACGCCGTTCAGCAGTCCCCAGGCCGCGCCGCTCGCGATCGCCACGACAAGTCCCAACAGGACGGTGCCCCACCCGGCCCGGGTCGCGTCGCCGCCGTTGACCGCGTTCATGGTCAGGGCCGAGGTGACGCCGGAGAACACCAGCACGGAGCCGACCGACAGGTCGATGCCGGACGTCACCACGACGTAGGTCATGCCGACCGACAGCACCAGCAGCACCGACGTCTCGACCAGCGTGGTCTGGAGGGTGAACGCGGTCAGCACCGCGTCCGGCCGCAGCGCGCCGAACACCGCGACCAGCACCAGCAGCACCACGCCGATCCACAGCGTGTTCACGCCCAGCAGCCGCTTCACCGCTCCTCCTGGGTGAGCGCGCCGGTCATCGCGCCGACCAGTTCCTCGACGGTGGTGTCCGCGGCGGTGAACCTGGCCACCCGCCGACCCAGCCGCAGCACCTCGACCCGGTCCGCGACCGCCAGCACCTCGGGCATGTTGTGGCTGATCAGCACCACCGCCAGGCCGCGGTCGCGCACCCGGCGCACCACGTCGAGCACGCGTTCCCGTTGCACCACGCCGAGTGCGGCGGTCGGCTCGTCCATGAACACCAGCCGGCTCGCCCACACCACCGACCGGGCCACGGCCACGGACTGCCGCTGGCCGCCGGAGAGCGACCCGATCGGCACGTCCAGGCTTTGCAGGCTCACGCCGAGGTCGGCGAACGACTCGGCGGCCCGGCGGCGCATCTCCGCGCGGTCCAGCACGCCCAACGCGCCCAGCAGGCCGCGGCGGCGGATCTCCCGGCCCAGGAACAGGTTCGCGGCCGGGTCGAGGTCCGGTGCCACGGCCAGGTCCTGGTACACCGTCTCGATCCCCAGCGCGCGGGCGGCGGTGGGCGAGGGCAGCGTCACCTCCGCGCCGTCGAACGCGATCGTGCCCGAGTCCGGGGTTTCCGCCCCGGACAGGCACTTCACCAGCGTCGACTTGCCCGCGCCGTTGTCGCCGACCAGCGCGACGACCTCACCGGCGTGCGCGGTGAACGAGGCGCCGCGCAGCGCCTCCACCCCTCCGTAGTGCTTCACCAACTCCCGTGCGGCCAATAAGGGTTCCGACACCTCGGGCTCCTCGTCGCTCGACTCCTCAGACCGGCTTCGGCGGTCGGCACCGGATGACGACCAGGTCGCCGGTCAGCCCGACCTCGCCCGCGCCGTGCGGCACCACGACCGTGCTGCCACCGCGCACCTCCAGGTCGCCGACCGTCCCGGAACCCGCCAACACCACCAGGACCGCGAACGACGGCTCCAGCACGGCGGCGCCGGACACGTGCAGCCGGTCGGCGCGGAAGAACGGGTCGGCGTGCGCGTCGAACAGCGGCACCGACGGCCCGGTCAGCCCGCCGGTGCGGCGGACCAGCGCGTCCACCGACCGGCCGCGCAGGTCGAGGCACTCCAGCGCGGTGGCGAACCCGAGACCGAGGTGGCCCGCGCCCTCGTCGGCCAGGAAACCGCGCCACTCCAACGTGATCGAGAAGTCCGTCGGCTGTTGCAGCTCCACGATGAAGACGCCCTCGCCGATCGCGTGCGGCACGCCGGCGGGCACGAACACCGTGTCGCCGGGCGCCACCCGCACCGGGTTCAGCGCGTCCAGCAGCGCCGAGGAGTCCTGTGTGGACACCCACCGCGCGACGGTCGCCGCCGGCACGTCCTCGCGGAATCCGATGTGGACGGTCGGGTCGGCGCCCGTGACGCCGACGACGATCCACGCCTCGGTCTTGCCGTGCCGGCACGACAGGTGCTCGGCGGCGAACTCGTCCGACGGGTGGCAGTGCACCGGCAGCCGCTGACCCGCGTCGAGCAGCTTGACCAGCAGCGCGGTGTCCGGGCCGAACGCGTTGACGTGCTCGTGGCCGAGCCAGGTCAGCGGGTCCGCGGCCACCGCCGAGCGCAGCCACCGCCCGTCCGGCAGTCTGCTGAGCCCGGACTCCTCGTGCCCGAACCGGGTCGTGGTCGACGCCACCCAGTCCTCGGGTCCGCCGTCGCCTGCCGGCAGACCGCGCAACGCCGCGATGGCCGCGCCACCGCGGTAGAACTGCTCCGGCTGGTTCGCCGGCAGTGCGACGGGCTTGTCGTCGCTCACGCCCGCACCTCCCCTGATCCACGTGCCACCAACCGCACCGGCAGCACGACGCGGCGCGGAGGTGCCACGTCGCCGTCCAGCCGGGCGTACAACAGGTCGGCCCCCGCCTTGCCGAGCGCGCTCGCGTCGTGCGCGAGCACGGTCACCGGCGGCGAGAGCAGGTCGGCCAGTTCGAAGTCGTCGAAGCCCACCAGCGCCGGGCGCGGCCGGGACGAGCCCGCCAGCGCGCGCAGCACGTGCACGGTGATCCGGTTGTTGCCGGTGACGACGGCGGTCGCGAGGCCCTCGAGCCGGCGCAACACCCCGGCCACCGACCGCTCGTCGTGCGGTCCCATCACGACCAGGTCGTCGCGCGGTTCCAGGCCGGCGCGCAGGCAGCCCTCGCGGTAGCCGCGCAACCGCTCGGCGGCGGTGAAGATCCGCGGCCGGTCGCCCAGGAACGCGATCCTGCGGTGCCCGTGCGCCGCGAGGTGCCGCACGGCCTCGGCGGCGCCGCCCACGTTGTCCACGAGCACGGTGTCCGCCGCGACGTCGCCCGCCGGTCGGTCCAGGAACACCACGGGGGTGCCGGCGCGCATCTCCGGGAGCAGGTAGCCGTGCTGGACACCGGCGGGGACGATGAGCAGCCCGTCGACCCGGCGCGAGCAGAACTCCAGCGCCAGTTCGCGTTCCCGGGCGGGCTCCTCGTCGGACGACCCGGTGATCACCTGTCGACCGCGCAGCCGGGAGATCTCCTCGACAGCGCGCGTCACCCCGGAGTAGAACGGGTTCGCCACGTCCTCCAGCACGAGACCGATCGTGCCGGTGGACGAGCCGCGGCGCAGGTTGCGCGCGCTGAGGTTGCGCCGGAAGCCGAGTTGGTCGATCGCGGCCAGGACCCGTTCGGCGGTGGCCGGGTGCACGCCCGCCTCGTCGTTCACCACGCGCGAGACGGTCTTGATGCTGACGCCCGCGAGTCGCGCCACGTCGTTCATGGTGGCGCGCCGGACTTTGCGGACGTTGGCCGCACCGGTCGGGGACAACGTTGTCATAGTGGGCGAATCACACACCCGGTGTTGCCGGATGTCAACGGTGGGTGGTGTCTCGAACCGGACAACTCGGCCTCCTCGTCTTGACGGCACCCGGGCACGCTCCGCAAGTATGCGATTACGCGATGTTCGTGGACAGGGTTGTCGACGAGGAGGCGCTCGTGAGGATCGCACTGGTGGCGACGGCCCTGGTGGCGGCGGCGGTGCTCCAGCCGGTCCCGCCCGCCGGCGCGCAGGCGGACGACCTGGCGCAGTGGGTGAACCCGTTCGTGGGCACCCGTCCGGGTGGCCCGGACCACGGCACCGGTGGCGGCGCGGGCAACGACTTCCCGGGCGCGGACGTGCCCTTCGGCATGGTCCAGTGGAGCCCGGACACGGTGACGCGGCAGCACGGCGGCTACTTCTACGACGACGACCG
Source organism: Actinosynnema sp. NPDC020468 (assembly GCF_040642015.1). Classification (NCBI taxonomy): domain Bacteria; kingdom Bacillati; phylum Actinomycetota; class Actinomycetes; order Pseudonocardiales; family Pseudonocardiaceae; genus Actinosynnema; species Actinosynnema sp. NPDC020468. Next base: position 115,208 of record NZ_JBFAEO010000022.1, read on the forward strand.
GATCAAGGGCTTCTCGCTGACCCACCTGTCGGGCGCGGGCTGTTCGACGTACCAGGACATCCCGTTCATCCCGTTCGCGGGCGAGGTCACCACGTCGCCCGCGACCGATCCGAACCGGTACGTGTCCACCTTCAAGCACACCGCCGAGACCGCCACGCCCGGCTACTACGGGGTGACCCTCGACAGCGGGACCAAGGTCGAGTTGTCGGTCACGCAGCGCACCGGCGTCGCGAAGCTCGCCTACCCCGGCGGTGACCCGGCCACGCTGCTGATCAACACCTCCGGTTCGATCTCCGGCACCGACGACGCGGAGGTCACCGTCGGGACCGACAGCGTCAGCGGGTGGGCGGCCAGCGGGCGGTTCTGCGGCTCGGAGCACACCTACCGGGTGTACTTCCACGCCGAGTTCTCCCAGCCGTTCGCCTCCCTCGGCACCTGGAAGAACGGCGCCGTCACGCCCGGTCGGTCCTCCGAGCGCGGTGGCTCCGGCCGGCGCGTGGGCCTCGGCGACGCGCCCAAAACCCCGGCGGCCCAGCACGCGACGCCCGAGATGAGCACCCGGGACACCACCGTCTCCGGGCCCGGCAGCGGCGCGTGGGTGACGTTCGACGACCCGGACGTGGTGGTCCGGGTCGGCCTGTCGTTCGTGTCGGTCGACGGCGCGCGGCGCAACCTCGCGGCCGAGAACACCGGGAAGTCCTTCGACACCGTCGAGTCCGACGCGCGCCGGGCGTGGAACGACCGGCTCGGGCAGGTCCGGGTGACCGGCGGCACGGACGCCCGGCGCACCACGTTCTACACCGCGCTGTACCACTCCCTGTTGCAGCCCAACGTGTTCTCCGACGCCGACGGCCGCTACCCGGGCTTCGACGGCCGGCAGCACACCGCCGAGCCGGGGCACGCGATGTACACCAACTTCTCCGGCTGGGACGTGTACCGGTCGGAGATGCAACTGCTGTCCCTGTTGGCGCCCAAGGAGTCCTCGGACATGGTGCGCTCGATGGCCGCCTACGCCGAGCAGGGCGGCTCGTGGGACCGGTGGACGGTGGCCAACGGCTACACCGGGGTGATGGTCGGCGACCCGTACCACGTGATGGTGTCGAGCGCGTACGCGTTCGGGGCGCGGGACTTCGACGCGTCCAAGGCGCTGCTGCTGATGCTGCGCGGCGCGACCCAGAAGACCCAGGGCTACGAGGAGCGGCCGGGGTTGGCCGAGTACCAGTCCCTCGGGTACGTGCCGGTGGGCACGCAGGACGTCTGGGGCGCGCCCGCGACCACGCTGGAGTACACGACCGCCGACTTCGCGATCGCCCAGCTGGCCCGCAGGCTCGGCGACGGTCCGTCCTGGCAGACCTTCATGAAACGGGCCCAGTACTGGCAGAACGTGGTCAACCCGGCCACCGGCTACACCCAGGCGCGGGCCAAGGACGGCTCGTACGTGGAGCCGTTCTCGCCGGGCAGCCCGGAGAACTGGGTCGAGGGCAACGCGGCCCAGTACACCTGGATGGTCCCGTACAACCCGCGCGGCCTGTTCACCGCGCTGGGCGGCGACGCGAAGGTGCGCGACCGGTTGGACTTCTTCTTCCGGAAGCTCAACGCCGGTCCCGGCGAGCCGCACGCGTTCCTGGGCAACGAGCCGGTGATGCACGTGCCGTGGTTGTACAACTGGGCGGGCGCGCCGGCGCGGACCCAGGCGCTGGTGCGCAAGGCGGTGGACGAGCTGTTCGGCCCCGGTCCGGAGGGGTTGACGGGCAACGACGACCTAGGCCAGATGTCGTCCTGGTACGTGTGGGCCGCGCTGGGCGTGTACCCGGCGATCCCGGGCCGGGCCGAGCTGGTGGTGAACAGCCCGCTGTTCTCCTCGGTCACCGTCACCCGGCCGGACGGGAAGACGTTGGTGTTCAAGACTTCCGGCGAGGGCGCGTACGTGGCGGGCCTGTCGCTCAACGGCCGGGCGCAAACCCGGACGTGGCTGCCCGAGTCGTTCGTGGCCAACGGCGGCACGGTCGAGTTCGCGCTGTCGCCGACCCCGACCGCCTGGGGCACCGGCACGTCCGACGCGCCACCGTCCTTCCGGGACGGTGAGGTCGGTCAGCAGGCCTACGTGCAGCCGGGTCGGCTGGTGCTGCCGCCCGGTGCGACCGGCACGGTGACCGTGGGCGCGCAGGACTTCTCCGGCAAGGGCGGCAAGGTGACGTGGAACGCCGCCGTGCCGCCGGGGTCGACCGTCACGCCGTCCTCCGGCGAGATCACCGCGCCGCCGGGGGACAAGGCGGGCGTTCCGGTGTCGGTGTCGGTGGCGGCGGGTGTGCCCGAGCAGACCCTGCGGGTGCCGGTCACCTTCTCCAACGGCCAGAAGAGCACGGTGTCGGTGCTGGTGGCGGACCCGGCGAGCCTGCGGGCGGCGTTCGACAACGTCGGCACGTCGCCGGACGACGACCAGGCGATCGGCAACTTCGACGGCGGCGGGTTCAGCTACTCGCGCAAGGCGCTCGCCGAGCTGGGCGTGACACCCGGCGGCACGAAGACATCGGAGGGGATCACCTACACCTGGCCCACCTCACCCGTGGGGGAACCGGACAACGTCAACGCCTCGGGCGAGGTCGTCACGGTGCCCGCGCCCGCCGGCGCGACCAAGCTCGGCCTGGTCGGCAGCGCGGGCGGCGGCAAGGCGTCCGGCACGCTGACGATCACCTTCACCGACGGCTCGACGCAGAACGCGGCCGTCGGGTTCTCCGACTGGGCGCTGGGCGGTTCGGCCGACCTGCCGCCGTCGTTCGACAACCGGATCCTGCTGACCACCCCGTACCGCAACAACTCCGGCGGCGAGGCGCAGCGGATCAAGGTGTACGTGTTCGCCACCGCGCCGATCCCGCTGCCGGCGGACAAGCAGGTCAAGTCGGTGACGCTGCCGTCCTCGGTCGCGGGCGGCACGTTCCACGTGTTCGCGATCGGCGTCGGGTGAGCGGGTGAACTTCGGCTTCCGGGCGGTTGTCGAGGTGCCGCCGCCGGCTAGGGTGACCCCATGGCGGACGCGGCGGCGGACCCGGTCGACTCGGTGGACACGTTCATCGGCACGAAGGACGAGGGCAACACCTTCCCGGGCGCGGCGGTGCCGTTCGGCATGGTGCAGTCGAGTCCGATCGGCTCGCACTACGCCGGGTACCACTACGACGACCCGCTGATCCGGGGGTTCGGCCACTTCTTCCTGTCCGGCGCGGGCTGCTGGGAGCAGGGCGGGCTGGTGTCCGTGCTGCCGACGACCGCGCTGCCCTCGTCGTTCGACCACCGCCGGTACGCGGTCGGGTACACCCACGCGGGCGAGGTCGGGTCGCCCGGCTACTACCGGGTGCGGTTGAACTCGGGCGTGCTGGTGGAAACCACCGCGACGCTGCGGACCGGCGTCGAGCGCTACGCGTTCCCGCCGGGCGCGAAGGCGCACGTGCTGGTGAACGTGGGGCAGGCCAACGACAAGGAGCCGGTGTCGGGCAGCGCGATCCGGGTCGTCGACGACCGGACGCTGGCCGGAACCGTGACGGCGCAGGCGTTCTGCGGTGGCAAGCCGTACACCACGTACTTCACCACCACGTTCGACCGGCCGTTCGCCCGCACCGGCAACTGGGGCGGCGCCTCGGGCGGGTCGGGGCTGCGCGGGCAGTGGGTGTCGTTCGACGGCGACGCGCCGGTCACCGCGGCGACCGCGTTGTCGCACGTGGACGCGGACGGCGCGACCCGGAACCTGGCCGAGGCGCGCGGGGTCCCGTTCGACCACCTTCGGGACGCGGCGCGGAGCGCGTGGCGGCGGGAGTTGGGCAGCGTCGAGGTGGCCGCGACGGGAGCGGACCGCACGGTGTTCTACACGGCGCTGTACCACGTGCTGCTGCAACCGTTGACCGGCAACGACGTCGACGGGCGGTACCGCGGCTTCGACGGCCGGGTGCACCGGGCCGACGGCTGGACCTACTACGAGTACTTCTCCCTGTGGGACACCTATCGCGCGCAGAACCCACTGCTGGCGCTGCTGCGGCCGGAACGGGCGCGGGACGTCGCGCGGTCGCTGCTGGCGGTGCACGAGCAGGGCGGCTGGCTGCCGCGCTGGGCGTACGCCAACCAGGAGACCAACACCATGACCGGCGACCCGGTCACCCCGTTCCTGGTGGACCTGTGGCGCTTCGGCGCGCTGGAGGGGTTCGAGGAGCAGGCCTACCGGGCGCTGTGGCAGAACGTCTCCTCGGTGCCGCCCGCGTCCTCGCCGTTCGAGGGCCGGTCGGGCAACCCGTCGTACCTGGCGGCCGGGTTCGTCCAGTACGACAAGGACTTCCCGAAGAAGGGCCAGGACGTCGACCCGCGGCACGGCGCGTCCGCGACACTCGAGTACGGGCTCGCGGACGGCGCGCTCGCGATCATGGCCCGCGCCCTGGGCCACGCGGCGGACGCGGAGGTCCTGCGCGTGCGGGCGTCGAACCACCGGAAGCTGTGGGACGCCACCGTGACCGACCGCGGGTTCACCGGGTTCCACCGGCCGAGGCTCGCGGGCGGCGGGTGGCTGAGCCCGTACACGCCGCAGGGGCCGGAGGGGTTCCACGAGGGGACCGCCTGGCAGTACCAGTGGTTGACCCAGCACGACGTGCCCGGCCTGGTCGAGCGGCTCGGCGGCCGGGAGCGCGCGCTGGCCAGGCTGGACGACTTCTTCGCCTACCCCGACCTGGTCGCGGACCCGGCGAAGGCGGTGCGGGAGAAGTGGGTCGTCGGTCCGTACGACTACTACAACCAGTTCCGCTACAACCCCAACAACGAGCCGGACCTGCACGCGCCGTGGATGTACACGCTCATCGGGCAGCCGTGGAAGACCTCGGCGGTGGTCCGGGCGGCGCAGACGCTGTTCGTGGCCGGGCCGGGCGGGGTGACCGGCAACGACGACCTCGGCCAGATGTCCGCGTGGTACGTGTTCAGCGCGCTGGGGCTGTACCCGGTGGTGCCGGGCTCGGGCGAGTTCGTGCTGCACGCGCCGAGGTTCCCGGAAGCGGTCGTGCACCAGGAGAACGGGCGGGACGTGGTGATCACCGCGCCCGGCGCGGTCCCGTCGTCCGTGCAGTACGTGGAATCGCTGAGCCTGGACGGCGTGCCGCACGAGGACGTGGTGGTGTCGTGGGAAACCCTGCGAAACGGGACGAAACTCGAGCACACCCTGACGACCGACCCGGCGCGCGCGACCTGGGGCGTTCCCCGGGGGTGAGCACTCCTCGCATTCGGTCGTGCGCGGTGCGCGACCGAAGGGCCGTCGAAAGTCGCTGAGTCGGCCTACTTTGGTCGCCGTCGGCGCAATCGAGCAGCACGGGCGGTGACGGCGGCTTACCGTGCCCGCATGACAGGGGCACGGATGCCGGCTGTCGTGGCGGCGGACCTCCGCAAGAGCTACGGCGAGCTGAAAGCGGTGGACGGGGTGTCGTTCACGGTGGCCGAGGGGGAGTTCTTCGGGATCCTCGGCCCGAACGGCGCGGGCAAGACGACCACGTTGGAGATCGTCGAGGGGTTGCGCAAGCCGGACGACGGCTCGGTGACGTTGCTGGGTGAGAGCCCGTGGCCGCGCAACCCCGCGCTGCTGCCCCGGATCGGCGTGCAGCTCCAGGCGTCGAGCTTCTTCGAGAAGCTGACCGCGCGCGAGCAGTTGCGCACCTTCGGCTCGCTCTACGGCGTCGGGCCCGCGAAGGCCGACGAGATGCTGGAACTGGTCGGGTTGACCGACAAGGCCGACGTGCAGGAGAACAAGCTCTCCGGCGGCCAGCGGCAGCGGTTGTCGATCGCCTGCGCGCTGGTGCACGACCCGGACCTGGTGTTCCTGGACGAGCCGACGGCCGCGCTCGACCCGCAGGCTCGGCGCAACCTGTGGGACGTGCTGCGGGAGATCCAGGCGCGCGGCAAGACGATCGTCTACACCACGCACTACCTGGACGAGGCCGAGATCCTGTGCGACCGGGTCGCGATCATGGACAAGGGCCGGATCCTCGCCATGGACGCGCCCGCCACCCTGGTGCGCGGACTCGACGCGCCGACCCGGGTGATCCTCCAGAGCGGCGCGCTCGACGTGGTCGACGCCGAGGGGATCGAGGGCGTGGACGAGGTGCAGCAGGACGAGGTGTCGCTGACCATCACCACCCGTCGCCCGGCGCCGGTGCTCTCGGACCTGGCCGATCGCGGCGCGCTGGACGGGCTCCAGGTCCGCACCGCGACGCTCGAGGACGTGTTCTTGAACTTGACCGGAAGGGAGTACCGGGCATGACGGCCGACGTGTGCTTCTCGGCGGAGGGCGCGAGATGACCGCGTTCAAGAGCTTGGCCGTGGCCATGATCAAGGGCTTCCTGCGGGACCGGATGACGTTGTTCTTCGTCTTCGTGTTCCCGTTGATGTTCCTGGTGGTCTTCGGGTTGATCGCGGGCGGTTCCGGCTCGTCGGACAAGACCAAGATCGCCACCGTCGGCGACGGGCCGGTGATCACCGCGCTGGACAAGACCGGCGCGTTGGAGCTCCAGCGGTTCGACGACGTCGCGGCCGCGCGGCAGAAGGTGCACGACGGCGACCTGCCCGCGCTGGTGGCGGTGACCGGCGACGACGTGCAGGTGGTCTACGCCGCCAGCGACCAGGTGAAGGCGCGGACCGTGCTGGGCATCGTGTCCGGCGTGGTGGACCAGGCCAACATCGCGGCCAGCGGCACGCCGCCGAAGTTCTCGCTCGACGCGCAGTCGGTCGAGGACGCCTCGCTCAAGCCGATCCAGTACCTGACGCCGGGCATCCTCTCGTGGGCCATCTCGGTGTCCGGCGTGTTCGGCGCGGCGCTGACGCTGGTGTCGTGGCGGCGCAAGCAGGTGCTGCGGCGGATCCAGCTCGCGCCGGTCGGCGCGGCGTCCGTGCTCAGCTCGCGGGTGCTGGTGAGCGTCGGCACGGCGCTCACCCAGGGTGTCGTGTTCGTCGGCGTGGCGCTGCTCCCGCCGTTCGGGCTCAAGCTGACCGGCCAGTGGTGGCTCGCGATCCCGTTGCTGGTCCTCGGGACCATGGCGTTCTTCTCGATCGGCATGCTCGTCGGCGCGTTCTGCAAGACCGAGGAGGCGGCCAGCGGCGCGGCGAACTTCATCACGCTGCCGATGGCGTTCCTGTCCGGCACGTTCTTCCCGATGGACGACGCGCCGGGCTGGTTGAAGGCGATCTCGAACGTGCTGCCGCTCAAGCACATGAACCAGGGCATGCTCGACGTCCTGGTGCGCGGCAAGGGGATCGAGGCGCTGGCCGTGCCGGCGGCGGTGCTGATCGGGTTCACCGTCGTGGTCGGGTTCATCGCGTCCCGCGTGTTCCGCTGGGAGGACTGACCCGGGAGGCTGGTGAGCGGCGTCACGACCCACAATGGGACGCATGCTCACCAGCCCCGTCGGTCGGTTCCGCCTCCTCGCGCTCGCCGAGGCGGTGTCCTGGGCCGGTCTGCTGCTCGGGATGCTGTTCAAGTACGTCGTCGTCGGCAACGAGATCGGCGTGAAGGTCTTCGGCCCGATCCACGGCGTGATCTTCGTCGGCTACGTCCTCGTGACGCTCATGCTGGCCTCGCGCTGGGACCGCCGCACCACGTTCCTCGCGCTCGTCGCGAGCCTCCCGCCGTTCGGCACGATCGTCTTCGAGCGCTGGGCGCGCCGGACGGGTCGGCTGGACGAGACGGCTCAGACCGCGAACGACTGAGCGGTTCTCAGCTCCTCCTCCACGTCGCCCTCGTGGTAGACGCGCTCGCTCGGTTCGATCGCGTCGAGGAAACCCTGGTACACCACCGCCAGCATCCGGTGGTTCTGCGGGCGCGCGTGCCGCAGCGCGGCCCGGGGATCGCTGTCCGGGCGGTGGGTGAGCCACGCGTCCGCCCACACGTCCTCGATCAGCGGCCACAGGTCCTCCGGCGTGAACGACAGCAGCCGCCCGATGTCGAGCGCCGGGTGGCCCCAGTGCGCGTCGGACCAGTCGAGCACCACGCCCGACGAGCGCCAGTTGCCCGGGTGGAAGTCGCCGTGCAGCACCGTCTTCGGCGGCAACCCGAAGTCCGGCACCGGGAAACCCAGCTCCCGCAGGCGCGGCGGCCCGGCCAGTGCCGCCTGCACCGCGACCCAGCGCGGCAGCACGTCCCGGATGACCGCCTCGTCGGGCCTCCAGCAGTCGTGGCCCGGCACGTCCGCCAGCAGCACCCTGCGGTCCTCGGCGGCGAGCAGCGGCGGCACCAGGCCGGGATCGACCTCGGCGACCATCGGGATGACCTCGCCCTCGTCCACCTGGAACGGGGGCACCGCCTTGAGCCAGCGGGTTTCGCCGGCCTGGCGCAGCCGGTAGACGCACGACAGGTTCCAGGTCTTCACCTGCACCGCGCGCTCGTGCGGCCCGGCCCACGCCAGCAGGTCCGCCGGGCCGCCGGGTTTCGCCCAGGGCAGGCGCCGCGGGTGGTCGGTGAGTTCGTGGTCCACTGTGGACAGTCCGGCCGGCGTGCGGTCCACCTCGACCTCGTAGGTCGTCGTGCCGTCCCGGCCGAAGCGACCCGTCGTGGACACCAGCCGCAGCACGGCCGCGGTGACGCCCAGCGCCGCGTCGAGGTGCGCGGTGACCGTCTCGACCTCGTTCCACCACGGCACGTCGACGGTGAACGGCGGTGCCTCGCCCACGCACCGCCCGTCGACCACGATCAGCGCCCGGACCTCCCGCATGCGGGCAGTGTCGCGGACCGGGGCGACCCGGTCGAGCGGTTAATCCTCGAAGTCGCCCGTCGCGCGGCGGACCTTGGCCAGCAGGTCGGTGAGCTGCTCGGTCTGCCGGTCGGTCAGGCCGCGCAGGCCAAACCCGACCTCCGTCACCGCCTCGGTCGCGGCCTCCCGGCGCGCCCGGCCCGCGTCGGTGATCTCCACCAGCGTGGTGCGGCGGTCGGTGGGGTGCGGGTTGCGGCGGACCAGGCCGTCGGCCTCCAGCCGGTCCACGATGTTGGTCACGCTCGTGGGGTGCAGCTGGAGCCGTTCGCCCATCACCCGCATCGGCAGGTTGCCCGCGCGCGAGAACGTCAGCAGGACCAGCGCCTCGAACCGGGCGAAGGTCAGCCCGTGCGGCTTGAGGGCGGCGTCCACCGAGCCCTGGATGATCTGCTGTACTCGCATGACGCTCGTGACCGCCGCCATCGCCGTCGACGGTCCGATCCGCTTCTCCCACAGCTCGGCGGCGCGGGCGATCGGGTCGAACGGGAGCGGCTGGGACGTCATGCCGCCGAAATTACCAGTGGGTACCACTCCAGCAGGAGGCAGCAGTGCTCGTCGCGTTCAGTGTCAGCCCCACGGGTGGCGAGTCGGACGGCGTGGCCGCCGCCGTGGCCGAGGCCGTGCGCGTGGTCCGGGAGTCCGGCCTGCCGAACGAGACCAACGCCATGTTCACCCTGATCGAGGGGGAGTGGGACGAGGTGATGGCCGTGGTGAAGCGGGCGACCGAGGTCGTGCAGGCGACCGCGCCCCGGGTGGGGCTCGTGCTCAAGGCCGACATCCGGCCCGGGTACACCGGTCAGCTGCGGGCCAAGGTCGAGCGGGTGGAGCGGCACCTCGCCGAGGGTGCGTCTGGCGAGTAGTCGGACGTCCTACTAAATTCGGGGCCATGCGACCCCGCGACCTGTGGCTCCGGTTCGAGACCTACCACGACGTCACGTACTTCACGCCCGAGTCGCGCGCGGTCACCGACGCGCTCGGGTGCCGCGGTGGCTGGATGGGCTACTTCGGGATGCGCGCCGCGCCACTCGGCGCGGCGTCACCCGAGGTGGTGACCTCGGCGTGCTTCGGCTTCGCGCCGTGGATGGTCCACCGCGCGCTGCCCGACGCGTGGGAGGTCGCCTCGCCGCGGCGGTTCCTCGCCGCGCGGCTGGAGGGGGTCGACGCGGCGCTGCGGCGAATTCTCGGTGACGTCTCGGGGTTGGCCGAGGCCGCCGAGCTGGCCGTCGAGGCCGCGTCCCGCGCGTCCACCGCCGGCAGGGTGCTCGGCGCGGCCAACGCGGCCCTCCCGCTGCCACCGCAACCCCACCTCGCGCTGTGGCAGGCGTGCACCACGTTGCGCGAATCACGCGGCGACGGGCACCTGGCGGCGCTCGTGGCGGCGGACCTGGAACCGTGCGAGGCGCTCGTGCTGTTCGGGGCGGACAAGGGGCTCGAGCCCGCGTACCTGCGTTCGGCCCGGGGCTGGAGCGAGGACGAGTGGGCCGCGGCCGAGGCGGCGCTGCGGGACCGGGGACTGCTCGCGGACGGGCTGACCGCGGCCGGGCGGGAGCTGCGGGCGGAGGTGGAGCGGCGCACCGACGAGGCCGCCGCGCGACCGTGGACCGCGCTCGGACCGGAGCGGACGGCGCGGTTCGCCGAGCTGATGACGCCCGTCGCGCGGCTCGTCGGCGAGCGCAACGAGGCGATGCGGACCAACCCGATGGCAATCGACCCGGTCCGCGAGCTGCCCGCCTGACGGCCGTGCCAGGATGGACGGGTGACAAGGCCAGACCCCCGCAAGACCGCCGCACTGTCCGCCGCGCTGTCCGGCGCGGTCGACCTGGGAGCGCTGAAGGCGCGAGCCGACGCCGCCCGCCAGCGCGCCACCACCCCGCCGCCACCGCCCGGCGGCACCGACTCCGCGCCCAGCCCGTGGGTGCTGGACGTGACCGAGCAGACGTTCCAGTCCGTTGTCGACCGGTCGATGGACGTGCCCGTCGTGGTCGAGCTGACCGCGTCGTGGAGTCCGGAGGCGGGTCAGCTCTCGGCCGTGCTGGAGAAGGCGGCCCGGGCCGGCGGCGGCGCGTGGCTGCTCGCCAGGGTCGACGTCGACCAGAGCCCGCGCATCGCCCAGGTGTTCCAGGTCCAGTCCGTGCCGACGGTGATGGCCGTCGCCGGCGGCCAGCCCGTGGACGGCTTCGCGGGCGCGCTCGGCGAGCCCGAGGTCCTCGCGTGGCTCGCCCGGCTGCTCGACGCCCTGCGCGACCGCCTGCCGGGCATCCGCGCGGCCGAGGCGGGCCAGGCGGGCGCCGTGCCGGAGGAGGAGTTCGACGACCCGCGCTTCACCGCGGCCGAGGACGCCTTCGAGGAGGGCGACTTCGCCGCCGCCGAGGCCGCCTACGAGGCCATCCTGGCCGTGGAGCCGGGCAACGCCGACGCGAAGGCCGCCCTGGCCCAGGTCCGCTTCACGGCCAGGGCCGAGTCGCTGACGCCGGACGTGGTGGCGCTGGCCGACGCGAACCGCGACGACGTCGACGCCCAGCTGGCGGCGGCGGACCTGGAACTCGCGAGCCAGGACGTCGACGGCGCGTTCAAGCGGCTGATCGACACCATCCGGGTGTTGTTCGGCGAGGACCGGGACAAGGTGCGCGAACACCTGGTGTCGCTGTTCGAGCTCTTCCCGGCCGACGACCCCCGGGTCGCCGCCGCCCGCCGCAACCTGGCGAGCGCCCTGTACTGACGCCCTGAACGCCGCCTTTCGGCCCCCGCGTCCTTCGACGTGGGGGCCGAGCCGTGCGGGTCTGTTTCCCGGACGCTGTCGGGGACGGATCTTGGTGCCGGATTTCGGGGTGGGTTGGCCTCCGGCCCCCGTCTCGATTGTCCCACGGGGCACCGACAGTTTCGGGTGGTCGTGGGCCGGGGCGGGGGGTTCGCGCGTGGCCCGGGTGGGTGAATCCGCCCCGCCCCTGCCCCCGCCCCGGTGTCGGTCTCGGCCTCGGTGTCGGGGTGCGTGATCGGGTCTGCGGTCCGGTGTCAGCCCGCGTACTTGCGGGTGCAGAGGCCGGAGCCCTGGAAGAAGCCGTCTCGGAAGGCTTCCACGCGGGCGAAGCCCGAGGGGACCACGCCTCCGTTGACGTCGGCGGCGATGAGGGACTTGTCGGCCAGGAGTTCGGCCACCGCCTCGTCCAGGTCGCCCGACGAGAGCTGGAGCTGGGCGGTCGGCTTGGTGGTCGTGCCGGCCCACGCGCCCGTCAGGCACGCGGTGCGCAGGCCCGCCGCCGGGCCCTCCAGCGGGTAGCCGGTCGCCTTCTGGATCGACAGCGCGAAGCGGGACGCGATTTCGGCGAAGGCCGCGAAGTCGCCGATACCGCCCTTCTGGCCGCGTTTCGGCGGGGTGCCGATCTTCACCAGTTCCGGCAGGTCCACCGAGATCTCGTTGGTGGACGGGCAGTACGCCACCGGCGAGGTGGCCTGCGCGTCCGCGCACGTCGACTCGCCGATCTTCAGCGCGGGCGGCGTGGCGCCGGACTGCTTGTAGGCGTCCCGCAGCGAGTCCTCCAGCAGGTTCAACGACTTCCGGTCGTCCACCCGCAGGTTTCCCTTGCCCTGGCCGAGGTCGACGTCCTTCTCATCGAACTGCTGTTGCGCGATGCGGGACTTCACCTCGGCCTCGTCAATGGCCGCACACCGCTTCGGGTCGCCCGCGAAACCGAACTGGAAGGCCGCCACGCGGTCGAACGCCGAGCCGTGTGCGCCCTGCTTCTCCGCCGACGTGCCCGCCGCGTCCCGGATGAAGAACATCGTCGCCAGGATCGCGTTCAACCCCGGTCCGGTGGAGATGCGGAAGTGCGCGGACTTGCCCTCGGCGACCCAGCGGAAGAAGTTGCCCGCGTAGCAGTCCGCCTGCTGCTCCTTGATGATCGACGGCGTGGCCTGCGTGATCCCGCTGCGCGCACCGAGCTTGTACTGCACCGCGTGGCCCATCTCGTGCGCCAGCACGGTCACCACGGACATCGGGCCGAACGCGTCGTTCAGCATCGGCAGCAGCTCGCCGCGGTCCCACGCGATGCTGTCGTCCAGCGAGCAGTAGAACGCGTTCGCGACACCGGCGGTGTTGGTGCGGCACACGGTCACCCCGGCGCCGGTCGAGTCGTAGGACACCAGCCGCTTCACCGGGTCGAACTTCGTGCCGGCGAAGTTCGCGGGCAGCTGCTGCTCCCAGTAGTCCTCGACGTCGGCGAGCGTGTTGATGGCCAACCGGTCCATCTCGCCGCCGTCGCCGTTCTCCACCGGCAGCCGCGCGTCCGCCACACCGGGCTTCGGGCCGCTCTCGCCGGTGGTGATGTCCAGCCCGGCGACCTTCGACACGTCGGGTCGCTCGGCGCGGGCCAGCCCCTCGACGGCCTGTGTGCAGGAACTGAGCAGCCCCGCGGCCGCGACGACCGCCACCAGCGCCGCGAGCCTGCCACCACGTCGAGCCATGCCCCAGTCCCGTCCCGAAGTCGTGTGATCCAGCCGAACCTTACTTGGCCCGCCCGGTCGGTGAGGAGGGAACTAGGCGAGCCCGCACGCCTTCGTGCCGTCGAACACGCCGCTGCGGAACACCTCGACCCGCTTGAACCCCGGCCCGACCGAGCCGCCGCCGGTCGCGTCCCTGGCCGCGTAGTCGTACGCCAGCAGCACCTTCACCGCCTCGTCCAGGTCGCCCGGCGACAGGCCGAAGCCGTCCTTCCTGGTGAACACCTCGCGGGTGTACGCACCGGCCAGGCACAGCGCGTTCGCCGAGGCGTCCTCACCCTCGGTCTTCTTCCCCAGCACGGCCAGCGCCGCCATCCCGTACCGGCTGGCCAGCAGCACGCCCGTCGCGTAGTCGCCGATCTTCGCGTGCAGCTGCGGCAGGTCGCCCGCCACGTCGACCTCGATCGATTTGTCCGCCGGGCAGTAGGCGACCGGACCCTGGTCGCCCGAGCAGTCCGGCTCGCCGTCGGTGGTCTTGGTCTTCGGGTCCGGCCAGGTCTTGCCGGCCGTCGTCACCAGCGTCTTGTAGTACTTGTCCACGTCGGGGGTGATCGAGGTGAGCATCTCGTCGAACGGCAGGTTCCCGCCCCGGTCGCGGTCGTCCACGCTGGTGAACGCCTGCTGCGTGAACGGCCGGTTCTGCACGGTCATGTCGGCGCAGAACTTCGTGCCGCGCTGGTAGCCGTCCTGGAACGCCGACACCCGGTCGAACGCGTTGCCGTGCGCGGACTTGTCGGCGGCCGACGTGCCCACCGGGTCGCGGAACGTCACCAGCGCGCCCAGCGCGGCGTCGAGGGTGTCCGAGCCGATGTCCAGGTGCTCGGACTTGCCGTCGTTGACCCACTTCACGAACGTGCCGGCGAAGCAGTCGGCCATCGCCTCGGTGAGGATCGTCGGGTACTTCTCCGGGTTGCGGCGCTCGGCCTCGGGCGTGATGCCCATCCGGCGCTGCACGGCGTGACCCATCTCGTGCGCCAGCACGATCACCACGGCCGCGTCGCCGAACTGGTCCTTGAGCACCGGCAGCAGCGCGGCCCGGTCCCACGCGATGGCGTCGGCGCTCGGGCAGTAGAACGCGTTGCCCTCCACGTCGCTCGCCTTCTCGGTGCACGGCGGCGGCTTGGCGGACGGGTCCGAGGTGTCGACGGAGTAGATGCCGCCGGACAGCTTGGTCCACGGCTTGCCGAACGTGTCCGGGAACGCCTGCTCCCAGAACCCGTCGACGTCGGTGATCGCGGTGCCCGCGAGCCGGTCGATGGGGCCGCCGTCGGACCCCTTGATGAACCCGGTGTCGACGCCGTCCTTGGTGACGACCTTGCCCGCCACCGGCGTGCCGGCGACGAACTGGGTGCACCCGGAAGCCACGACCGCGACGGCCACGAGCACCGTCACCCTCACCAGTCGACCCGCTGCCTGCCGCATCGGTCCATTGTGCAGGCTGCGAACCCCTCAGGGGCCGGACTCGACCAATCGGCCGACCCCACACTCCGCGGGCACCCGCCGGCCGCACCGCGTGGCGTGACGGCGGGCGTGCCGTCGGCGGTGGAACGGGCAAAACAACATTATCGGACACTGATCCGAACAGGTCAGCCGAATGCTGTTTTCGAGTGATTCATTCCGGCCGGAATGTGCCTCACTCGTTCGGTCGATAGAACTGCTCCGGACCGCCCTGTCAGGGTTGCGGAGTCGGTCGGAGTGTTCAACCCGAAGTGTTCGAAAACAATACCTTTCCGGTGTCTCCAGGGGGCTGCCTCGGTCGCACCTCGAAAGGTCGATTTCTGGGCCTATTCCGCTGTTTCCCAGGAGGTAGAATGCGTTTTCGTGCAGTAGCTCTCGGTTTATGTGCCGTTGCCCTCGAAATTCTCGCGTCCACGTCGGTCGCAGCCGCCGTCCCGTCGACCGCGACACCCTTCGCCGCGACGCCGATCGGATGCGTCGCCGTGTACGTCAAGGCGGGCAAGCCGAAGGTTCCCGGCGAGCCGACCGAACTGGTGCTGCGGAACTACTCCTGCGGCGGCGTCCATGCATCCCTCGGAAAGTTGCTCCTCAAGGCGTTCGAGCACCTCAACTACCAGGGCTCGTCCGTCGATTTCGAGGTCAACCAGGGTAATACCGACTGCGACATCGACGGATACCAGTGGAAGTCGATGCCGGCGGGTTGGAACGACCGGATCTCGTCCTTTCGCACCTACGGTGGGTGTCAGGGTGTCCGGCTCTACGAACACGACAACACCTCGGGCTCGTGCGGGTCGTACTTCTACGACGTCTCGTACGTCGGTGACGCGATGAACGACAAGACCTCGTCCTTCCGCAATTCGAGCCAGTCGAAACCCTGCTGACCCCGGTCGGCGGTGGGGAGACCGCCGGTCTCCCACCCACACCACCGCCCCATACTAAAAGGGGGCGCAGATAAAAATGCACACCACCCG
>NZ_JBFAEO010000023.1:0-56823 GCF_040642015.1 Actinosynnema sp. NPDC020468
GCACCTGGACCGGGCCGCACCACAGCCGCGTGTCGACCTCGGTCTCCAGGTCGGTCCGGGCGAACCAGCAGGTCACCGGGTCCTTCGAGACCCGCGCGGCGTAGCCGAAGTCGAGCGTGTAGCCGACCTCGGCCTCCGCGCGGGTCTGCAACCCGGCGAGGTCGAGCACGGTCGCGCCGCCGATCGTCAGCCGCAGTGGCGCGGAGCCGACCGACGGCGCCGCGCCGCACCCGGTCAACGCGATCGCCAATGCGACAACAAGCCACCGCATGTGACCCCCAGTAGTTGTTTCCCACTGGGTTAAAGGGGCTGGACCCTCGAATGGGTTGCACTCTTCCGGGGGAGACGCACATCACACCATCATTTTGGGTGTGGTTCAGAAGTGTTCAGGGAACGGTTCAGAAATGTCGAGCCGCCGCCTCGTAGACCGCGACCGTCTGCTCCGCGACGGTCGCCCACGAGAAGTCCCGCACCGCGCGCTCCCGACCCGCCGCGCCGAACGCGCGCGCCTTCGCCGGATCCGCCAGCACCTCGTTCACCGCGTCCGCCAACCCGGCCCGGTAGGTCTCCACGTCCCGCTCGTCGTAGTGCACGAGCAACCCGGTGGTGCCGTGGTCCACGACCTCCGGGATGCCGCCGACGTCGGAGGCGACCACGGCCGTGCCGCAGGCCATCGCCTCCAGGTTCACGATGCCCAGCGGCTCGTACACCGACGGGCACACGAACACCGTGGCGCGACTGAGGATCTGCCGCACCTCGTCGGGCCGGAGCATCTGCCTGATCCAGAACACGCCGGGTCGCGCCGCGGCCAGCCCGGCCACCGCCGCCCGGGTCTCCTCGGCGATCTCGGGGGTGTCCGGCGCGCCCGCGCACAGCACGATCTGGGCCTCCGGCGCGATCCGGTGCGCGGCCGCCACCAGGTGCCCGACGCCCTTCTGCCGGGTGATCCGGCCGACGAACGCCACGATCGGCCTCGAGGGGTCCACACCGTGTGCGACCAGCGCGTCCGTCTCCTCGGCGGGGTGGTAGGCGGCCGTGTCGATGCCGTTGCGCACCACGTGCACGCGCGCCGGGTCGAGCGCCGGGTAGCACTCCAGCACGTCCGCGCGCATGCCCTCGCTGACCGCGATCACCGCGTCCGCGGCCTCGTACGCGGTCCGCTCCACCCAGGACGAGACCCGGTAGCCGCCGCCCAGCTGCTCGGCCTTCCACGGCCGGCGCGGCTCCAGCGAGTGCGCCGTCACCACGTGCGGCACGCCGTGCAGCAGCTTCGCCAGGTGGCCCGCCATGTTCGCGTACCAGGTGTGCGAGTGGACGAGGTCGACCCCCGCCGCGGCCGCCGCCATCTCCAGGTCGACCGAGAGCGTGGCCAGCGCGGCGTTCGCGGTCTCCAGCCCCGGCGCCGGGTTGTGCGACCGGGCGTCCGCGCGCGGCCCGCCGAACGCGTGCACGTCCACGTCGACCAGTTCGCGCAACCTCGGCACGAGGAAACCCACGTGCACCCCCGCTCCGCCGTAGACCTCCGGCGGGTACTCCCGTGTCAGCAGTCCGATTCGCACGCGCACCACCGTAACCCCGGGCACCGGGCCGCCCGGGTGAACAACGTGAGTCCGCGTTGCGTTGGCGTTGGTGGGCGCGGTCGTGCCCCGTTAGGGTCGTTGCTGTGAAGGGGCAACCGCATGTTCTAGGAATTGTCCTCGCCGGTGGCGAAGGCAAACGGTTGTGGCCGTTGACCGCCGACCGGGCCAAGCCCGCGGTGCCCTTCGGCGGGAACTACCGGCTCGTCGACTTCGTCTTGTCCAACCTGGTGAACGCAGGCTTCGTACGCCTGTGCGTCCTCACCCAGTACAAATCGCACTCGCTCGACCGGCACATCTCCACGACCTGGCGGCTGTCCAATGTGCTGGGTCAGTACGTGACGCCGGTGCCGGCGCAGCAGCGCCTCGGTCCCCGGTGGTACACGGGCAGCGCCGACGCGATCTTCCAGAGCCTCAACCTCGTCAACGACGAACGCCCGGAGCACGTGGTCGTCTTCGGCGCGGACCACGTGTACCGGATGGACCCCGGGCAGATGGTCGACCAGCACGTGACGAGCGGCGCGGGCGTGACGGTCGCGGGCATCCGCGTGCCGCGCGCCGAGGCCAAGGCGTTCGGCTGCATCGACTCCGACGAGTCCGGGTTGATCACCCGGTTCCTGGAGAAGCCCTCCGAGCCGCCGCACGTGCCCGGCGACCCCGAGGTCACCTTCGCCTCCATGGGCAACTACGTGTTCACCACAGAGGCGCTGCTGGACACGCTGCGCGCGGACGCGGCCAACCCGGACTCCGACCACGACATGGGCGGCGACATCATCCCCGCGCTGGTCGACCAGGGTCGGGCGCACGTCTACGACTTCGGCGACAACCGGGTGCCCGGCGAGACCGACCGCGACCGCGGCTACTGGCGCGACGTCGGCACCATCGACGCCTACTACGAGGCGCACATGGACCTGGTGTCCGTGCGGCCGGTGTTCAACCTCTACAACCAGGCGTGGCCGATCCGCACCGCCACCCCGCCCCTACCGCCGGCGAAGTTCATCGCGGGCGGCAGCGCGGAGGACTCGATGGTCGGTCCCGGCTCGATCATCTCCGGCACCGTGCACGGCTCGGTCGTGTCCTCGGACGTCGTGGTCGAGTCCGGCTCGGTGGTCCAGGGCAGCGTGCTGCTGCCGGGCGTCCGCGTCGGCCGGGGCGCGGTCGTGCGCCGCGCCATCCTGGACAAGAACGTCGTGGTGCCCGACGGCGCGCTGATCGGCGTCGACCACACCACCGACCGCACCCGCTACACGGTGTCCGCGGGCGGCGTCACGGTGCTGGGCAAGGGCGTCACCGCGCACTGAGGGGCGGTGGCGGCCTCAGGGGTTCTTGGCCGCCACCAGCAGCCCGTCGCCGAGCGGGAGGATCACCGGCGCCAACCGCTCGTCCTCCCGCACCGCCCGCGCCACCTCGCGCATGGCGGTGGTCTCCGGGTCCCGCCGCGCCTGGTCGACCACCCGGCCGTGCCACAGCACGTTGTCGAACGCGATCACGCCGCCGGGTCGCAGCAGCCGCACGCCCTCGGCCAGGTAGCGCGGGTACTCCGCCTTGGCGGCGTCCACGAACACCAGGTCGTACCCGCCGTCGGTCAGCCGCGGCAGCACGTCCAGCGCCTGGCCCATGATCAACCGGGTCCGGGACACCGCCACGCCGGCCTCGGCGAACGCCACCCGCGCGGCCCGCTGGTGGGCGGGCTCGATGTCGATCGAGGTCAGCACACCGCCCGCCGGCATGCCGCCGAGCAGGTACAGCGAGCCGACGCCCGCGCCGGTGCCCACCTCGACCACGGCCTTCGCCTGGAGCGCGGTCGCGAGGAACCGCAGCGCGGCGCCGCCGCCCGCCCCGATGGGCACGCAGCCCAGCTCAACGCCACGCGCCCTGGCGGCCTTCACCACGCCGTCCTCGGGCAGGTAGCGCTCCACGTAGTCGCGCAGAGCCCCGTCCACAAGCGGAAGGTTAACGCCGGACGGGGCGAATCGGGTGAAGCCGGCATGAAGGTGGGAACCCGGTGGTTTCTCAGCGTGCTCTCAGGCCACTCTCACGATGGTTATAAGCGTGACGGGCACGCTGGTGCCAGCGCAGGACCCCACGGGAACACGAAGCCATGCCGGCGACGTTGGACCGTGCAGCAGGGCAAGCCAGCCCACTGGAGGTGCTACACCGCCCCATGCCAACGCAGCCGATCGCCGCCGCACCCACCGCGCCCATCGAGAGCGCGGACTGGACGCCGCCCACCTGGGACGAGGTCGTGCGCGAGCACGCCGACCGCGTCTACCGACTGGCCTACCGCCTGACGGGCAACCAGCACGACGCCGAGGACCTCACCCAGGAGACGTTCATCCGGGTGTTCCGCAGCCTCGCGTCCTACAAGCCGGGCACGTTCGAGGGCTGGCTGCACCGCATCACCACGAACCTGTTCCTGGACATGGCGCGCCGCCGTTCGCGACTGCGGATGGAGGGCCTGCCCGAGGACACGGACCGGCTCGCCGGCGACGACCCATCACCCGAACAGGTGTACTCGGAAACCCATCTGGACCCCGATCTCCAGGCCGCCCTGGACGAACTGCCGCCCGAGTTCCGCGCGGCCGTCGTGCTCTGCGACGTGGAGGGCCTCTCCTACGAGGAGATCGGCGCCACCCTCGGGGTGAAACTGGGTACCGTGAGAAGCAGGATCCACCGGGGCCGCCAGGCCCTGAGGGTCGCACTGGAACGCCGTCGGGGTCTGGTTCGGGAGGACTCTGCATGACCGACCTGCGAGGTTGGGGACTGTCCGAGCAGCACCTGCTGCCCGACGCCGTCGTCGCCTTCGTCGACGGCGAGCTGACCGCGTCCGCGCACGGCCGTGCCTCGGCGCACCTGCAACGGTGCCCGTTCTGCGCGGCCGAGGCGTACTCGCAGCAGCAGGCGCGGTCCGCCGTCCGCGCCGCGGACACCCCCTCCGCGTCCGCCGGCCTGCTGGCCAGGCTGGGCGCGATCCCGCAGGAAGTCGAACTGCCCAGCGCGCCGGACGGCCTCGCGGTGACCGCGGACGGCCAGTTCGTGACCGTGCAGCGGCCCGACCGCGCGTTCGGCGCCGGTCCGGCCTTCGGCGAGAGCCGCCCGTTCGGCACCGGCGGCAGCCGCTTCGGCTTCGGCTCCAGGCGCGCCCGCCAGGGCGCCGGAGTCGTGGTCTCCGGGTTGATGCTGGGCGCGCTGGCGCTCGTGGTGCCCGGCAGCGAGGAGCCGGCGCCGTCACCCGCGCAGGGCACCGCCCGCGAACCCGTGCCGGCGACCGCGACGTCGCTGGTGGACGACCCGGGCATGGGCACGCTCCGGCCGGTGTCGGACAACCGCTTGGGCCGCTGACGGCGACTTCACCGCCCACCGGGCACGATTGGCCCCGCAACCGTGTGGCAGGACGACGTTCGGGGAGCGATGAGCGAGCCAGACCAGGGCAACGGGACCCCGCGTTCCGGCGTTGACGACGGGGCGCACCGCAGGCTCTCACCCCGCCCGCTGAACCGGCCCGCCGTGGACCCCGGCCAGGCGTACGTCTTCGGCCGCCCGGACGGCGTGCCCGGCGCGTTCTCCGCCGACCGCCCGACGCTCAACGGCGCGGTCCAGTACTCGCCGCCCCCGCCCGAGGCGCTGAGCAGCGCGTTCGGCCGGGTCGACGCGGAAACCCGCCTCCAGCGCCCGCCGCTGGACACCGCCGGCGAACCCGAGGTCGAGCCCGTCTTCTGGGAGGGCAAACCCGCGGGCGACGCGTGGCGCGACCCGGGCGCGAGCGCGGTGATCGGCCCGCCCGCCGTGACCGAGGAGCCCGGGGAGAAGTCGGAACCGCCCGCCGAGCGCGGTCCGCAGCTGAGCGTCCCGGAACTCCTCTTCGGCCGCCGCGTCAAGCCGCTGGGCCTGACCCTGCTGCTCGTGGTCGCCTTGGCCGTGGGTGGCGTGGGAGGCCTGGTCGGCTGGTTCCTCGGCCGTTCGGGCAACGACCTCACCGACGGCGGCGTCACGCTGGCCGAGGTGCAGCCGGGCAAGGAGCGCCCGGTCGGCTCGGTCGCGGACATCGCGAAGCGGGTGACGCCGAGCGTCGTGTCCATCGAGTTCAAGGGCGCGAACGTCGCGGGCGTGGGTTCCGGCGTGGTGATCGACGGCGCCGGCTACGTGCTGACCAACGACCACGTCGTCGCGCCCGCCGTGCAGGACTCGTCGGCCAAGCTGACCGTCGTGTTCACCGACGGCAAGCGCGCCGTGGCCCAGGTCGTGGGCCGCGACTCGAAAACCGACCTGGCGGTGGTCAAGGTCCAGGTGGACAACCCGACCGTGATCCAGTTCGGCAACTCCGACGACCTCGCCGTCGGCGACGCGGTCCTCGCGATCGGCTCGCCCCTGTCGTTGTCGAACACGGTCACCGAGGGCATCGTCTCCGCCCTGCACCGCCCTGTGACGGCGGCCGGCGAGAACGGCGGCCCGCAGGTGACCTACGACGCGATCCAGACCGACGCGGCCATCAACCCGGGCAACTCGGGCGGCGCGCTGGTCGACTCGTCCGGCGCCCTGGTGGGCATCAACTCGTCCATCAGGACCGAAACGGGCGGCTCGGTGGGCCTGGGCTTCGCGATCTCCGGCAACGCCGCCCGCAAGATCTCGCAGGCCCTGATCCAGAAGGGCGAGGTCAAGCACTCGGACATGAACATCAACGTCCGCTCGGCCTCCGCCGAAACCGCCGAGGGCGCCCAGGTCCAGAACGTCCCCGACGGAGGCGCCGCGGCCGCCGCGGGCATCCTGGAGGGCGACGTGATCACGCGCGTCGGCGACCGCATGGTCCGCAACGCCGCAGAACTGACCGTGGCCGTCCGAGACCACGAGATCGGCGAAACCGTGCCGGTCGTCCTGGCGAGGCAGGGCAGGGAACTCACCGTGCAGGTGACCCTCCGCTCCGACTAGCCGGACCCGGCTACGCTGACGAAGAAGGCCGCTTCGACGCACGAGAGGGTGACACGAGGGTGTTCGACAGCGTCGGGTGGGTGGAAATCCTCATCATCATCGTTGCGGGCCTGTTCATCCTGGGCCCGGAACGCCTACCGTCCGCAGCGGCCTGGGTAGGCCGCACCATACGCCAGGTCCGCGAGTACGCCACAGGCGCACGCGACCAGCTGAAGAACGAGATGGGCGCAGACTTCGAGTCCATCCGCAAACCACTGGAAGACCTGCGCGAACTGCGCAACTTCGACCCGAAGCGCGCCATCACGAAACACCTGTGGGACGACGTGGACGCCAAACGCCCACCGGACAAGTCCAACGGCCACCCCGCCGCCTACAACCCCCAGGCCCCACCCCCCAGCCCGCAAGGCGCACGGGAACGGGAACGCGAACGCCCTCTGGACCAAGGCGAACGCCCCCCATACGACCCCGACGCAACTTAAGCGCCGCAGGCGCGCACGCCTAAAGCTGGGGCCTCGTGTTCTCCCCGTATGGCCTGGGCGCAGCCCAACCGCATGTGTCAAGGGGGCGCATTAAGCGCTACCGCCGCCCAAACTCACAAACTGCCCCCTTGACGCATGTGGTTGCCTCTGGCAGGCCATACGGGGAGAACACGACGCCCTTCCTCCCCGGAGGCGCTGCCCGTCCGGCGAGGACGCTTTTACGCTTTTATCGCCCAGCGGGACTGACGTTCAACAACCGCCCGGCAAGCCCCCGAGACCGAACCGACAACTTCCCGGCAACCTCGACCAACACCCGAGCAGCCACCGACTCGGGCGCCGCAAGCACGATCGGCGTCCCGGCATCCCCCTGCTCCCGCAACCGAGGATCCAACGGCACCTGCCCCAACAACGGAACCTCAGCCCCGACAGCAGTAGTAAGGGACTCAGCCACAGCCCGCCCCCCACCAGACCCGAACACATCCATCCGGGTCCCATCCGGCAACTCCAAATAGGACATGTTCTCGATCACCCCGGCAACCCGCTGCCGAGTCTGCAACGCAATAGACCCAGCCCGCTCGGCCACCTCGGCCGCAGCCTGCTGAGGCGTCGTCACCACCAGGATCTCCGCATTGGGCACCAACTGGGCCACCGAAATGGCCACATCCCCGGTCCCCGGCGGCAAGTCCATCAACAAGACGTCGAGATCACCCCAGAACACATCAGCCAGGAACTGCTGAAGCGCCCGGTGCAACATCGGCCCGCGCCACACCACCGGCGTGTTCCCGGAGGTGAACATCCCGATGGAAATCAACTTCACGCCGTGCGCCTGCGGCGGCATGATCATCTTCTCGACCTGGGTCGGCCGATCGGCCGTGCCCAGCATCCGCGGAATCGAATGCCCGTAGATGTCCGCGTCGACGACACCGACCGACAACCCCCGGGCCGCCATCGCCACGGCCAGGTTCACCGTGACCGAGGACTTCCCGACTCCACCCTTCCCGGAAGCCACGCAGTAAACCCGGGTCAACGAGCCGGGCTGGGCGAACGGGATGACCGGCTCCTCGACCCCGCCGCGCAACGACTTGCGCAGTTCGGTCCGCTGCGCGTCCGACATCACGTCCAACTCGACCCGCACGGACGTCACCCCGGACAGCACGGACACCGCGGCCGTCACGTCCGTCACGATCTTGTCCCGCAACGGGCACGCCGCGACCGTCAGGTACACACCGACGTCGACCGCGCCGTCCGCGCCCACCACGACGTCCTTCACCATGCCCAACTCGGTGATGGGACGCTTGATTTCGGGGTCCTGCACGCCGGCCAACGCCTTGCGCACGTCATCGGCCGAGGGAAGAACGAGCTGCGTCACGGGATCGCCTTACATCGACGGGGGTAGGGCTCCACACCATGCTACGGCGGTGGTCTCCACCCCCAAGCTACCGGCTGGTCACCTGGAATTCGGGGGCAGCGCGAAGCCGTCCGCGTGCTTTCCGTAACATCGCGATCCGTGCCGGAAACCGGAAGTGCCCGGTTGCCCACCCGATCCGAGCTGGGGGTGTGGCGATCCTTCCTCCGGGCGCATGCACGGCTCACTCGGATCCTGGAAGCCGAGCTGATCGCCGAGCAACGCCTGTCGCTCGCGGCCTACGACGTCCTGGTGCAACTCGCCGAGGCGCCGCACCACCGCCTGCGGATGACCGAACTCGCGGACGCCGTCCTGCTGTCCAGGTCGGGCGTCACCAGACTGGTCGACCGACTGGAACGGGCCGGCCTCGTGCTGCGCGAACGAGCCGACGGCGACGGCCGCGGCGTGGTCGCCGTCCTCACGCAGCAGGGGGTGGACCGACTGCGCGTCGCCAGCGGCACCCACCTGACCGGCGTGGCCCGCCACTTCGGCGAGGTGTTCGACACCGCGGAACTGGAGGCCTTCGGCAGGTCCTGCGAAAAGCTGGCGGACCCGCACCCCCCACCCGACGCCTGACCGCCGAACAGCCCGCACCCGCACACCGCCGCCCCACCACACCGCCGCCACCCACCACAACGGCGTCATCCACCACACCGTCACCCACGACACCCCGCACTACGACGGCACGTCGTCCCACCGCGGATCGTCCTTCAACGCCCGCCGCTTGGTCTTGCGCAGCACCCGGTCCAACTCGCTGCGCAGGAAGTCCCGCGTGACCACCTCGTTCACCGCGATCCGCAACGCCGCCAACTCCCGCGCCAGGTACTCGGTGTCGGCCTTGGTCTGCGCGGCCCGGGTGCGGTCCTCCTCCAGCGACACCCGGTCCCGGTCGTCCTGCCGGTTCTGCGCGAGCAGGATCAGCGGCGCGGCGTACGCGGCCTGGGTGGAGAACGCCAGGTTGAGCAGGATGAACGGGTACGGGTCCCATTGCAGGCTCACCGCGACCAGGTTCATCGTGATCCACACGATCACGATGAGCGTCTGCCAGAACAGGAACTTGCCGGTGCCGAGGAACCGGGCGAGCCGCTCGGAGAACCGGCCGAACGCCTCCGGGTCGAGCGAGAGCCGGAACCTGCCGGGCTCGCGCGGCTGGTCGAGCCGACGGCGTGGCAGCAGCTCAGGCATGGGTCAACCCCGTTTCCCGCCAGTTGTCCGGCAGCAGGTGGTCCAGGACGTCATCCACGGTCACCGCGCCGAGCAGGTGCTCGGTCTCGTCCAGCACGGGTCCGCACACCAGGTTGTACGCCGCGAAGTACCGGGTGACCTCGGACAGCGAGGCGTTGGGCGACAGGGTCGCCATGTTCGTGTCCAGCACGCCCGCGACCAGGTCGGACGGCGGTTCGCGGAGCAGGCGCTGGATGTGCACGCAGCCCAGGTAGCGGCCGGTGGGGGTGGCCGTCGGCGGCCGGCACACGAACACCATGCTGGCCAGCGCGACCGCGAGGTCCGGGTTGCGCACGTGGGCCAGCGCCTCGGCGACCGTCGCGTCCGGCGCGAGCACCACCGGCTCGGGCGTCATCAGGCCGCCCGCGGTGTCGAAGCTGTACTCCAGCAACCGCTTGACCGGCTCGGACTCCTCCGGCTCCATCAGCTCCAACAGCCGGTCCTTCTCGCCCTCGGGCAGTTCGGCGAGCAGGTCGGCGGCGTCGTCGGGGTTCATCGCCTCCAGCACGTCCGCCGCGCGCTCGTCGTCCAGGTGCGCGAGGAGGTCCTTCTGGTCCTCCTCGGACATCTCCTCGATCACGTCGGCGAGCCGCTCGTCGTCCAGCGCCTCCGCCACCTCGTAGCGGCGCTTGGTCGGCAGGGTGTGCAGCGCGAGCGCCACGTCCGCCGCGCGCATCGCCTCGAAGATCGCCACCAGGTGCTGCGCGCCCTGCGGCTGCCCGGCGAGCTCCGTCACCGACAGGCCGGACAGCTCCTCCCACTGGAGCACCTGCACCGGTCCGCGCCTGCCGAGCCGCCCGGTCCGCTCGCGCACGGCGACCCTGGTCATCCGCCAATCGCGGGTCCTGGTCGGCTCCATCGCGGCGTCCACCAGCACGGCGGTCGCGCCCGAGTCCATCCGCACCCGCGCGTCGAGCAGTTCGCCCACCACCAGCACCTCGTTGGTGCGCTGGTGGAACGCCCGCAGGCTGACGGTCCCGGTGGCGAGGCCGACCGCGTTGGGCTCGATGGTGGCGACCCGCAGCATCGGCACGAAGATCCGCCGCCTGGTCGCGAGTTCGAGCACCAGGCCGAGCACCCGCGGCGGCTGCCGGTCCACCCGCAGCCCGATGACCAGGTCGCGGACCTTCCCGATGGATTCGCCGTCCGGCCCGAACACGGGCAGTCCGGCGAGCTTGGCGGCGAAGACCCGGTTCACTGACGACACGTGATCAGGCTAGTCGCGCGGTCGCAGCGCCCGCGCGATGGCGGCGCACCGGGCCGCGAACGGTTCTTCACCGTGCTCGAGCGCCCACGTGTGGTTGACGACCGCGCGGTGGAACGCCCAGCCGCGCGCCCGGTCCGGGTCGAGCCCGGCGGTGTCCACCACGGCGGCGAGCCGCTCGCGCAGCGCGAGGGGGCCGTCGTACTCGTCGAACCGGTTCCACAGCAGCGGGACCACGCCGTACTCCGGGTCGCCGGACAGCGGTTTCGGGTCGATCACCAGCCACGGCTCGCGCCCGCCCCGCAGCACGTTGCCGTAGTGCAGGTCCTCGTTGACGAGCGTGTCGCCGGCTGCGGCGGCCAGCGCGGCGCCGAGTTCGTGCGCGTGGGCGACCAGGTCGGCGGGCAGCACGGGATCGGGTCGCGGCGTGGGCGCGTACCGGCGGAACCCCGTGCCGGGCACCCGCAGTCGGCCCATCAGGCCGCCGATCACCGCCACCGCCGCGTCGATCGGCTCGTCCTCCAGGCTCCGCGCCGGGTCGAGCCGTTCCAGCAGCAGCGCGCCGTGCTCGTCGTCGTGGTCGTACAGCCGCACCGCGCCGTCGCCGTCCCACGCCCGCAGCGCCCGGGGCTCGTCGCGCGTCTCCTCGTCCAGGAACGTCAGCTTCAGCACCGCCGGCATCCCGTCGGCCGCCCGCACCGGCAGCACGAGCGCGACGAAGCCGTGCAGCACGTCGCCGTCGGGCGTGAGGTTCCAGCGGGCGCAGAACCGGGCGGCCAACGCGGGCAGCGTCGCGCGCCAGGCCAGTGCCTCCGGCCCGAGGGACACCGCGAAGTCGGCCGGAACGGTGATCACGCGAACTCCCAGCGGTAGACCGACTCCCACACCGGGGTGGTGTTGAGCCGGGCCGCGCGCAGGGCGTGCGCGGTGTCCTCGTCGGGGGAGTGCAGACGGGCCGTCGCGGTCACCTCGACCAGCCGCGAGTGGGTGGTGGGGGAGCGGACCGTGATCGCGCACGCGACTCCGTCGACCAGACCCGGAACCCGCTGCTCGGTGCCGCCGACGGCCACCAGCAGCGCGCCGTCCCGCCACAGCGCCCACACCAGCCGCGCCTCGTGACCCTCCGGTCGCACCCACACCGCCGCGGCCTTGCGCAGCGCGTTGTCCAGCACCTGTGCGATCTCCACCGGTTCAGCGTGCCACGGCCTGTGAGCCGTGACTCACGCCGATGGCGGGCGTCCGCGGTGCGTGCCAGGCTTCGGGACGAGAGTTGTTACCGGCCGGTACGAGGAGGTACCCCCAGTGGTCGACCAGCAGCGTCCCCGTCGCTCGTGCCTGGCTGTGCCCGGTTCGAGCCAGAAGATGATCGACAAGGCCCGCACGCTGCCCGCCGACCAGGTCTTCCTCGACCTGGAGGACGCGTGCGCGCCGCTGGCCAAGCCGGACGCGCGCAAGACCATCGTGGCCTCGCTCAACGAGGGCGGCTGGGGTTCGCGGGCGCGGGTCGTGCGGGTCAACGACTGGACGACGGAGTGGACCTACCGCGACGTGACCGAGGTCGTGGAGGGCGCCGGCGCGAACCTGGACTGCGTGATGCTGCCCAAGGTGCAGACCGCGGAGCAGGTGCACGCGCTCGACCTGCTGCTCACCCAGATCGAGAAGACCATGGGCTACGAGGTCGGGCGGATCGGCATCGAGGCGCAGATCGAGAACGCGCTGGGCCTGATCAACGTGAACGCGATCGCCACCGCGTCGCCCCGGGTGGAGACGATCATCTTCGGCCCGGCCGACTTCATGGCGTCGATCAACATGAAGTCGCTGGTCGTCGGCGAGCAACCGCCCGGCTACGACGTGGGCGACGCCTACCACTACATCCTCATGCAGATCCTGATGGCCGCCCGCGCACACGACAAGCAGGCGATCGACGGCCCGTACCTGCAAATCCGCGACGTCGACGGCTTCAAGCGCGTCGCCGGCCGGTCCGCGGCGCTCGGCTTCGACGGCAAGTGGGTCCTGCACCCCGGCCAGATCGACGCGGCGAACGAGGTGTTCAGCCCGAAGCAGGAGGACTACGACCACGCCGAGAACATCCTGGACGCCTACGACCACTACACGTCCGAGGCGGGCGGCAGGCGCGGCGCGGTGATGCTGGGCGACGAGATGATCGACGAGGCGTCCCGCAAGATGGCCCTGGTGATCTCCTCCAAGGGCCGCGCGGCGGGGTTGAGCCGAACCGACGTGTGGACGCCCGAGGGGTGACGTGGTGTGCCGGTGGGGTCACCACGAGGTGACCCCACCGGTGAGCATTCCCACAAGTCGGGGCCGGGATTGGCGATCACGCGGGTCCACCTGTGCATGGTGGTCCGCATGTCACCTACCCGTGCCGGGAGGTCCGCGAGACGGTTCTTCGTCCGCCGCCGACCCGCCGACGACCTGTTGGAGCGCAGTTTCCGCAGGTGCCCCGGCTGCTGCGCCGATGTGCACGTGTTCGCCGACGTGTGCCGGCACTGCGGTGGCGAACTGGCCGTTACGTCGTGGGGATGACGGTCGGGAAGTTCGTCAGGTCGGTCGGGAAGTTCGTCGGGAAGTCGGTCGGGAAGTCCGTCGGCAGCTGGTCGACGGTCTTGACGACGTAGGCCAGCGCCGCGATCCACAGGATCACCGCGATGATGCCGATGGCCGTGAACACGATGCTGAGGATCATGCCGGCGGTCGCCAGGCCCATGCCGTCCTCGCCGGTGCGGCGGATCTGGTTGCGGGCCATGATGCCGAGCACGATGCCGACCGGCGCGAAGACGAACGCCAGGATCAGCGACGCGATCGCGAGGCCGTTGGTGCCCCTCGGAGGCATGGGCGGCGGGTAGTAGCCGGGCGGCGGCGGGTATTGCTGGGACATGTTCTCCCCCTGCGTGGGTGCTCGGGAGGCGGAGAATAACCGCTGGTTCGGTTCAGCGCGTGGTGATGAGCACTTCCGTGCCGCGAACGTGTGCGAACCGGTTCATACTCGCCGGTAACCTCATGCCGACGTAAGGGGAAGTGCGATGGCGCGCCTGGCCCGGACCGCAGGACTCACCGACGTGCAGGAGGAGATCCTGTCGACCGTGCGCACCTTCGTCGACAAGGAGATCATCCCCCACGCGCAAACCCTCGAACACGGTGACACCTACCCGGCGGACATCGTGGAGGGCATGAAGGAAATGGGCCTTTTCGGGCTCACCGTCCCGGAGGAGTTCGGCGGGCTCGGCGAGTCGCTGCTGACCTACGCGCTCGTGGTCGAGCAGATCGCGCGCGGCTGGATGTCGGTGTCCGGCGTGATCAACACCCACTTCATCGTCGCGCACATGCTCAAGCAGCACGGCACGCCCGAGCAGAAGGCGTCCTACCTGCCCCGGATGGCCACCGGCGAGGTGCGCGGCTCGTTCTCGATGTCCGAACCGGAACTGGGCTCCGACGTGGCGGCGATCCGGACCCGCGCGGTCGTGGACGGGTCGGATTACGTCGTCAACGGCCAGAAGATGTGGCTGACCAACGGCGGCACGTCCAACCTGACCGCCGTGCTGGTGCGCACCGACGAGGGCGCCGAGAAGCCGCACCGGAACCTGACGACGCTGCTGGTCGAGAAGCCGACCGGCTACGGCGAGGTGCTGCCCGGCCTGACCGTGCCCGGCAAGATCGACAAGATGGGCTACAAGGGCGTCGACACCACCGAGATGGTGTTCGACGGCTTCCGGATCCCGACCGCGCAGGTCCTCGGCGGCACGCCCGGCCAGGGCTTCCGGCACATGATGGACGGCGTCGAGGTCGGCCGGGTCAACGTGGCGGCGCGCGCGTGCGGCATCGCGCTGCGGTCGTTCGAACTCGCCATCGAGTACGCGCAGCAGCGCCGGACGTTCGGCAAGGCGATCGCCGAGCACCAGGCCATCGCGTTCAAGCTCGCCGAGATGGCCACCAAGGTCGAGGCGGCGCACCTGATGATGGTCAACGCGGCCCGGCTGAAGGACTCCGGCGAGCGCAACGACGTCGAGGCCGGCATGGCCAAGCTGATCGCCTCGGAGTACTGCGCCGAGGTCACCCAGGAGGCGTTCCGCATCCACGGCGGCTACGGCTACTCCAAGGAGTACGAGATCGAGCGGCTGATGCGCGAGGCGCCGTTCCTGCTCATCGGCGAGGGCACCAGCGAGATCCAGAAGACGATCATCTCCCGCGGCCTGCTGCGCGACTACCGCTCCCGCTCGTAGTCCACCGTCCGTCACCGTTCCCACCCCACCGGCCACGACCTCACCCGGGGCACCCCGGGTCACGGTCGGGTCCACTTCCGCGCGGCCGTTTCGCGTCGTTCGACCGGTGTTGGCAGGATGGGGTGATCTACTGCGCGCCAAGAGGTGGGTGGTCTGCCTTGACTAGTTCCTTCTCCTCCGGCCAGAACCGGGCCGGCGTGCCGCCCCGGTTGCCGACGCCGCCCACCGGGTGGCCCATCGGGTCCTACGGGACCTACGAGGAGGCCCAGCGTGCCGTCGACTTCCTCGCCGACGGGGACTTCCCCGTCCAGGAGGTGACCATCGTCGGCGTCGACCTGATGCTCGTCGAACGGGTCACCGGACGCCTGACCTGGGGTCGGGTCCTCGGCACGGGCGCCGCGTCGGGCGCCTGGTTCGGCCTGTTCGTCGGGGTCCTGCTGTCCCTGTTCAACTCCACGCCGGGCGCCTCGTTCGGGCCGATCCTGGTCGGCCTGGTCACCGGTGTCGCGTTCGGGCTCATCTTCGCGGCCGTCGGCTACGGGTCCACCCGGGGCAAGCGCGACTTCCAGTCGGCCTCGCAGTTGGTCGCCGGCCGCTACGACGTGCTGTGCCAGCCCCGATCCGCCGAACGGGGGCGCGATCTGCTGGCCAAACTCGCCATGCGTCCCTCGGACGTGAAGAAGGACTGACGTTTGGGTTCCGTGATCACCGGGTAAAGCGCGACGGCAGGCCCGAGTGGTTGCGGCACCTGATCACCGGGCCTACGTTCGTTCCACCGGGTGACCCAGGTCACCCGGTGGGCACGACGAGGTGCCGGGCATTGCGGCTTGGCTCCTCCGTTGTCGGGAAGGAGGCAGAGCCGATGAGGGGTGCGACCGCACGTCGTCGGTTGGTCGCCACCGGATGTGCCGCGGTGCTCGCGGTGTCCGGTGTGGCCGGTTGCGGCTCGGACGGTGGACAAACCGTCGTCAACGTCTACAAATACCCGCAGGAGAACTTCCAGAAGATCGTCGACAAGTGCAACGAGCGGGGCAAGGACTACACGATCGTCTACCACAAGCTGCCCCGTGAAGCGGACGGGCAGCGGGAGCAGATGGTCCGCCGCCTCGCCGCCGGGGACACCGGGATGGACGTCCTCGCGCTCGACGTGACCTGGACGGCCGAACTGGCCAAGGCGGGGTGGATCAAGGAGTTCACCGGGGCCGACAAGGCCGCGGTGGAGAGCGGCACGCTGGAGACCCCGCTGGACACGGCCCGCTACGAGGGCCGCCTCTACGGCGCTCCGGACAACACCAACGTCCAGTTGCTCTGGTACCGCAGCGACCTCGTGCCCACGCCGCCGAAGACGTGGGACGAGATGATCGAGATGGCCTCGAAGCTCAAGTCCGAGGGCAAGCCGGGGCTGATCGAGGCGCAGGGCAAGCAGTACGAGGGCCTGGTCGTGCTGTTCAACACGCTCGTCAACTCCGCCGGCGGGCAGATCCTGGACGAGAACGGCACCAAGGCCGTCGTGGACGACAAGGCCGTGAAGGCCCTGGAGGTCCTCAAGAAGTTCGCCACCTCGGACGTGGTGGACCCGTCGTTCTCCAACGCCGCCGAGGACGACGCCCGGCTGAACATGGAGGCGGGCAAGGCCGCGTTCATGCTGAACTGGCCGTACGTCTACGCCGCCGCCCAGAAGAAGCCCGAGTTCGCGGCGAACTTCAAGTGGGCGCCCTACCCGTCGATCGACGGCGGCGACGCCAAGGTCACCGTGGGTGGCATCAACTACGCGGTCAGCGCCTACACCGAGCACTCGGCGCAGTCGTTCGACGCCGTCTCGTGCCTGCGCGGCGCGGAGAGCCAGAAGTTCGCGGCCATCAACGACGGCGTGCCGCCGACCATCGAGTCGGTCTACGACGACCCCGAGATGGCCAAGCCGTACCCGATGAAGGAAGCCATCCTCGACACGCTGAAGACCGCGAGCAGCCGCCCGCGCACCCCGGCGTACCAGAACGTCTCGACGGTCATCTCCACGATCCTGTCGCCGCCCGCGAGCATCGACCCGAAGCCCACGGCCGACCGGTTGCGCTCCGAGTTGCAGGACGCGCTCGACTCGAAGGGGGTCCTGCCGTGAGCCACGCCCTCACCGAGACCGAGGCCGGAGGCGGCGGCGAGCCCGTGCTCGACGCCAAGGCCAAGTCGGCGCTGTCCGACGGCAAGAAGGCCGAACGCCGGCTCGGACTGCTGCTGTGCGCGCCGGCGATCATCATCATGACGCTGGTCGCGGGGTACCCGATCGTGTACTCCCTGTGGCTGTCGCTCCAGCGCTACGACCTGAAGTTCCCGGACCGCCGGGAGTTCGTCGGCCTGGACAACTACATCACCGTGCTGTCCAGCCCGTACTGGTGGAACGCGGTGTGGATCACGGTCGTGATCACGGTCGTGTCGGTCGCGGTCGAGCTGGTGCTGGGCATGGCGCTGGCCCTGGTCATGCACCGCACGCTGGTCGGCCGCGGCATCGTCCGCACCTCCACGCTGATCCCGTACGGCATCGTCACCGTCGTGGCCGCGTTCTCCTGGCGCTACGCCTGGACGCCCGGCACCGGCTACCTCGCCGAAACCCTGGCGGGCGGCGATCCCGTGCTGACCGAGAAGATCCCCGCGCTGATGGTCGTGGTGCTCGCGGAGATCTGGAAGACCACCCCGTTCATGGCGCTGCTGCTGATGGCGGGCCTCGCTCTGGTGCCCGAGGACCTGCTCAAGGCCGCCGCGATGGACGGCGCGAACGGGTGGCAGCGGTTCACCAAGGTGATCGTGCCGGTGATGAAGCCCGCGATCCTGGTGGCGCTGCTGTTCCGCACCCTCGACGCGTTCCGGATCTTCGACAACCTGTTCGTCCTCACGGGAGGGTCGCAGGGCACCGCGTCCGTCTCGATGATCACCTACAACAACCTCATCAAGGGGTTGAACCTGGGCATCGGCTCGACCATGTCGGTGCTGATCTTCATCGCCGTGGCGATCATCGCGTTCGTCTTCATCAAGCTGTTCGGCACCGCTGCGCCCGGCAGCGACAACGGGGGGAGGCGCTGATGGCAGGCATCGGCGGGGCCGTCACGCCGGCCCGCAAAGCCCGCTGGACGGTCCTGAACGTCCTGGTCGTGCTCTACGCGCTGTTCCCGGTGCTGTGGATCGTGTCGCTGTCGTTCAAGTCCAAGGCGACGCTGGCGGACGGCAACTTCATCCCCCGGGAGTGGTCGCTGGAGAACTACGCGGCGATCTTCACCACCACGGAGTTCGTCCGCGCGCTGGTCAACTCCATCGGCATCGCGATCATCGCCACGGCCGTCGCGGTCGTGTTCGGCACGATGGCCGCGTACGCGATCGCCCGGCTCGACTTCCCCGGCAAGCGGGTCCTGGTCGGGGTGTCGCTGCTGGTGTCGATGTTCCCGCAGATCTCGCTGGTGTCGCCGCTGTTCGAGATCGAGCGCGCGCTGAGCCTGTTCGACACCTGGCCCGGCCTGATCCTGCCCTACATCACGTTCGCGCTCCCGCTCGCGATCTACACGCTCTCGGCGTTCTTCCGGGAGATCCCGTGGGAGCTCGAGAAGGCGGCCAAGATGGACGGCGCGACGCCGGGCCAGGCGTTCCGCCGGGTCATCGCGCCGCTGGCCGCGCCGGGCGTGTTCACCACCGCGATCCTGGTGTTCATCTTCTGCTGGAACGACTTCCTGTTCGCCATCTCGCTGACCTCGACGGAGTCGTCGCGGACGGTGCCGGTGGCGCTGTCGTTCTTCACCGGCTCCTCGCAGTTCGAGGACCCGACCGGGTCGGTCGCCGCGGCGGCCGTGGTGATCACCATCCCGATCATCCTGTTCGTGTTGTTCTTCCAGCGTCGGATCGTTGCCGGTTTGACCTCCGGCGCCGTGAAGGGGTGAGTCAGCAATGGCCGAGATCGTCCTGGACAAGGTTTCCAAGCAGTACCCCGACGGCGCGGTGGCCGTGAAGGACGTGGACATCGAGATCGCGGACGGCGAGTTCGTCATCCTCGTCGGGCCGTCCGGGTGCGGGAAGTCCACCACCCTGAACATGATCGCCGGGTTGGAGGACATCACCGCGGGCGAGTTGCGGATCGGCGGCGAGCGGGTCAACGAGCGCGCGCCCAAGGACCGCGACATCGCCATGGTGTTCCAGTCCTACGCGCTGTACCCGCACATGACGGTGAAGGAGAACATGGCCTTCCCGCTGCGGTTGGCCAAGGTGGACGACGCCACGGTCGAGAAGAAGGTGCGGGACGCGGCGGAGATCCTGGACCTGACCCAGCACCTGGACCGCAAGCCGTCGAACCTGTCCGGCGGTCAGCGCCAGCGGGTCGCGATGGGCCGGGCGATCGTGCGCAGCCCCAAGGCGTTCCTGATGGACGAGCCGCTGTCCAACCTGGACGCGAAGCTGCGGGTGCAGATGCGGACCTCGGTGTCCCGCTTGCAGAAGCAGCTCGGCACCACGATGGTCTACGTGACCCACGACCAGACCGAGGCGATGACCCTCGGCGACCGGGTGGTGGTGATGCGGGGCGGCGCGGTGCAGCAGATCGGCGCGCCGCAGTT
Organism: Actinosynnema sp. NPDC020468; assembly: GCF_040642015.1. Taxonomy (NCBI): domain Bacteria; kingdom Bacillati; phylum Actinomycetota; class Actinomycetes; order Pseudonocardiales; family Pseudonocardiaceae; genus Actinosynnema; species Actinosynnema sp. NPDC020468. The sequence goes on from NZ_JBFAEO010000023.1 coordinate 19,640, forward strand.
CCTCTACGACAACCCGGCCAACCTGTTCGTGGCGGGGTTCATCGGCTCGCCGTCGATGAACTTCGTGCCGGCGGGGATCGAGGGCGGCGTGCTGCGGTCGCCGCTGGGCGACGTGCCGCTGACCGACCGGGTCCGGGGTCTGCTCGAGGGCGCCGACGCGCCGCGCGACGTGATCATGGGCCTGCGGCCGGAGCACTTCGAGGACGCGCGCTTGGTGGACGACCACGTGCGGTCCGGCGGGGTCGTGTTCACCAGCCACGTCGACGTGCTGGAGTCGATGGGCTCGGACAAGTACGCCTACTTCAGCCTGTCCGGCGAGCAGGCGACGGCGGCCGAGCTGGCCGAGCTCGCGGCGGACGCGGGCGCCGCGGACGTGCCGGGCGACGGGGTGTCGCTCGTGACCCGGCTGTCGGCGGCGTCGTCGGCGACCGAGGGCGAGCAGGCCGAGATCTGGTTCGACGCGGACAAGATCCAGTTGTTCGATCCCGCCAACGGGCGCAACCTGACGTACGCGGGCTGACCGCGCCACGTCCCAGGGGCCACTCCGCTCGTCCGGGCGGGGTGGCCCTTCGTCGTGGGGTGATGCCGCTCACCCGCTCGGCGCAGGTGGGGCCGGATCGCCGGTCGGGTGACGGAGCGGTCCCGGACGGCTGGTGGGGGACGTCGAGCGGAGGAATCCCGCGACCACCTACCGAGTGGTTCTCACGGTAGGTGACTGACCAGTCCGGGACATCGGCCCGGACGAACTTCATAGGCCATTCAGCGCAGCAGCGGTGCAGTTCGCCGCTCCGGTGCCGCAGTGGCTCCAGCCGCGTCGCCACCCTGGTCGACAGCGGGGGTGAACCCGGCCGGGCCGGGTCGGGGTAGGGGAGTCCGCCGAGGACAGAAAGAAGCGCGACATGGGGATCCTGGACGGGAAGGCAGTCGTGGTCACGGGTGCCGGACGAGGCTTGGGTGAGGCCTACGCGATGCACGCGGCACGGGCCGGCGCCGCGGTCGTGGTCAACGACAACGACGGCCACCTGGCCGAGCAGGTCGCCGCGCGGATCCGGGAGTACGGCGGTCGGGCGGTGGCGAGCACGCACACCGTCGCGGACCCGTCCGAGGCCGACAAGATCGTGGGCACGTGCGTGTCCGAGTTCGGCCGGCTGGACGGGCTCGTGAACAACGCCGGCCTGAACTACGAGTCGCTGCCCTGGGAGGACGACCCGGCGTCGATCCGCACGATCGTCGAGGTCAACGTGCTCGGCGTGATCTACACCGGCATGGCGGCCATGCGCGCGATGCGCGACACCGGCGGCGGCTCGATCGTGAACATCTCCTCCGGCGCGTTCTTCGGGCAGCGCAAGCTCGGCGCGTACTCGGCCACCAAGGGCGCGGTCGCCTCCCTCACCCTGTCCTGGGCGCTGGACCTGGAGACCGAGGGGATCCGGGTGAACGCGGTCTGCCCGGTCGCGCACACCCGCATGGTGTGGAAGTCCGAGCGCTCGCTGCGGGCCATCCCGGCCGACCGGACGCCGGGCAAGGTCGCGCCTCTGGTGCTGTTCCTGCTCGGCGACGGCGCGGCGGGCATCACCGGGCAGATCGTCCGGTGCAACGGCAGGCAGCTGCACCTGATCGGCCAGCCGTACTTCAAGCAGCCGATCCTGGAGAGCGACAGCTGGGACGCCACGTCGGTGAAGCGGGCGTTCGACGGGGTGCTCCAGGCGCACCTGGAGCCCTACGGCCTGGAGAAGCGGATGCCGCCGCGGCTGCGCGAGCTGGTGGAGCCGTCGCAGTCGGCCTGAGTTCGACCGTCCACTGTGGACGGTGGCGTTCGGGTGATCGGGGTGCGGCAACCGGGTGGGTCACTCGGTCGGGTGATCGCAGAAATGTCGTACCCCCCTGCCACCATCAGGACATGGGCACGCGCAGACCACGGGTCACGGACTGGCGGTTGGTGGTGCAGTCGAGGTTGGACCGGGTGCGGGCCGACCTCGCCGCACTCGGACCGCCGGACCCGCTCGACCTCGAGAGCGGGCAGTGGCGGGCGGTGGCCGAGCAGGAGGCCGCCGTCGTGGAGGACATGATCACCCGGGAGGAGTCCCGGTGGCGGACCGTCGCGTCGTGGTGGTCCGGGTGGCACATCGAGCGGGCGTGGCGGTCGTTGCACGAGGCCGAGATCGCGGTGGTGGCCGCCGGTCGGGGTTTCCTGGGCCGGCTGCCCGGGTTGCGGGCGCGGGTCGCGGAGAACCTGGAGGACGACGACCCCCGGCGCGTGGCGCTGGAGGAGATGCGGCCGGGCGAGTTCCCGCTGTCGATCGAGCGGGAGTTGGTGGTGGACGCGCTGCGGGCCGCGTTCGACCGGTCCGACTTCGCGCACGTGGGCTCGCGCGCGTTGCGCAACAAGCTGATCGCCGCGTCCGTGGTGCTGTTCGCGGTGAACACGCTGCTGGGCGCGGTGGGTCTGCTGAAGCCCGGCCTGATCCCGATGTGCGTGGGGTCGGAGAAGCTGCCGACGGTGTGCCCGTCGGGTCGTGCCGCGGCCGGCGCGGACGTGTGGCTGATCCAGGTGCTGGGCGCGTTCGGCGCGGTGCTGTCGGCGGTGGTGCTGCTGTTACGCAGGCGCCCGAGCCTGTCGCCGTACGTGATGATCGGGTACCAGGCGACGATCAAGATCCTCCTCGGCGCCGCGCTGTCGGTGGTCGGGATCCTGGCTCTGGGCGCGGGTGTGACGACGGGGCTGATCGGCGTGGCGTCCCAGGCGGCGCTGCTGCTGTGGGCGGTCATCCTCGGCTACTCCCAGCAGGTCGCGACCCGCCTGCTGGACAGCTACGCGGACCGCGTCATGGACCAGGCCCGCCCACTGCCGAAGGGGGAGTTCCAGCGCTAGCCGGCGCTGCTCGGGCGAGAAGCGCGGCCCGCGGGTCGGGCGTGGCGGACGCCGCGGGGCGACGTGACCGCGTGGGACGCCGCACGGGGTGGGCTGTCGCGCGGTCGAGGCGTGGCTGTCGCGGGTGAGGTGTGCCTACGGGGCCGTCGTGAACGCCGCGCGGCGCGGACGTCACGCGAGGGTCTCCCGGTCTCGGCGTCGCGGGCGGCGCGTGGTGCCCCGCCTCGGGTCCGGTCGAGTCCGGCTCGGTCGGGACGGCCCGGTCGGGCGCGGTCGGCGGGCTTCGCGGTCGGCCGTCAGCCGGCGGTCGGTCGGCGGGCGCGGAGGGCGTCGATGACGTCCTGGTCCCAGCGGTGGGTTCGGATGAGCCGGTAGCGTTCGGCGGCCACCCACAGGTAGGCCTCGGTTTCGGTGCGGTCGCCCACCAGGTCGGCCTGGCGGAGCAGACCGACGACCGGTTCGTACTCCTCGTGGAACCAGCGGGCGGCGATCGTGGCGCGGTCCAGGAAGGTGCTTTCGTCCTGCATCAGGCGGAAGCCCCACGCCTCGACGTGCTCGCCCAGTTCGGCGTAGTCCCACGGCCGGGCCAGCAGCACCGCCGCGCGGGCCTCGCCGGGCAGTGGCACGCGTTCCAGGAACAGCCGGCGGTAGTCCTTCACGATCAGGTCGCCGCGGTGCCGGATGCCGTGCGCCGGCACCCGCGTGACGACTTCCGTCACGTACGCGTCGATCACCTCCAACCCCAGCGCGTGCGCGACCGACACCCGGTGGTGCCCGTCCTGCACGAAGTGCAGGTCCCCGACCCGGTACAGCTCGATCGGCGGCACCGCCTCGCCGCGCCGCTGCGCGAGCGCCAACCGCTCCCAGCGTTCGCGCACCCGCGCCGACGTCGGCCGGAACCGCCGGTCGAAGTCGCGGGTGCGGTCCACACTGCCCACGATCGAGTCCAACCGCACGGTCCGCAGCCCCAACCGCCGCTCGCCCTGCATCCCGAGCGCCTCCACGACCTCGTGGAACGGCAGCATGATGTTCACGTCGTCCGGCTCCCGGCGCAGCCACGCCGCCAACCGCGCCAGCACCTGCCCCCGCCGCGCCCGCAGGAAGTCGTTCTCCACGTCCGCGCGCGGGAACCCCGTGTCACGGGCCATCACTCACCTCCGCCACCTCACGCCCGACCGCCGCGCCACACCGCGTCCACCGACCGCGTCCGGCTCCCGCGCGGTCGCGCCGGCACGGGCGGGTACGTCCAGCACCTTGTAGCCCACCACGTTCACCACGGTGGTGCCGCCCAGCACGCGGTCGGCCCGCCGCTGCCCGTGCGGGTGGACGTGCCCGTGCAGCAGCAACCCCGGCCGCAACCGCCGGACCGCGCGGTGCAGGCAGGCGAAGCCGCGGTGCGGCGGGTCGGGCTCGTCGCCGCAGTCCAGCGGCGGGGAGTGGGTCAGCAGCAGGTCGACGCCGCGACCGTCCTTCGTCCGCCACCACGCGCGGCGCAGCAGTGCGCGCAGCCGGCGCGCCTGCTGCCGCTCGGTCCACTGGTTCGGCCCCGCGTTGTACCGGATCGACCCGCCGAGCCCGGCGATCCGCACCCCGGCCACGTCCACCACGCGCCCGTCCGCGTTCACCGCGCCCGCCGGGCCGGGCCACCGCGCGGGCAACCCGGCGCGGGTCCACAGGCCGCGCACCTTCACGTACCCGCCGAGGTCCACGTCGTGGTTGCCGGGCACGAACACGCACGGTCGGTCCAGCCGGTCGGACAGGAACTCCAGGTAGTCGAACGGCAGGTCCCCGGCCGCGACGATCAGGTCCACGGCGGAGTGCGCGAGCACCTGTTCGGTCCACAGCCGCTCGACCACCTCGTCCGCCACCGCGAGCACCCTGGGCATCCATCGAGCCTAAGCGCTACCGGCGCGGTCGACATCTCGCAGGTGAAAGGGTGAATTGACGCCCCGTCCCGGTGCCCTGCAAGGGAAATCGAGCTAACGTCACAGCCGTGCTCGCCGAGCTGTTCCTGGAGGCGTCCCGCGGCTGCCGGACGTGGAGCCCGCTCACCCACACGCTGCTCGTGTCGGCGGCGGACGACCTGGCGCGCGGCGGGATCACCACGCGGGTGATGGCGGGCGCCGAGCGCGACCCCCGCGGCACGGTGCCGGGCCTGAGGTTCGCGGGCGCCCTGCACCGGCTGGTGCTGGAGGGCCGCGCACCCGAACTCGCCGCGCACTACCCGACCGTCGGGGGCAGGCCGCGGCTGGACCGGCTGTGGGAGGACGCGCTGCCGGTGCTGCACGAGCACACCGACGAGCTGAACGCGTTGACCAGCGGCACCGTCGTGCAGACCAACGAACCCGGCCGCAGCGGCCCGCTGTTCGGCGGCCTGCACACGGCGACCAGGCTGGCCGCGGACGCGGTGGGCCGCCGCACGGCGTTCCCGGTGCGGCTGCTGGAGGTGGGCGCGTCCGGCGGGCTCAACCTGCGCCCGCACCGGGTCGCCTACCGGGTGGACGACGAGGTGCTGGGCGACCGGTACAGCCCGTTCGCGCTGGACCCGTCGTGGACCGGGAGGCCGGAGGTCGACCTGCGGGACAGCCTGCGGCTGGTGCGGCGCGCGGCGTGCGACCTGAACCCGGTGGACGTGTCCACCGAGGACGGCCGGCTGCACCTGTCGTCGTTCGTGTGGGGCGACCAGCCGGAGCGCTGGGACCGGTTGCAGTCCGCGATCGACCTGGCGCGGCTCGACCCGGTGCCGGTGCGCCGGGCGACCGGGCCCGAGTGGCTGGCCGAGCAGCTGGCCCGACCCGAGCGCGACGTGCTGACCGTCGTGTGGCACTCCGTGGTGTGGCAGTACGTGTCGCCGGCGGACCGGGCGATGGGCCGCGCCGTGCTGGCCGAGGCGGCGAGCCGGGCGACCCCGATGGCCCCGTTGGCGCTCCTGGTCTACGAACCGCGTCGCGCGCACACCGCCTACGAGTTCCGGCTGCTGCTCAAGCTGTGGCCGGCGGGCGTCTCGCTGTGCCTCGGCACGGGCGCGGGCCACGGCGTGCCGTTCACCTGGGACACCCAAACCTGGAACTGACCGCCGAAAGCCGGTGACGGACTGCGCCGTTCGCGGGAAACTGCCCGCGGGACGGGTCCGGTCGAAGAATTTTCGCCCGGTCGCGGGGAGATCCGGGCCGCGACCGCCACACGACTCCTGACAGGCTCGGAGCCCTCCCCAGGAGACGATCATGGACGAGACCGCCTTACCCCACGACCTCCTCGACCGCCTGCGCGACGGCGACCCCGCCGCGCGCCGCGCGCTGTTCACCCACTGCCACGAGCGGCTGCGCCCGTACTTCGCGCGGCACCTGCCCAACGCCTCGGACGTCGACGACTGCGTGAGCGAGGTCGTGACGCGGGCGCTGGAGGGCATCGCGAAGGGCCGCGCGCCCGAGGTGCTCGGCGCGTGGCTGCACGGCATCGCGCGCAACGTGCGCAAGGAGCGCTACGAGGCGAACCGGCGGGCGTGGCGCGAACTGCCCGCCGAGGTGCGCAGGCCCGAGGCCGACGTGCCGGTGGAGCTGATCGGCACCCCGGACCTGCCCGCGGACCTGGAGCACCTGCTCGGCAAGCGCGAGCTGTGGTCGGTGTTGCAGACGGCCGTCGGCGGCATCCCGGAGGGCCTGCGCGAGGTGCTGCGCGCCCACATCGAGGAAACCGTCCGCCGAGGACGGCTGGTCGTCGGTCGCGAGCTCGCGACCGTGCTGGGCCTGCCGCCGGTCAACGTCGACCGGCAGCTGGGCCGGGCCCGGGACCGCGCGAAGGACGTCATCGCCGCCGTGGTCCTCGCCCGCAGTGGTCGGGACGCCTGCACGGGTCTGGCCGAGCTGGTGCCGGCGGGCGCGGTGGCGCTGGACCCGCCGGCCGCGCGCCGCGTGACGAAACACGCGGCGGCCTGCCCGACGTGCGGCCGGAGCGCCGAGGAGGTGCGCGCCTACAGCCGCTGGGCGCTCGGACCGGGCCTGCTGGGCCTCGCCGAGGACGACGACCGCCACCGGTTCCTGGCCGCGTTCCTCGGGCACGGTCCGACGGCGACCGCGGGCGGCGGGGTGGTCGGTGTCGAAGCGGGCCCGGACCTCCCGGCCGTGCGCCCGTCCGCCGGCGTCGTGGAGCGGGTGCGCGCCGCGGTGGCCCACCAGCTCGGGCGGGTCGACGCCGTGGTGCGGGTGGTGCAGGAGAACCCCGAGACCGCGCGGCGGCTGCTGGTCGGGATCACCAGCGGCGTGACGCTCGCGGGCGCGGTGCTGTGGGGGTTGTTCGGCGCGGAACCCCGCGAGCCCGGACCGGTCGTGGCGGGACCCGCGCCGGTGACCACGTCCGCCACCCCGTTCGGCGAGCCGGTCGTGGTCGTCGGCGACACCACCTCTCCGACGACCGCGCCCCCCGGCGCGACCGGCGTCCGGCCGGCCACCGCCGTGCCACCGACGGGGAGGACCGGCACACCCGCACCGCCCGCACCGGCCGCCGGCGCGCCGGTCGAGGCGGTCGAGGCGGTCACCACGGCGAGCACGCCGACGACCGCCCCGACCACCACCACGACCGCGCCGACCACCCCGGTCACCACGACCACCCCGGCCCGCACCACCCCGACGGCGCCGCCGACCAGCACGACCGCACCCGCGCCGACCACCACCACGAACCCGCCGCCGCCGTGGTCCGGCGACATCACGGTCGACGCCGAGGGCTTGGGCTACACGGCGTTCTCGGTGTCCGCGCAACCCGGCTGGCGGCCCGTCGACCAGCCCGCCACCCTGCGCCTGTCGCCCGGCGCGTACGCGGTCACCTCGCCCGCGAACATCGCGATCCCCTTCAGCGTCACCGATTCCGGCGCGGTGGACTACCCGACCGCCTACGACGCGGTGCTGGGCGGCCGGGGCACCGCGACGCTCCGCGTGCGCGGCCTGCCGATCACGGTCGACACCTCGGCGCTGTCCTACTACAACGCCACCGTCTCCGGCGTCGCGCCGGTCGCGTCGAACCCCGCCCGGACGCTGAACCTGTTCCCCGGCGACCACGCCGTGCAGACCCCGTCCGGCGACCGGGTCCCGTTCCGGGTGGACGGGCAGGGCCTCGTGCACTACGCCGCCGAGCACCTCCTCGACGGCGAGGGCACCGCCACGCTCACCGTCCACGGCCTCGCGCTCACCGTCGACTTCACCGACACGAGCTACTCCACGATGACCGTCAGCGGCACGGGGTGGCCGACGCCGCAACCGGTCCGCACGCTGCGCCTGCTGCCCGGCGCGCACACCGCGCTCTCCCCGAACGGCCTGGCCGCGCCCTTCCGCCTGCTGGACGACGGCACCGTCCGCACCGACAGCCCGCTGCTGGAGCCCGTCGGGTCGACGTTGCGGGCGCACGGCCTGCCGATCACCTACGACGTGTCCGACGTCGACTACGAGAACATGGCGGTCACCGGCACGGGTTGGCCCGCACCGAGTCCGGTGCGGCACCTGAGGGTGTGGCCGGGCGCGCACCAGGTGCTCACCTCGTCCGGCGCGAAGCTCGACTTCACCGTCACCCCGGCCGGGCTGGTCGACTACGACCCGTCCGTCGAGGCCCTGCTCACCGGTGCCGGCACCACGACCCTCGCCGTGCACGGCCTGCCGATCACCGTCGACGCCACCGCGACCGGCAGGCCCGCGCTGTCCGTGGCGGGCGCGGGCGGCCGGGACGCCCGCGTGCCGCAGACCTACCGGCTGCTGCCGGGCGCCTACGCGCTCGTGCTCGGCCCGAACCGGTACGCCTTCACCGCGGACCGGGCGGGTCGGGTCGACTACGACCCCGCCCTGGACGCCGTGCTGTCCGGCAGGGGAACGGGAACGCTGACCGCGCGCGGGTGAGCACGGTCCACCGCGGGCGCCGGGCCGACACCGGTCCGGCGCCCGCGGCGGCGCGGAAAGCCTTGCGCGCCAACGCGCACAGCAGCGGACCCAGCCGCGGCGGCTCGATCCGGACGAGCCGGTCGTCCGGGCGGAACCGGTATCGGGAACGGGAACGGGTCATCTCCACCACCTCCACCGGGTACGTGGGCGCGGCGGGGGAGATCTCCCCGTCAGTTGCCGGTGGCGATCAGCAGCGTGACCGTGCAGAGCCAGCCGATGAGGAAGGTGAGGATCCAGAAGCGCAGGTTGGTCAGGATGCGGGTCATGGTGGTCGGGTCCCGTCGGGTCGGGGTGGGTGGCTTACAACCAGCGGTTCCGACGGAATATTCGGTAGAGCGTGAGGCAGGCGACCAGGATGATCGTGATCACCATGGGGTAGCCGTACTTCCAGTGCAGCTCCGGCATGTGCTCGAAGTTCATGCCGTAGACGCCGACCACCATCGTCGGCACCGAGATGATCGCGACCCAGGCCGAGATCTTGCGCATGTCCGAGTTCTGCTGGAGCGTGATCTTGGCGAGCACCGCGTCCACCAGCGTGGTGAGCAGCTCGTCGAAGTTGGTGACCCGCTCGGAGACCTCGGTGAGGTGGTCGTCCACGTCCCGGAAGTACGAGCGGACCTGCTCGGGGATCAGCGGCGTGTAGCCCTCGGCGAGCCGGCGCAGCGGGACGGCCAGCGGCATCACCGCGCGGCGCAGCTCCAGGACCTCGCGCTTCATCAGGTAGATCTGGTCCGCGCTGATCCGGCTGCGCGGCGCGAAGACCAGCGTTTCCATCTGGTCGATGTCGTCCTCGATGTGGTCGGTGACCTCGAGGTAGTTGTCCACGACGTGGTCCGCGATCTGGTAGAGCACGGCGGCGGGCCCCACGGTCAGCCGGTCCGGGTCGTCCTCCAGCTCGCGGCGGACCGCGGCGAGGCCCGAGTGGTTGCCGTGCCGCACCGTGACGACGAAGTCCGGGCCCAGGAACACCATGATCTCGCCGGACTCGACGATCTCGTTCGCCGTGTCCGGTGACGCGTTCTGCACGTACCGCACGGTCTTGAGCACCATGAACAGCGTGTGGTCGTACCGCTCCAGCTTGGGCCGCTGGTGGGCGTGCACGGCGTCCTCGACGGCCAGTTCGTGCAGGCCGAAGGTTTCCGCGATGCCCTGGATCTGCTCCTCGTCGGGCTCGTGCAGGCCGATCCACACGAACCCGTCGCCGCGCTTGCGCACCTCGTTGACCGCGTCGGTGTGCGACCAGCGACCGGGCAGCCGCCTGCCGTCGACGTAGACGCCGCAGTCGACCACGTACGCCGACAGCGGCACCGGGATGGGCACCGGGGTCGGGCGGTCCGGGTGTCGGCCTCTCAGGCCGCCGAGGGAAGGCATGCTGGGCACGGTTCCTCCAAGCAGGGTGGTTCGCGCTGGAGTGCTGGGGTGAACAGACGGCGCGTGTCCCCGACCGGATGCCGTGCGGGCCTAGCTGGGCGAAGCCGACCCTCCGATGAGGACGCGCGAGGTACTGGCAGGATGGGGGTCGTTACTCATCGGTAGCCCTCACCTCCTCGGGTCGGTCGTCCGTGGCGGTGTAGTCGCTCACAGACCGGTTGCCGAGGGTACTCCTCCCGGGTTCACACTGTCGTCCCGGTCCGCGAGGGTTTCCGGTCACACACGAGCCAACGGAGGCTGCCGTGCAGTTCGGTCGTTACTACGAGGAGTTCGAGGTCGGCGCCGTGTACAAGCACTGGCCCGGCAAGACCGTCACCGAGTACGACGACCACCTGTTCTGCCTGCTGACCATGAACCACCACCCGCTGCACCTGGACGCGCACTACGCGGCGGAGACGACCGACTTCGGCAGGAACGTGGTGGTGGGCAACTACGTCTACTCGCTGCTGCTGGGCATGTCGGTGCCGGACGTCTCGGGCAAGGCGATCGCCAACCTGGAGGTCGAGTCGCTGAGGCACGTGAAGCCGACCTTCCACGGGGACACCATCTACGGTGAGACCGAGGTGCTCGGCAAAACCCCGTCGAAGTCCAAGGACGACCGGGGCGTGGTGCACGTCGAGACCCGCGGGTACAAACAGGATGGAACGGTCGTCTGCGTGTTCCGCCGCAAGGTGATGGTGCCCAAGCGCTCCTACGGCGAGGCCCGCGGCGGCGAGCAGCCCGGCCGGCCGGTGCCCGTCTCGGAGTGACCTGTCCGCCGAAGCGACGTGCTTGAGGAGTGACGTGACCGATCTGGACCTGGTTCGGCGGCGACTCGCGGCGTTCGCGCGGACGGAGGCGCACGGCGTCTCGCCGCTCTACGAGCACCTGGCCGAGCGCGCGGCGCAGGACGCGGACGTGGCAGGCCTGCTGACCGCGGCGCCCGAGCGGTTCGCGCACCCGACGCTGCTGCTGGCCGCGGCGCACCGGCTGGTGCAGGCCGAGCCGTTCCACCCGCTGTCGGACTACTACCCGTCGCTCGGCGGCACCTACGGCGCGGACCACAACACCTGGCCGCTGTTCCGCTCCTTCCTGCTGGAGCGCGCGGAGAAGGTGCGGGCGATCGTGTCGACCCGCAGCGTGCAGACCAACGAGGTGCGCCGCGCGGCGCTGGTGTACCCGGCGGTGGCCCGGGTCAAGGGCCCGATCGGGCTGCTGGAGGTCGGCTGCTCGGCCGGCCTGCTGCTCGGGCTCGACCAGTACGGCTACCGCTACCAGACCCAGCAGGCGGGCCAGCTCGTCGCCGGACCGACCAAGTCCGCGCTCGGCCTGCACTGCGCGCTGGAGCTGGCCGACGGCGCGGAGCTGCCGAAGCTGCCCAAGTCGGTCAAGGTCGCGGCCCGGGTCGGCCTCGACCGGGCGCCCGCCGACCTGACCGACGAGGACACCTACGCCTGGCTGGAGGCGTGCGTGTGGGCCGACCAGCCCGAGCGGCTGCGGCTGTTCGGCGTGGCGGCGACCGCCCAGCGCAAGGCCCGGCCGGAGTTCGTGACCGGCGACGCGGTGGCGGACCTCGCGAAGGCGGCCGCGCTCGTGCCCGCCGAGCTGCCGCTGGTGGTGCTGACGAGCAACCTGTTCGCCTACGTGCCGGGCGCGGACTTCGTGGCGGCGCTCAAGGCGCTGGACCGACCGGTGTGGTGGGTGAGCCACGATGGGTACGCGGGCGCACTCGAACACGTGCTGCCGGGTCGCGCCGACCTCAAGCCCGCTTCGGGTGAACCCGCGTTCGGCGTCGTGGGCCTCGTCCGGGTGGAAAAAGGCGAGGTCAGCTCGGTTTCCGCGCTCGCGCGGACCGCGTTGCACGGCCAGCGGCTCGTCTGGCTGCCCTGACCAGCGGCGACCGGGTGGCGGGGTCACCCGCGGGGCAGCTGCCCCCACCCCGCGAGCGCCTCGTGTAAACCCTCTGTGAGGCAAAGTGTGGTCAAGATCGCACCGGTGACCCAGCGGGCGTCCGCGGCGTCGTCGCCCGCCCGGAGGACACCGGATCGCACCTGGCAGGCGTAGTCGTGGATCTCGTAGCGGCCTCGTGCCGCCGGACGGGTGACGGTGCCGACCCACCGGCCGACCGTCACGGAGAGTCCGGTTTCCTCGAGGAATTCTCGCTCTACGGCGTCGACGTCCGACTCGCCCTGCTCCACTCGTCCGCCGGGGATCGACCACAGTCCCTCACCTGGGGGATTGGCCCGTCGCACGAGTAGTAGTCGCCCGTCCGGGTCATGTGCGATGCCACCGACACAGCGAATCAGGGGCTCTCGATCGGCCGTCACGGTCGCGGAGCGTAGTTGGTCCCGAATGGTGGTGCAGGGCGCTGACCCAAGTGCGGTACAAAACTCCCAACGTGCTGCGGAGTGCGGTACAACGGTTTCCATCTGGCGCCACACGGGTGCGGGTAGCGAACGGGGTTGATCACCGTGAATCTGAAAAAGATTCTCACTTTCGCCGGGGTCGGCTTGGTCCTGTTCTTCCTCATCGCGGAGCCCCAGCAGGCGGCTCAGCTGGTGCAGAACATCCTGGGCACCCTCAAGTCGGCCGCTGAGGCGCTCATCACCTTCGTGAAACAATTGTTCTGAGTCGGACCGACTCCTCCCCACCACCCGGCGAGAGGTCGTAGGCCATGTTCGCACCGCGGGACCCCGACGAGTACCTCCTGCCGACGGAGCGCCGGGTGATCCGGGTCCGGAGGCACTGGAGCTTCGTGCTCTTCGACATCCTCGAGGCGGCGGCGCTGCTCATCGGCTCGATGATGATCAGCTACCTGCTGCCCGACAGCCTGGGCTTCGTCCAGAACATCCTCTGGTACGGCTCGCTGTTCGTGCTGCTCAGGCTGGCCTACTACGTCATCGAGTGGTGGGTGGAGCGGATCGTGGTGACCGACAAGCGGTTCATGATCTCCTCGGGCGTCTTCGAGACCAAGGTCGCGATGATGCCGATCAGCAAGGTCACCGACCTGACCTACGAGCGCACCGTGGTGGGCCGGATGTTCGGGTTCGGGACGCTGGTCGTGGAGTCGGCGGGGCAGATCCAGGCGCTGAACCGGATCGAGTACCTGCCGAACCCCGAGGAGGTCTACGACGCCATCTCGGAGCTGACCTTCGGCGACAAGAAGGCGCAGGCCGAGCGGTTCTCGATGATCAAGGCGCAGCGGGCGGCGCGCGGCAAGAAGATGGTGCCGTAGCCGGCGGGGGCGGGACCGGAGGCGAAACCGGCCCGCACCCATGGCGAGGTCACGGCCGGGCCGCCGGTAGGTAAGACTGGGCTCGTGCGAATAGACCTGCACACCCACTCGACCGAGTCCGACGGCACGGACACGCCCGCGGAACTGGTGACGGCCGCCGCGGCGGCCGGCCTGTCCGCCGTGGCGATCACCGACCACGACACCGCCGCGGGCTGGCCGGAGGCCGCGGCGAACCTGCCACCGGGCCTGCGGCTCGTGCGCGGCGCGGAGCTGTCCTGCGCGTCCGACGACGGCGCGGGCCGGCTGATCACCGTGCACCTGCTGGCCTACCTGTACGACCACACCTCGCCCGCCCTCGTGGAGGAGCAGCTCCGGCTGCGCTCCGAGCGCCGGGCACGGCTGCGCCGGATGGCCGTGCGGATGGTCGAGGACGGGTTCCCGATCGACCCGGACGAGCTGATGGCCGGGTTGCCGCCGGACGCGCCCGCGGGCCGGCCGCACCTGGCGATGGCGTTGATCAGGGCCGGCGTCGTCGCCACCGTGGACGAGGCGTTCGCCCGCTACCTCACCTCCGGCCGCTACTACGTGCCGCGCACCGACACGCCGGTGGCCCGCGCCATCGCGATGATCACCGCGGCCGGTGGCGTGACCGTGCTCGCTCACCCGTTCGCGGTGTCCCGCGGTCCGGTCGTGGACGAGGGCGTGGTGGCGGGCCTCGCGGACCTCGGCCTCGCGGGCGTCGAGGTGGACCACCCCGACCACGACCCGGCGACCCGGGACCGGCTGCGCGGCCTCGCGACCGACCTCGGGCTGCTGACCACCGGTTCCAGCGACTACCACGGCACCAACAAGACCGTCCGGATCGGCGCCGAGACGACCGCTCCCGACGTCCTGGACGCCCTCGCGGACCGGGCGACCGGGTGCAAGGTGCTCGTCGGCTAGGTGGCTGTGCGGGAACTGTCGGTGTCGCTCGGTAGCGTGACGGTGTGCAGGAGCAGCTGGGGTTCGACTTCGGGGCCATGCCCAAGAAGCTGGTGCGGGTCACGCCGTCGAAGCTGTCGACGTGGGTGGACTGCCCCCGGCGGTTCCGGATGGCCTACCTCGACCGGCCGGCGCCGCCGCGCGGTGGCGCGTGGGCGCACAACACGCTGGGCGCGGTGGTGCACAACGCCCTCAAGGCGCTGTTCGACCTGCCCGCCGCGCAGCGCGACCCGGACCGGGCGGTGAGCCTGCTGCACCGGCAGTGGAAGAACGACGGCTTCCGGGACGCCGAGCAGGCGGGCGTGTACCGCGAGCGCGCCGCCGGGTGGGTGCAGGACTACGTGCAGGCGCTGGACACGTCGATCGAACCGGTCGGCATCGAGCGCTGGGTGTCCACGCCGACGGCGAAGATCGTCGCCGAGGGTCGGGTCGACCGGATCGACCTGCGCGACGGCGAACTGGTGATCGTCGACTACAAGACCGGCCGGCACGCGCTGACCACCGACGACGCGCGCGGCTCGCAGGCGCTCGCGCTGTACGCGCTGGCCGCCAGGCGCACCCTGCGCAAGCCGTGCACCCGGGTCGAGCTGCACCACCTGCCGTCCCGCTCGGTCGCCGTGTGGGAGCACACCGACGAGTCGCTGGAGCGGCACGTGCGGCGGGCCGAGGAGGCGGCCGACGAGATCGGCCTGGCGTCCGACACCCTGGCCGCGGGCGGCGACCGCGAGGTGCTCTTCCCGCCGCGCACCGGGAACCAGTGCACGTGGTGCGACTTCCGGCGGTCCTGCCCGGAGGGTCAGCAGGCCGCGCCGTCCATCGAACCCTGGGAACTGCTCGCGCCCTAGGCGAACCGAGGGCTTTGCCAAGCGTCCCTCCTACCGGGAAGGTAGGGCGCGACCGGTACTGGGTAGAGGAGACGCGTGACCGAGGTTCAGACCCGACGACCCGAGGCCGTGGTGTCGCGACTGTGGCGCGGGCTCAGCGGCGCGGTGACGGCGGGCCTCGTGCTGCTCGCGCTCGCGCTCATCGGCGTGCAGGTGTACGCGGGCACCCACGACCTGCCGGGGCCGGGCATCGGCGTGGTGATCGCGCACGTGGTGGCCGCCGCGGCGGCCGTGGTGGCCCAGGTGTTCGCCGACCGCACCCGAGGCTGGGCCGCGGCGGGCCTGGGCCTCGCCGTGCTCGTGCTGGCGGGCGTGACGCTGTGGATCTTCTGGTGGGCGTGACGACCGGCTCGTAGCGCCCCGGGGTCCCGGCCTGGCCCGCCGCGGTCGGACCGGCCGGTGGCGCTCGGTGGCTCGGTGGACGGGGATCAGGTCCGCCGGGTTCGGCCCGGGATGTCCGGCGGACTCGGTGAGCGGCCCTCTTGGCGCGTGTCGCGTCACGGGCAGCTGTTCCGGCTTGGCAGCGGGATGCTGCGGCCGACCCAATGCGCTGCTCTGTTGGCGCGTGTGGCGGTCGTGTCGCATCACGGGCACCTGCCCGGCCCGGGTTCGGTGGCGGGATGTGCCGCAGCGGATCAGGTGCGGTGCCCTGTCGGCCCGTAGGGCGGTCGTGTCGCGTCACGCGCACTGCCCGACCCGCCCGACCCGCCCGACCCGACCCAATCCGGTCCGACCGACCCGGTCCGACCGACCCGACCCGCCCGACCCGGTCCGACCGACCCGGTCCGACCGACCCGACCCGACCGACCCCGTCCGCCCGACCCGACCCGGTCCGACACCGACCCGACCCCGTCCGCCCGACCCGACCCGGTCCGACACCGACCCGACCCGGTCCGACACCGACCTGACCTGGTCCGACCTGGTCGGCCCGGGTCGCCGAGACCGGCTGCGGGGGTGCCCTGCGGTCTCGATGACTTGCTCGGCTCCAGTCGGCGCGCGTGTGGCAGCCGTGTCGCGTCACGCGCGCTGCACGCCGAGGCCGGTGGCGGGGTGCCGGGCGGTCCCGGTGACCCGGGTGGCTCTCCTGGCGCGTGGGGGAGCCGTGTCGCGTCACGGGCGCAGCCAGGCCCGCCAGGTCGGCAGCAGGGTGCCCAGCAGGGCCTCGGGCGCCTCGGTGTTGGGCGAGTGCGCGACACCCGCCAGCACGGCGAAGTCGGCGTCCAGGCGTTCGGCCATGTCCCGCTGCGTCGCGGCCGACCAGGCGTCGTCCAACTCGCCGCACACCACCAGGCACGGCACGCCCTCGGTGCGCAGCGTGCGACCCAGCCGCGCCACCAGGTCCGGCTCGCCGCGCAGGCCGTCGCCCATGCCCAGCAACCCGGCGGGCGAGGAGCGGACGAACCGCTCGCGGTACAGCTCGCGCAGCGCGTCCGGGACCTGCGCCCAGCGGGGGTTGAGCGACTGGCGGGTTTCGTTGACCTGCTGGGCCGCTTCGACGCCGTGCCGGCGCAGGACCACCTCGCCCTGGTCGAGCGCGGTCCGCCGGGCGCCGGGCGGCAGTTCGGACGGTCCCGCCGACATCAGCGTCAACCCGGACACCGGCGCGCCCGCCAGCACCGCGCCGCGCGCCACCAGACCGCCGTAGGAGTGGCCGAGCAGCAGCACCCGCCTGCCCTCGGCGGCGAGCTTGCCGACGAGTTCGGCCAGCGCCGCGCCGAGCGGACCGGGCCGGTGGTCGAGCTCCGACACCGGGCCCGCCGACTCGTACTGGCCGGGCAGGTCGATCGCGACCACCTCGAACCCCGCGTCGGCCACCGGGTCGAGCAGCGGCGCGAAGTCCTCCTTGGACCCCGTGTACCCGGGCAGCAGCAACGCCGTCGCGCCGAGGTCGCGCCCCCGTGCGCCCGCGCGCAGCGCCGCGATCGGACCGTGCCTGCCCGGCAGGTCGACGCGGTGCGCGTGGTGTGGGCTGAGCTGCGAGTGCACGTCGGAAAGTCTGCCCCACGAAGCGGTCCGGCGCGTTGCCGGCGGACGAAGACCTGCGGCCTGTTCTTCGGCCGCGTCGCCGGTTCCGCCGTTTCGCCCGATTCCCCGGGTCAGCGCAGGGCGACGAGCGTGTCGCCGCGCTGCTCCAGCACGACCGGCCCTTCGGTGGCCATCGCGATCGGACCCGTGTAACCGCCGCGGTCGACCGGGATGGTGCCGATCTCGGCGCCGGTCAGCTGGTCCACGACCTTGAGGCCGTCGCGCACCGGGATCAGCGCGCGGCCCGCGATGGTGGTGCCCGGACCCCGCGTGTCCTCCTTGGTCCACACCGGGTTCAGGTCGTTGACCTGGAGCGCGATCGTCCTCGTGCCCACGTGCCAGTAGACGTTCGCGGTGCTCGTCGCGGTCTGCGCCACCTTGCCGGGCTGGTCCTCCAGGTCCGCCGCGGTCGCCTCGACCGGGTAGTCCGCGACCTTGCCCGCGGTTTCGCTCTCGTAGACCTCGAGCCTGCCGGGCAGCGCGACGGCGACCTTGGTCGGGCTGATCGCCACCACCTGGGCGCCCTTGCCGCCGACCACCACGCTGGCGAGCACCTGCGGCTCGTCGTTCTTCTCCGGGTTGGGCTTGAGGATCGTGAGGCGGTCGGCGTTCTCCTGCGCGTAGCAGCGCTCGATGATCGCGATCTTGCCCTGGGTCACCGCGAACGAGTGGTAGGTGCACCCGGTGCGCGGCTGCTTGTTCGGGTTCACGATCGCCCGCAGCTGCCCGTACTCCAGGGCCTTGACCAGGTCGTCGCGCCGGTACACCTCGAAGTAGGTGTCGCCGGTGGTCACCACGTGCGACCCCTCGGCCAGCAGCCGGGTGCCGGTCTCCGCGTCGCCGTTGCGCTGCGGACCGCGCTTGCCCGACGCCAGGTCGAGCGTCTCGATCTCCGAGCAGTTGGTGCCCTTGGTGTGCGCGGCGATGACCTTGCCCCACGTGGTCGACACCGTGCACAGCGGGATGTCGCGGTTGTAGCGCCAGCGGACCTCGCCGGTCAGCGCGTCGTGGCCGACCACCTCGCCGCCGTCGCCGGTCACCACGACGGAGTCCAGGTTCACCGGCACCGGCGTCGCGCCGCTGGGCGCGCGCCAGGCCTCGGCCAGGCTCGGCGGCAGCACGATCGCGGGTTCCAGCGGCGCGATGCTGCTCGGGCCGGTCTGCGACGTGGTGCCGACCGCGTCGCTCGTGCGCCACAGCACCAGCGAGGTGACGAGCACGGCCGCCGTGATCACGGCGACCGCGATGTAGTCGCCCCTGGTGCGCCAGGTGCGGGGCTCGGGCGGTGGCACGTCGTCCTGGTCGGCGTCGGTCGGCCGGAGGACGTCCTCCGGCTCGGCCTGCCCGTTCGACTCGGCCCGCTCCGACCCGGAGCGACCCTCGTCGGCCCGCTCCGCTCCGGTGCTCTCCGGCTCGGGGCGCTCCGACTCGTCGCGCTCCGGCTCGAACGACTCCTGAACCACTGCCCGGCTCCCGATGGTGTCGGTGGATCTACCCCCGTGAGGCGACATGCTGCCCCACGGGGAAGGTGATCCGTGTGAGGCGTCAGTCTGCCGAGGGCACGGCGTCGGCGGAACCACCGGCCTCCGCGCCGGTCCGACGACGTCGGCGCCGACGCGGTCGGTCGCCACCCTCCGCGGCCGGCGCGTCACCCGGTTCGGCGGGCTGTGCCGCGTCCGGGGAGCCACCGGACTCGCCCGCCACCACACCGCCGCGACTGCGCCTGCGACGCCGGGGCCTGGTCGGCGCGCTCTCGTCCGACGACGACTCGTCGGTCGTCGCGGCCTCACCGTTCGTGGCCGGACCGCGGGCCCGACGCCGACGACGGGTCTTCTTCTCGCCCTTGAGGTTCTCCTCGGGCTCCGCGTCCAGCCCCGCGCGGGTGCGCAGGCCCAGCGGCAGCCTGCCGGTCGAGCCGGCCGGGATGTGCAGCTCGGCGAACAGGTGGTCCGAGGTCGAGTACGTCTCCACCGGGTCCGGCTTGCCCAGCCCCAGCGCGTCGCTGATCGACTTCCAGCGCGGCGTCTCGTCCCAGTCCACCAGCGTCACCGCGACGCCCGTGCGGCCCGCGCGACCGGTGCGGCCGATGCGGTGCACGTAGGTCTTCTCGTCCTCCGGGCACTGGTAGTTGACCACGTGCGTGACGCCCGAGACGTCGATGCCGCGCGCCGCCACGTCGGTGGCCACCAGCACGTCGACCTTGCCCGAGCGGAACGCCCGCAGCGCCTGCTCGCGCGCGCCCTGGCCGAGGTCGCCGTGCACGGCCGCCGCGGCGAACCCGCGCTCGGCCAGCTCGTCGGCGACCTTCTGCGCGGTCCGCTTGGTCCGGGTGAAGATCATCGACAGGCCGCGGTCGCGCGCCTGGAGCACGCGCGCCAGCAGCTCGGTCTTGTCGAGCGCGTGCGCCCGGTAGACGAACTGCTCGGTGCGCTCGTGCACCGCGCCCGCGTCGTTCTCCTCGGCCCGCACGTGCGTGGGCTGGTTGAGGAACGTCCGGGCCAGCGTGATGATCGGGCCGGGCATGGTCGCGGAGAACAGCATGGTCTGCCGCTTGTCCGGGACCATCCGCAGGATGCGCTCGATGTCCGGCAGGAAGCCGAGGTCGAGCATCTCGTCGGCCTCGTCCAGCACCAGGCCGCTGACCTTGCCCAGCACCAGGTGGCGCTGCTCGGCGAGGTCGAGCAGCCGGCCGGGCGTGCCGACGACCACGTCGACGCCCTTGCGGAGGGCGGCGATCTGCGGCTCGTAGGGCCGACCGCCGTAGATCGCCAGCACCCGGATGTCCAGGTGCCGGGCGGCGTCGGTCAGGTCGTGGGTCACCTGGAGGCACAGCTCGCGGGTCGGCACGACGACGAGCGCCTGCGGCGTGCCGTCACCCGGGACGGTGATCCGCTGGAGCAGCGGGATGCCGAAGCCCAGGGTTTTGCCGGTGCCCGTGCGGGCCTGCCCGATGACGTCGTCACCGGCCAGCGCGAGGGGCAGCGTGAGCTCCTGGATGGCGAACGTCCGCTCGATGCCCGCCTCGGCGAGCGAGCGGACGATCTCCTCGCGGACGCCCAGTTCGGCGAACGTCGGCGCGTCGTCGGTCACCGGCGCGTCGGCCACCAGCGGGTGGGACGTGTCCTCGTCCGGGACACCCGCCTCGCTGTGCTCCAGTGCCACCGGGTCGAGGTGTTCCGTGTCTTCGTTGGTCGCGGTCAGGGTGATCGCCTCTCTCGTACCAGCGCGCACGGCCTGTACGGGCCTCTCGACCGCACCGCGACCCCGTCAGGCGGGTCGTGCGTGGCGCGGGAGGGCCGGCGAGGTGTGTGCGCACCCTCTCCTGGCGGCACGGTGCCGCCGCAGTTCAGCCTTCGGCACCGCTGCGAGCCCCTGCTGGGCCGCGCCGCGCCGGGCGTCGAAGAGCCACTCTACCCGGCGACTAGGCCGATCGGGGCGCAACGACCGCATCGGCGGACGGGCCGCGTGCCTGCGCTGTCGCGCGGAACACGCCCGGAGGCCCGGCTAGGCTCCCGGCCATGAGTGAGCCCGTGGTGGACCAGCCGTCCGGCGAGGTCGCGGAAGGTGTCGTCGACCTGCTCGGCGCGGTGGCGTACGGCGAGCTGTCGGCGTTCGAGCGGATGGCCGAGGACGCGCGCACCGCGCCCACGCTGTCCGGGCGCGCCGCGCTGTCCCAGATGGCGGCGGCCGAGATCGGGCACTACGGCCTGCTGGAGCGGTACCTGGCCGACCGGGGTCACTCGGTCGAGGACGCAATGCGCCCGTTCGTGTCGGGTTTCGACGGCTT
Source organism: Actinosynnema sp. NPDC020468 (assembly GCF_040642015.1). NCBI lineage: Bacteria > Bacillati > Actinomycetota > Actinomycetes > Pseudonocardiales > Pseudonocardiaceae > Actinosynnema > Actinosynnema sp. NPDC020468. Next base: position 40,755 of record NZ_JBFAEO010000023.1, read on the forward strand.
CCACACCTCCACCGCGCCCCGGTCGTGGCTGGAGTCGTTGGTCAAGGCCTACGTCGGCGACGGGCTCGCGGCCGACTTCTACCGCGAGGTCGCCGAGTGGCTGGACGCGCCGACGAGGGAGCTGGTGCTCGCGGTGATGGCCGACACGGGCCACTCCGCGTTCGCCGAGCGCGAAGTCCGCGGCGCCTGCGAGGCCGACCCGAAGCTCAAGGACCGGCTCACGCTGTGGGGCCGCCGGCTGCTCGGCGAGGCGTTGACGCAGGCCCAGTACGTGGTGGCGGAGCGGGACGGGCTCGCGGAGTTGATCGTGCGCGGCTCCGGCGACCTCGCGGGCATCGCCGCGCTCTTCCGCCGGTTGCAGCAGAGCCACACGCGGCGCATGACGGCGCTCGGGCTCGGCTAGGGTTGACTTCGAAAGTCGTCTGATTGCCGCTTCGGGCGGCTCGTCAACGCGTGCACGGAGGTCAGCGTGGAGGTCAGGGTCGGCATCGCGGACAGCCCGCGGGAGCTCGTGGTGTCCAGCGGTCTCACCCCCGACGAGGTGGAGTCGCAGGTCGCGGACGCGCTGAAGAGCGGTGAGGGTCGGCTGGTGCTGGTCGACCAGAAGGGCGCCCGGTTCGTGGTCCCGTCGGCGCGCATCGCGTACGTGGAGATCGGTCCGAGCGACTCCCGCCGGGTGGGCTTCGCCACCGGCGACTGAGCCGTGACACCGCGAGGGCGTCACCCGTTCGGGTGGCGCCCTCGTTGTTTTTCCGGCTTCGGCGCGTCGGGGGTCAGCCGACGGTGAACGGCGGCGTCGAGATGCCCGCGACCCGGTAGCGCCGCCACGGGTCGGGGTCGGTCAGCGCGCCGGTGGCCTGGCCGGCCGGCGTGCGCAGCAGCGCGGACCGCGCGCCCGCCTCGACCAGCTCGGTGACCTGCTCGTTCGCCGCGACCCGGCCGTACCAGTGGTAGCGGCCGTCGATCGGCTGGAAGTAGCCGCGCAGCTCGACGTCCACCGGCACCTCGCGCTGCTCGAACACGAGCACCGCCTGCCCGGTGTAGCCGTCCTCGTGGGCCTCTTCTTCCTGGTGGTCCTCCGACATCACGCCTCCTCGGCGTCCACGAGCCGCAGCCGGGGCTCTTCTCCGGTGGAATCGGTGGGCAGCGGCGCGTCGGGGTCGAGCTCGACGCCCGCCGAGCGCAGCAGGCCGTCGATGGCGTGCCAGATGATCGTGGTCAGGTAGTCGCTCAGGTTCGACCTGGTCATCGACTGCCGGTCGAGCCACCAGTCGCCCGCGTTCTGCACCATGCCGACCAGCGCGTGCGCCCACGGCTCCGCGCCGCCGGAGTCCATCCCGAACGCGCGCAGGTAGTCGCCGAGGATCCGGGCCAGGGCGGCCGCGATGAGCGCCTTGTCCTCGCCCACCACGTCCTGCTCGACGGGTCGGTCGGTGAACGAGCCGCGCACCACGAACCGGTAGAGGTTCGGGTTCTCCTCGATGACCGACAGGTAGGCGTCCACGATGCGCCGGATCCGGGCGCGGATCGGGCCGTCGTGGCCGATCGCGGGCACCAGCCGGTCCATCAGCAGCTCGGTGCCGCGCTGTCCGACGGCCAGGTAGAGGTCGGACTTGTCCGCGAAGTGCCGGTACAGCACGGGCTTGCTGACGCCCGCCTCGGCCGCGATCTCGTCCATGCCCACGTCGGGTCCGTGCTTGGCGACCGCGCGGATCGTGGCCTCCACGAACTCGGCGCGGCGTGCCTCCCGGTGGCCCTTCCACCGCTCGCGCCGCGCGTCCGTTCCGCCCTTGACAGTTCGTGCCATGTGACGCACGCTACCAGAAGTAACTGTTACCTCAAGTAGCACATACCCGGGGAGGACTCGATGACGAGGACTTTGAAGGTCGCGGACCGCGAGAAGACCGCCGAGCGTCTGCTCAACTCCTCGGCCGACAAGTTCTACGACCCCGAGGTCGACATCGACTGGTCCGCGCCCCTGGTCGACGGTCTGCGCTACACGCCCGAGCACCGCTGCTCGCTCTACGGCACCGCGCTGTGGGAGCGGATGTCGCCCGAGCAGCGGATCGACCTGTCCCGGCACGAGGTCGCGAGCATCGCCAGCGTGGGCCTGTGGTTCGAGATCCTGCTGATGCAGATGCTGCTCAAGGAGGTCTACCGCTCGGACCCGACGACCAAGCACGCGCAGTACGCGCTGACCGAGGTCGCCGACGAGTGCCGGCACTCCACCATGTTCGCCCGGATGGTCGAGCGCATCGGCTGCCCGCCCTACGGCCCGCGCCGGCACGTGTACCAGCTCGGCAAGCTGCTCCCGGTGATCGGCTACGGCCCCGCGCTCTACGGCGCGATCCTGGTCGCCGAGGAGGTCCTCGACCGGCTCCAGCGCGAGACGATGGCCGACGAGACCGTGCAGCCGCTGGTCCGCATGGTCAACCGGATCCACGTGCTCGAGGAGGCCCGCCACGTGCGGTTCGCCCGCGAGGAGGTGGTGCGCGGCATGGCGACGCTCAAGAAGTCCGAGCTGCCCTACCAGCGCTGGCTGATCGCGACCACGTCCATGTTCGTCACCCGGTCGTTGATCAACCCGGAGGTCTACGCGGCCGTCGGGTTGGACCGGGACGAGGCGCACAAGGCCGCCCTGGGCAACCCGGTCTGGCAGGAGACGATCCGCTGGTCCGGCGAGCGGATCATGAAGTTCCTGGACGAGAACGGCCTGGTCGGGAAGCCGGGGATGCGGGCGTGGCGGCGTTCGTTCCTGCTCGGATGAGCGCGCCCTCGGACACCCGGTTCGCGACCGCGGACGGCACCGCGCTGCACGTGGTCGACACCGGCCCGCGGTCCGCGGCCGTGACCACCGTGCTGGTGCACGGCTGGACGCTGGACCACACGTCGTGGGACCGCGTCGCGCCGGACCTGCCCGGCCGGGTGCTGCGCTACGACCACCGCGGCCACGGCCGTTCCGCGCCCGCGCCCGTCGGCACCGCGACCATCGCGCAGTTGGCCGACGACCTGGTGGAGTTGCTCGCGGACCGGGCGCCGACCGGCCGGCTGGTGCTCGTCGGGCACTCGATGGGCGGCATGACGATCATGGCGCTGGCCGAGCGCCGGCCCGAGCTGTTCGACCGGGTCGCGGGCGTGGTGTTCGTGGCGACGTCGTCGGGCGGGTTGGCCGGCTCGACGCTGGGGCTGCCCGGCGTGCTGGGCCGCGCGTTCGTGGCGGGGGAGAAGGCGATGAACCGCCGCATCGCCCGGTTCCGCCGTCCCGAACTGCTCCGGCGTCCGACGCCTGCCCGACCGGGCGTGCGCTGGCTGCTGTTCGGCAAGCGGCCGTCGTGGCGGGACGTCGCGGCCACCACGACCATGATCGGCCGCTGCCACCCGGTGGGCATGGTCGCGTTCCGGGACTCGTTGAACGAGCACGAGCGCCGCAAGGCGTTGACCGACCTGGCCCACGTGCCGTCGGTGGTCTTGGCGGGCGGCGCGGACCGGCTGACCCCGGTGCGCCACGCGCGAGTGATCGCGGACGAACTTCCGCACACCGAGCTGGTGATCTACCCGGGAGCGGGCCACATGCTCCCGCTGGAAAGATCCACAGAGGTCACAACACACGTGGCCGCGCTGTTGTGAGCACTGCCGGCTGTGTTGAATCGCCGCGCCTGCGGCACGGCGGTTCGGCCGCCTGGAGGTCGGCAGTTCACGACTGGTTTCACCGCGATCGAAGAGCGTGATCGCGGTGAAACGAGTCGCGACCTACCGACGCGGCCTCACAGCTCGTGGTGCTGGAGCGGGAAGCCGCCGCCGATGCCGCGCCACGCGAGGTTCGAGATCAGCTGGACCGCGTCCTGCTTCGGGACCTTGCGGTCGTCGGCCAGCCACGCGCGCGCCGTGACCTGGCTCAACCCCACCAGGCCGACCGCGAGCAGCCGTGCCCGGTGCTCGTCGAGGCCGGTGTCCGTGGTGATGGTCGCGGTGATCGCGTCCACGCTGTCCGTCGTCGCCCGCTCCACGGCCTGCGCCACCTGGGGTTCGCCGCGCAGGTCGGACTCGAAGACCATCCGGAACGCCTGGCCCTCACCGTCCACGAAGTCGTAGAACGCGCCGACCGTCGCCTGCACCCGCTGCTTGTTGTCCGTCGTGGACGCCAACGCGCCGCGCACCCGGTCCACCAGCTCGTCCACGTGGGAGTCCAGCAGCGCCATGTACAGCTCCAGCTTGCCCGGGAAGTGCTGGTACAGCACGGGCTTGCTGACTCCGGCGCGCTCGGCGATCTCGTCCATCGCGGCGGCGTGGTAGCCGTTGTTCACGAACACGTCCTGCGCCGCGGCCAACAACTGGGCACGGCGGGCGGTGCGCGGCAGCCTCACGCCGCGTCCCGCCGGGCCGCCGTGGTGCCCGACCGCAGTCTGGGCCGTCTCCGTCATGGTGCCCTCCACCCAACCAGTCTTTCGCGCCGCCGGAGGGGGTTGCCCTCCCGGCTCGGCAAGAACCTTACTCGCTGGTAGCAGCGTTCCGGGAAAGCTTCTCGTTTCGTAGGACGTCCGTGCAGGCATCCTGGAACAATGACCGACACCCTGGAGGCGAGCAGAGCCGCCGTCACACACGTGCCCCTCTCCGCCACTTCGTTGCCACCACTGGACACAACGATCGATCCCTGGCCCGGTGACTGCGTGGACGTCGCGGGTCACCGCGTCCACGTCCGCCGCACGCCGGGACCGACCGGGTCAACGGCCGTTTACGTGCACGGCCTCGGCGGCTCGGCGACCAACTGGACCGACCTCTCGGCCCAGCTGTCGCCGTTCGCCGCGGGCCACGCGCTCGACCTGCCCGGGTTCGGGCGGTCCGAGCCGGTCGACGGCTACGACTTCTCCATGACGACCCACGCCGAGGTCGTCGCGACGTTCATCGAGAGCCTGGGCACGGGGCCGGTGCACCTGTTCGGCAACTCCATGGGCGGCGCGATCGCCCTGATCACCGCCGCGACCCGGCCGGAGCTGGTGCGGACGCTCACGCTGGTCTCGCCGGCCGTGCCGGACCTGCGCCCGTCGCTGCGCCGGGTGTCCGACCCGCGCCTGCCGCTGGCGTTCCTGCCGGTGCTGGGCGCCCGGGTGCGTGCGCAGTTGGCGCTGGTCACCCCCGAGGAGCGGACCCAGCAGATGCTGCGGCTGTGCTTCGCCGACCCGTCCGCGGTGCCGCCGGGCCGGATCGCGCAGAGCCACGAGGAGTACACGGAGCGCTCGGCGCAGCCGTGGGCCGGTCTGGCGCTGGGCCGCAGCACGACCGAGCTGATCCGGACCTGGCTCGTGCCGCGGTCGCGGTCGATGTGGCAGCTGCCGCCGCGGATCACCGCGCCGACGCTGGTCGTGTGGGGCACCGAGGACCGGCTGGTCAGCGTCCGCAAGGCGCCGCGGCTGGCGAAGGTGCTGCCCAAGGGCCGGCTGCTGGTGCTGCCGCGCACCGGTCACGTGGCGCAGATGGAGCGCCCGGTGACGGTGGCCCGGGCCGCGCTCGGCATGTGGGAGTCGGTGGACGCCGGCACCTGGTGAGCGCGGCGTGGTCGGCGGCGGCCGTGAGGTGCACCCACAAGGGTGATGGCCCGCGGTCGGCCGCGGTCCACCGGACGCCCGCGGTTGTGGCACCCTTGGTCCGTGAACCGGACATCGCAGGGCGGGCGGGAAGCGGCGCCCACCCCGGGCGTCCGGCCGTCGGACGACGAGGACCGCTACCGCCGCGGTGCCCGACGCACGTCCGCCGAGCCGCTGGCCGCCTCCTGGGAACCGGGGGAAGCGCACCGGACGCCGCGTCGGAGCGGGGTCAAGGGCCTGGTCGCGAACTACGGGTGGCGCATCTACGCCATCCCGGTGCTCGTCGTGCTCTCCGTGCTGGTCGTCGTGGACACCGCCGTGCCCAGCCGGGTCGAGGAGGCCGCGTCGGCCACCGGCACGCCGCCGGGGTCGGCCGAGGCCAAGCCCGGGCCGACCGGGGTCAGCGAGACGCCGCCCGCGCCGGTCAAGCTGGTCGACATCCCGACCGCCGAACTGCCCGACGGGCCCAAGTACAGCGAGCAGGGCGCCGGCACCTGGCAGGTCGTGCCGGGCACCACGCCCCAGGTCGGCAAGGGCACGCTGTCCACCTACGCGATCGCGATCGAGGACGGCGTCGACCCGGCCGACTACGGCGGTGACAAGGAGGCGTTCGCCCGCACCGTCGACCACTTCCTGGACGACCCGCGCAGCTGGGTCGGCACCGAGGCGGTCGCGCTCCAGCGGGTGGACGCCACCGCGAACCCGTCCTTCACCGTGAGCCTCACCACCACGAACACCACGCACAGCATGTGCGGCAACCAGATCCAGTACGAGTCGTCGTGCTGGCACCCGCAGACCGGGCGCGTGATCATCAACGTGGCGCGCTGGGTGCGCGGTGCCAAGGCGTTCAGCAACGACCTCTCGAACTACCGGCAGTACGCCATCAACCACGAGGTCGGCCACGCGCTGGGCAACGGCCACGAGGGCTGCAAGGAGAACGGGCAGCCGGCGCCGGTGATGATGCAGCAGACGTTCGGCGTGGCCAACGACTACGTGGCGAAGCTCAACGAGGTCGACCCGTCCAACCGCGACGCGGTGCCCGCCGACGGCAAGGTGTGCACGCCCAACGCGTTCCCCGTCGCGCCCAAGTAGTGGGACGACTTCCCGTGAGGGAAGACGGACGGGCACGCTGGTGTTGTCCATCTGTGAAGGACATGTTTCCCCGAGGAGGACCCAGATGGCGCTTCCGCCGCTCGTCGAGCCCGCAGCGGAGCTGACCAAGGAAGAAGTGGCGCGGTACAGCCGCCACCTGATCATCCCGGATGTCGGGGTTCCGGGCCAGAAGCGGCTGAAGAACGCGAAGGTCCTGGTGGTCGGCGCGGGCGGCCTCGGCAGCCCGGCGCTGCTGTACCTGGCCGCGGCCGGTGTCGGCACGCTCGGCGTCATCGACTTCGACGTCGTGGACGAGTCGAACCTCCAGCGCCAGGTGATCCACGGCCAGTCCGACGTCGGCAAGCCGAAGGCGCTCAGCGCCAAGGAGTCGATCGCCGAGATCAACCCGCTGGTCACGGTGAACCTGCACCAGGAGCAGTTGACGTCGGAGAACGCGCTGGAGATCTTCCGGCCCTACGACCTGATCCTGGACGGCACGGACAACTTCGCCACCCGGTACCTGGTCAACGACGCCGCCGTGCTGCTGGGCAAGCCGTACGTGTGGGGGTCGATCTTCCGGTTCGAGGGCCAGGTGAGCGTCTTCTGGGAGGACGCGCCCGACGGCCAGGGCCTGAACTACCGCGACCTCTACCCCGAGCCCCCGCCGCCCGGCATGGTCCCCTCGTGCGCCGAGGGCGGCGTCCTGGGCGTGCTGTGCGCGTCGATCGGCTCGATCATGGTGACCGAGGCGATCAAGCTGCTGACCGGCATCGGCGAGACGCTGCTGGGCCGGCTGATGGTGTACGACGCGCTGGAGATGTCGTACCGGACCATCAGGATCCGCAAGGACCCGGAGAGCCCGAAGATCACCGAGCTGATCGACTACGAGGCGTTCTGCGGCGTCGTGTCCGACGAGGCGCAGGCCGCGGCGGCGAACAGCACGATCACGCCGCAGGAGCTCAAGGACAAGCAGGACCGGGGCGACAACTTCGTGCTGGTCGACGTCCGCGAGCCGCACGAGTTCGAGATCGTGCGCATCCCCGGCTCGGTGCTGATCCCGAAGGACCGGATCATCTCCGGCGAGGCGTTCGCCGAGCTGCCCCAGGACCGCCAGATCGTGCTGCACTGCAAGTCCGGCGCGCGGTCGGCCGAGGCGCTCGCCGTGCTGCACGGCGCGGGCTTCAAGGACGCCGTGCACGTCGGCGGCGGCGTGCTGGCGTGGGCCCGGCAGATCGACCAGAGCCTGCCCACGTACTGAGATCGGTGTCGGAGGAGGGGGTCGCCCGCGTGGCGACCCCCTTCTTTTTCGTGGTGACCTCGGCTACCTACTGGAACCGCACTAATGCGGACTCCGCCGAACGTGTGCACGGCGCGCGACGCAACGCCCCAGGTCCACCACCTGGCCGGGTGGTGCAGGTAGCGTGCCCGCGTGACCACACCTCCGGAGCCTCCGCCGTCGCACGTGCGTGCCGCGTTCGGCCAGCGTGACGCCGAACCGGAGCTGATCGACGGCGGTCCCGCGTGGCGGTGCGGCGACGCCGCCATCCGCCCCGCCGGCAAGCCCGCCGAGGCGACGTGGGTCGCGAAGACGCTCGACGCCCTCACCGTGGAGAACCTGCGCGTGGCGCGTCCCCTTCGCTCCACGGACGGCCGTTACGTCGTCGGCGGCTGGGCGGCCACGAAGTACCTGTCCGGGCGCGCCGAGCCGCGCCACGACGAGGTGGTGGCCGTGGCGACCCGGCTGCACACCGCGACCGCGGACCTGCCCAAGCCGCGGTTCCTGGACGCCCGCACCGACCTGTTCGCGACCGCGGACCGGATCGCGTGGGACGAGGAGACCGCCGACCTGGATCCGGACCTGGGCGGTCGGCTGGTGGAACTCCTGGCGGGCTACCGCAAGCCCGTGACGGCCCGCAACCAGGTCGTGCACGGCGACCTGTTCGGCAACGTCCTGTTCGCGGGCGACGCCGCGCCCGCGATCATCGACTTCAGCGCGTACTGGCGCCCGGCGGCCTACGGCGCGGCGATCGTGGCGGTCGACTCGCTCGCGTGGGGCGGCGCGGACGCGGGCCTCGCCCAGCGCTGGCAACACCTGGAGGAGTGGCCCCAGACCCTCCTGCGCGCCGCGATCTTCCGCCTGGCGGTCCACGCCCTGCACCCGCGCTCCAGCGGCCTGTCGCTGACGGGCATCGAGCGCACCGCCACCCAGGTCGTCGCGCTGCTGTGATCTCGTGTCACTTCGTGGGGTCGGCCGTCAAGCACGTGAGGTACGCCCAGATCTGGACGACGCAGCGGTAGCCGATCCACAGGACGTTGAGCAGCGCGCCCGCCACGACGACGGCCCAGGTGAGGTCGGAAACGCCCAGGATCGACTGCCCGCCCGGCACCTTCGCGTCGAAGCCGTGCCCAAGGCTCTTGTGCAGCACGTACAGCCCGGTGCCCATCACCGACAGCACCAGGGTGATCAGCACCGAGAGCCGTGCCGACATCGGGACCTCCACCACGCGCGACGGGGCGTCGAGACCCAGCCAGGTGGCCGCGAGTGCGGGGAACACCAGGAGGAACGCCGGGGCGTCGGTGCCGGGCGCCTGGGAGTCGGTGCCCTTCGAGATGGCGAAACCGATCATCCAGAGGATCGCGAGAGCGGCGAGCGCGGTGATCGTCGCGCGCATCGTCGAACCGGGCGGGATCTCGTCGAAGGCCAGTTCGACGCCCGGCCTGCGGCCGTGGTCGGCCGTCGGGAAGTGCCGAGCGTGGAAATGGGCGTACGGCTGGCCCAGTCGCTCGCGGAACCGCCAATGCGGGGCCCCTCGGACGGGGTCGACCTGCTGTCGTGTGGTCCCGTGGACATCGCGAAGCGCCTGATGCGCCAGGTAGCAACCGTCGGGCGCGCGCACGTAGAGGTGGTAGCTCTGACAGGTCGCGGCGTTGGAGATGTCGAGGAAGAGCTTCGAGGAACCCGCGCCGAGCGCGACCTGGAGGAACCCGCGACCCGACCACCGCGGTGATCGCCTGGAACGCTCGAGGACCAACGTGGGTATCAGCGTGACCCCGTAGGTGACGCGGTGCCGTCGACTCCCGTCCACGTCGCGCACGCGGACCACGACGGCGTCGTTTCCGGAGAGCGCCTGGACGAACAGCACGGCCATCTTCTGCGCAACCGGGTTGTCGACCTCCAGCCGGGCGATGGCCTCGGCGCCGGAATGGTCGACCTGCATGTCGTGTCGCGGGTCGCTTCGTCGGACGATGCACTCGATGGCACGCCGTTCCGCCTTTGTCGCATCCGGCGACAGGCCCTCGCCCGGAGCGCGTTGCTCCGATGTCGAAAGAAGAACGCGCAGCACCTTGGTGACCAGGGTGAGGTATTCACCGCGGGTAAGCCACGGCGTTTCCTCGTTGTTCGTATTGCGGACGGTGAAATCGTCGAGCAGGTCACCCTTGGGGCCGATCAGGATCGGGAGGTGCACGTGTTCCGGCGCGGCGTCGGCCGCGAAGCGCTCGGGTATTTCGAGGTCGACGGTCACCGTTTTGCGCAGCGTGCGGCCTTGTGGCACGCACTCCTCCACGATCCGCCGGCGAAACCGGTCCGGTCGGACCAGGCAGCCGGCGAAGGCCATGGCTTCTCCCGCCGAGGGTCCCGGCGAATCGCCCGACTCCTGTTGGAGTCGTCCGGCGAGGGCTACGCCTGCATCGGGGTCGTCCGGCTTCGCTGCGGGGGTGTGGAAAGGTCGATAGTGTGCGAGATAGGTGTGCCTCGCCACCAGTACGACTGTCCCGATCAGCAGTGCGGCGAGCGTCGGCCAACGGCTGCCGTCCCGGTACACCGCGGACATGAAGAGGACGTCGAGCAGTACGACGGCCGCCGCGACTGCGGACCCGATCGGTTTCGGGAGTTTTCTCGACATCGCGCGTCCCCAGGTTCGCCATTCCGCTTGGACCCGCCGCCTCGATGCCTCTGTCGGACCATCGGTCGCCTTCGTTACGGCACCTGGTCGCGGTCGGGCGTCGGTCCGACCCCGCCGGAATAGTTGATGGTTCAACCAGGTTGACACGGGGTGAGCGACCGCCGGATCCGGTGGTCCCGCCGAAGGAGGCAGAGATGCCCGCCGTCACCGCCGACACGCTGACCCTGACCAGGCTCCCCGCACTGCCCGAGGCCGGCACGGACTGGCGCGGGGTGCACAAGGTGGTGCCTGCCCGCACGTTCCTGGAGGGCGAGGGCTTCCAGGTGCGGCGGCCGTTCCCGGGCGTCGACCTGGCGCTCGCCGACCCCTTCCTGCTCCTCGACCACATGGGCGCGGTCGAGTACGGGCCCGGTGAGGCGAAGGGCGCGCCGTGGCACCCGCACCGCGGGTTCGAGACCGTCACCTACATGATCGACGGCGCGTTCGAGCACCGGGACTCCACCGGCGGCGGCGGGTTGATCACCGACGGCGGCACGCAGTGGATGAGTGCCGGTTCCGGCGTCCTGCACAGCGAACTGCCGCCGCAGGAGCTGGTCACCACCGGCGGGCTGTTCCACGGCGTGCAGCTGTGGGTCAACCTGCCGAGGTCGGCCAAGTGGACCCCGCCGCGCTACCAGGACATCGGGGCGCACGACGTCGCGCTGCTGTCGAGCGACGACGGCGGCGCGCTCGTCCGGGTGATCGCGGGCGAGGTCGCCGGGCACCGCGGACCGGGCGTCACGCACACGCCGATCACCTACCTGCACGCGACGGTCGCCGCGGGCGCGCGGCTCCGGCTGCCGTGGCCCGAGGAGTTCACCGCGCTGGTCTACGTGCTGTCCGGCCGCGGTGTGGTCGGGCCGGAGGAGCGCCCGCTGGAGGAGGGGCAGCTGGCCGTGCTCGGCCCGGGCCGGGCGTTGACCGCGCGGGCCGGCACGACGTGGGACGTGCTCGTGCTCGGCGGGTTGCCGCTGCGCGAGCCGGTGGCCCGGTACGGGCCGTTCGTGATGAACACCCGACACGAGATCCTCGAGGCGATCGAGGACTTCCAGGCCGGGCGGCTGGGCGGCACGCGGGTGCCGCACCTGTCGCCGGCGGACGAGGAGCTGTCATGACCGATGTGCGCGAACTGCTGCGGCGCGGCCGGGAGTTCCGCGTCGCGGGCGACCCGAGCGGCGCCGCCCGGATCCTCGCGGAGGCCGTCGAGCACGCGCCCGAGGACCGCACCGTGCTGACCGAGCTGGCGCTGGCGCACTTCCAGTCCGCGTCGCTGGGCAACGCCGAGCGCGTGCTGCGCCGGCTGGTCGACCTCGACCCGGCCGACGGCTACACGAGGCTGCTGCTCGGTCGCACGCTGAGCAGGCAGAGCCGGCACGCCGAGGCGGTGCCGCAGCTGAAGCTGGCCGCGGCGCTCACCGGCGACCCGGAGCTGGGCGCGGAGGTCGACCGGGCCCGGCGGTGGGTCAGAACAACGACGGAGGCTCCTCCTCGTCCTTGACGGCCTCCGCCCAGCGGTACTTGCGCAGGTTCACCTTGCCGCCGTCGTCGAGCACGCCCTCCGACCGGAGGCGTTGCAACTGCTCCTCGGCGATGTGCGGCGCGCAGGTGCCGTTGGCGCGCAGCACCCGGTGCCACGGCAGGTCGTGCCCGTCCTCGTTCAGGACGTGGCCGACCAGCCGGGGCGACGGTGCCCGCGCGAGGTCGGCGACGTCGCCGTAGGTCGCGACGCTGCCCGCCGGGATCGACCGGACGGTGTCGCGGATCTTCTCGTGCAACTGCTCATCCACGCGCGACAGGATGCCACGACGATCACCGCCGCCGGACCGCGTCCGGGAATTGTCGGTGCCTCGTGGTTCCATCTTCGCCATGGCCGTGAATCGGGCGCCCGTGCTGGTGCGCCGGGAACCTCGCGAGAGGCCCCGGCGGCACTGGGACGTGCCCGCGCGCGCGGTGTTCGAGCACGTCGCGGGGCCGTTGCGGGTGCTGGGCGGCCCCGGGACGGGCAAGACGACGCTGCTCGCCGAGGTGGTGGCGGACCGGGTGCTGCGGCTGGGCGCGCGTCCGGAGAACGTGCTGGTGCTGACGCCGAACCGGCGGGCCGCGGTCGAGATGCGGTCGGCGGTCACCCGGCTGCTGGCCCGGCCGGCGCGCGGTGGCGTGCTGCCGACGTCGCAGGAGCCGTTGGTGCGCACGGTGCACTCGTACGCGTTCGCGGTGCTGCGGGCGCGGGCGGTGCGCGCGGGCGAGCCGACGCCCCGGCTGCTGGCCGGTCCGGAGCAGGACGCGATGGTGCGCGACCTGCTGGCGGGCGACGTGGCGATGGGCGCGGCGAAGTGGCCCGAGCGGCTGCGGCCCGCGCTGGGGCTGCCGGGGTTCGCGCACGAGGTGCGCGACCTGCTGTCCCGGGCGACCGAGCGGGGCCTCGCGCCGGAGGACCTGGTCGACCTCGGCCGGGAGCACGGCCGGCCGGAGTGGGTGTCGGCCGGGCTGTTCGGCCGCGAGTACGAGGAGGTCAACCTGCTGTCCGGGTTCGGGCAGGGGATGGCGCCGACCTACGACGCGGCCGAGCTGGTCGGCAGCGCGCTGCTGGCGTTCGACACCGAGCCCGGCGTGCTGGACGAGGAGCGGGCGCGGGTGCGGCACCTGTTCGTGGACGACGCGCAGCACCTCGACCCGATGCAGCACGCGCTGGTCCGCGCGCTGGGCGTCGCGGCGCGGGAGTTCGTGCTGTTCGGCGACCCGGACCAGGCGGTGTTCACCTTCCGCGGCGCGGATCCGGCGCTGCTGGCCGAGTCCGACGCGCCGACCGTCGTGCTGCGGCGGGGGTGGCGGATGGCGCCGGGGATCCGGGACGCGGTGGCGCGGCTGGCGTCCCGGCTGCCCGGCACGTCGGCGACCCGCGCGGTCGAGCCGGCCGACGGCGAGGCGGGCGCGTTGCGGGTGCGGCTGTTCGCCTCGGCCGCGCAGGAGGCGGCGTGGGTGGCCGACCAGCTGCGCCGGTCGCACCTGATCGACGAGGTGCCGTGGTCGGAGATGGCGGTGGTGGCGCGGTCGGCGGTCCGGTCGCTCCCGGTGCTGCAACGGGCGTTGCTGGCGGCCGGCGTGCCGGTGGCCGTGCTGTCGGACGAGCTGCCGCTGGCCCAGCAGCCCGCCGTGCTGCCGTTCCTGGCGCTGCTGCGCTGCGCGGCCGTGCCGGGGACGTTGGACGAGGACACGGCGGCGATGCTGCTGGCGTCACCGCTGGGCGGCGCGGATCCGTTGGCGCTGCGGCGGTTGCGGCGCGGGTTGCGCCGGCTCGAGATGGCCGCGGGCGGTGACCGGCCGAGCGGCGAACTGCTGGTGCAGGTGCTGGAGGAGGCCGACCGGCTGGCCGCGCTGGAGGACGTCGAGGCGATGCCCGCGCGGCGGGTGTCCGGGTTGCTGAAACGCGCGCGCAAGGCGATCGCGACCGGGCTCAGCGTCGAGCAGGTGCTGTGGGAGCTGTGGCAGACCACCGGGTTGGAGCAGCGGTGGGTGGCGCAGTCCGCGCGGCACGGCACGTCCGGGATGCAGGCCGACCGGGACCTGGACGCGGTCGTGGCGCTGTTCGAGGCGGCGGCGAAGTACGTGGACCGGCTGCCCGGTTCCGGCGCCGAGGGGTTCGCGGACTACCTGACGGCGCAGCAGTTCGTGGGCGACACGCTCGCCGCGTCCGCGCCGACCGGCGAGGCGGTGACGGTGTTGACGGCGCACGCGTCGGCCGGTCGGGAGTGGACGGTCGTGGCGGTGCCGGGCGTGCAGGAGGGGTCGTGGCCGGACCTGCGGTTGCGCGGCTCGCTGCTCGGGGTCGAGCGGATGGTCGACGTGGTGGCCGGGGTGGACGCGGCGACGGTGTCGGCGGTCGCGCCGCTGCTGGCCGAGGAGCGGCGGTTGCTGCTGGTCGCGGCGTCGCGGGCGCGGCGGACGCTGATGGTGAGCGCGGTGCGCGGCGAGGACGAGCAGCCGTCGCGGTTCCTGGACGAGCTGGAGGAGTCGGCGTCCGAGGAGGGTGAGCGGCGGATCGTGCCGGCCGAGCGCGGGCTGGTGCTGGCCGAGCTGGTCGGCGAGCTGCGCCGGGTGGTGTGCGGTGAGGACGAGCCCGTGCCGCGGCGGGAGCGCGCGGCGGCCCAGCTGGCCCGGCTGGCCGCGGAGGGTGTGCCCGGCGCGCACCCGGATTCCTGGTACGGCTTGGCTCCCGTGTCGACGGGCGATCCACTGTGGACGGAGGAGCACACGGTGAGCGTGTCGCCGTCCACGGTGGAGGTGCTGGCCAAGTGCCCGCTGCGGTGGGTCGTGGAACGGCACGGCGGGCAGGACCCGGCCGAGCTGGCGTCGATCACCGGGACGCTGGTGCACGCGTTGGCGCAGGCGGCGGCGTCCGGCGCGGAGGAGAAGGAGTTGCGCACGCAGTTGGCCGAGGCGTGGGCGGCGGTGGACGCGGGCGCGCCGTGGTTCTCGCGGCGGGAGCGGGTGCGGGTCGAGCGGATGCTGGACACGTTCCTGTCGTGGTTGGCGAGCAGCCGGTCGCAGCTGACCCAGGTGGCGGTCGAGGAGGAGATCTCGGTCGAGGTCCCGAAGAAGGAGGGCGGCCCGCGGCTGAAGGTGCGCGGCCTCGTGGACCGCCTGGAAACCGACCGCGACGGCCGCCCGGTGGTGGTGGACGTGAAAACGGGCAAGAACCCGGTGACGAAGGAAGAGGCCCGCCAACACCCGCAACTGGCCGTCTACCAACTGGCCTCCGCCCTGGGCGGCTTCACCCACCTGGGCCTGCGCACCGACCCGGGCGGCGCGCGGCTGCTGTACGTGGCGAAGGAGAACAAGAAGACGGGCGCGACCGAACTGGAACAGTCCCCACTGGACGAACAGGGCGTCCGAGTCTGGCTGGAGGCCGTCCAGGCCGCCGCGGGGTCAAGCGTGGGCCCGTCCTACGAGGCCAGGGAAAACCAGGACTGCAACCGCTGCCCAGCCAGAACCACCTGCCCGATCCACGAATCGGGCCGCCAAGTAAGCCAATAACCCCACCTCCACCCGAAACCCACCCACCCCGCAAGCCTTGGTCGCCCACGGCAACCACCGACCTAACCGAACCGATTCCCGCCGCACCACCCCGCCAACCGCCGCAGCCCTGGACGAGCACAGCCACCAACCAACCACCGCCTCGGCCTGCTTGGTCGCTTGGGCTGCTTGGCTGCTTGGCTGCTTGGCTGCTTGGGCTGCTTGGGCTGCTTGGCTGCTTGGCTGCTTGGCTGCTTGGGCTGCTTGGCTGCTTGGCTGCTTGGCTGCTTGGCTGCTTGGGCTGCTTGGCTGCTTGGCTGCTTGGCTGCTTGGGCTGCTTGGTCGCCTGGCCGCCTGGCCGCCTGGCCGCCTGGCCGCCTGGCCGCCTGGCCGCCTGGCCGCCTGGCCGCCTGGCCGCCTGGCCGCCTGGCCGCCTGG